>NZ_QRGB01000001.1:1261409-1576761 GCF_003449035.1 Pedobacter indicus
GAAAACCTAATTGAGTTTTGTCCGGCTTGCGGTTCGACACATATTGAAAGCAAAGGCTTTGGTACACAGCGTGTAGAGGAGGAATTATCAGTGCTTCTTCCTGAAGCGAAAATCGGGCGGCTAGATCTGGATACCACGCGTGCCAAAAATAGCTTTGAGCGAATTTTAGATGATTTTGATGAACATCGGTTTGATATCCTGATAGGTACCCAAATGGTCACGAAGGGACTGGATTTTGGAAAGGTAAGTTTGATTGGTATTGTAAACGCCGATAGCATCATTAACTACCCAGATTTTCGGGCTTTTGAAAGAAGCTTTTCCATGTTGGCTCAGGTTGCGGGAAGGGCAGGGCGAAGAGATGCGCAAGGGAAGGTAATTATCCAGGCTTATGCAACTACCCACAGAATCCTCGACCAAGTGGTTAAACATGATTATGAAGAAATGTTTCAAACGGAAATAGTGGAACGGAAAAAGTTTTTATATCCACCTTTTTTCAGACTGATTCGGGTTGATGTGAAGCATAAGGATCAGCATTTAGCGGTCGACTGCGCCCAACGTTTAGCGACCATGTTGCGAGCTCATTTTGGTGAGCAGGTTTTGGGTCCAGAACCCCCATTGGTCGGGCGAATCCGAACCTATTATATTAACAGCATTCTTCTGAAGTTCAGCAGGGCAAATGTTAGTATAGCAAAGGTGAAGGAAGTTTTAAAACAGACGATTCAAAGCTATCAACTGGATAAACTCAACAAGGGTTCACGACTGACTGTTGATGTAGACCCTTATTAACGCTTTTATAATCAATGTTCTGTATTTTCTTTAATAGTTAAGCCTTTTTTTGAGTAATTTTGAAGGTATGGCGTACAAGTTCATTGATAATTACCGTGAAAAGGGGGCACGAAAAAGGCTTGTTAAGTTACTCGAAAAGCGGGGTATTGAAGATAAAAATGTGCTCAATGCGATTGGGAAGGTTCCCCGGCATTATTTTTTTGACGAAACATTCTGGGGGAAAGCCTATGAAGATATTGCTTTCCCCATTGGGGACGGTCAAACCATATCGCAACCTTATACCGTCGCTTATCAAACGGAGTTGTTGCATATAAAGCGAGGGGATAAGGTGCTTGAAATTGGCACCGGATCGGGTTATCAGACTTGTATTCTAATGGAGTTAGGCGCCGAAGTCTATACGATTGAGCGACAAAGAAACCTATACGAAAGAACCATCCAGGTTCTTCCTTATATGGGCTACCGTCCACACTTTTTCTTTGGGGACGGTTCTAAAGGGATTGAAAAATATGCACCTTATGACAAAATCATTGTCACAGCAGGGGCGCCCATGGTTCCTGAAATAATGCTAAAACAGTTGAAGATAGGGGGGATCCTTGTCATTCCTGTAGGCACTGAGAAAGAACAAAAAATGATGACCATTCTCCGCGTCGCAGAAGATGATTACGAGCGGATAGAGCTAGATACCTTCCGATTTGTACCGCTACTGGGTGATGAAGCTTGGTGAAACCCTAGTATTGTTCGTTCTCGCTCGGAAAGCTATTGTCCTTAACGTCCATAATGTACTGGCGCACCGCGTTGGTAATTTCGTTGTGCAAATTTAGGTATTGACGTAAAAACTTGGGCTTAAAATTTTCAGTTAATCCAAGCATGTCGTTCACAACCAATACCTGTCCATCACAACCAGCGCCAGCACCAATGCCGATCGTTGGAATTCTGGAATGGTTCGTGAGTTCTTGTGCCAGTTTAGCCGGTATTTTTTCAAGAACGACAGCGAAGCAACCTGCTTCAATTAGGGCTGCATAATTGTGATGCAATACATGTGCTTCACCTTCATCGCTTGCCCGAAGGCCGAAATTGCCAAACTGATTGATCGACTGTGGTGTCAACCCCAGGTGCCCTACGACTGGAATGCCAGCTTGAGTGATTTTTTCGACAGCCTCTTTGATTTCCACACCACCTTCTAATTTAATTCCGTGGGCTCCCGATTCTTTCATTACCCGAACTGCTGAGTCCAATGCCTTGTTGGCATCGCCTTGGTAGCTACCAAAAGGCAGGTCGACAATTACCATCGCTCTTTTCACTGCGCGGACTACCGCTGACGCATGGTAGATCATTTGATCGAGTGTAATGGGAAGCGTGGTTTCATAACCTGCAAAAACATTAGCTGCTGAATCACCAACCAAGATCATTTCAATACCGGCTTGGTCCAAGATCCGGGCAGTAGAATAATCATAGCCCGTTAACATGGTTATTTTTTCACCTGACAGCTTCATCTCCGCGATGACAGCAGTCGTAATGCGTTTCGTTTCCTTGTGTACTGACATATCACAAATGTAAATAAATCATTTCGTTTTTTTACCTTTGCTTAATATGTTAACAATAACAGAAGAGAATTATTTAAAGGCTCTATTGCATCTGTCCTCCCACGAAAAGGATTATGTCGGCGTAGGGATCAACCAATTGGCCGATCGTTTGAGTGTGCGCCCTGCTACTGTTAATAACATGGTGAAAAAATTGAGAGATAAACAACTAGTTGACTATGAGCGTTACGGGAAGATTAACCTGACTGAGCAAGGTAGAAACCTCGCCGTTCAGATTATCAGAAAACACCGCCTTTGGGAGACCTTTTTATTTACGAAACTTGATTTTTCTTGGGACGAGGTTCATGAGGTTGCTGAGCAGCTTGAACATATCCAGTCGGAAAAGCTGATCGAGAAATTAGACAAGTTTCTCGACTACCCTCGCTTTGATCCGCATGGTGACGAAATTCCTTCAAAAAATGGCTCTTACCAGATAAAGGAAAAAAAAACACTGGCCGATTGCTTACCAGGTACTACCTGTGAAGTTATTTCTGTCAGAGATAACGACACGGATTTTTTGCAACACGTTGATGCACTAGGTATTGGTATCAATAGCAAGGTGGAAATAATCAGTCGTTTTGCTTTTGATGGTACTCTTTCATTGAAAGTAAACGATGGAAACGTAAACGTATCACGGAAAGTGGCGGAAAATATTTACATCAGTTAAAACATGAAGCTGTCTTCAGAAATCAATATTAAGAACAAGAAAGCTACGTTCGAATATCATATTTTGGATCGTTACGTGGCCGGAATCTCGCTGTTGGGAACCGAAATTAAATCGATCCGCGCCGGAAAAGCCAATATTAATGATTCTTTCTGCTCATTCCTGAAAGATGGGCTCTACATCCGTAATATGCACATATCTGAGTATTCGCATGGGTCTTTCTATAATCATGAAGCTAAGCGCGACCGCAAACTGCTGTTGACAAAGAAGGAATTGAAAAAACTTCGCGTAAAAGGGGAAGAACGCGGATATACGATTGTTCCGCTTAGAATGTTTATCAGTGACCGAGGGTTCGCGAAGGTTGAAATTGCATTAGCACAGGGGAAAAAGGATTTTGATAAGCGTGATTCAATTAAAGAAAGGGAAACGAAGAGGGAGCTCAATCGCGCTATGAAACGTTAATCGTAGCTGTTGTCTCCGTCATGAATTGATGACCAAATAAGATCTTTTAATTCCGTAATATTCTTTTGAGCAACAGACGAAATGAAAATAGAAGGGATTTGTGCTGGGAGGCCAGCTCTCATTTCTGCTTGCAGCTCATCATCAAGTAAGTCAGATTTTGTTATCGCCAAAACACGTGGTTTATCAATTAATTCTGGATTGTATTCCGTTAGCTCTTTTAGCAATATATCATATTCCTCAGAAACGCTTCGCGTAGTATCAGCAGGAATTGTGAACAACAGAACGGAGTTTCTCTCAATGTGGCGCAGAAAACGATAACCTAAACCTTTACCTTTCGAGGCACCTTCAATAATCCCTGGAATATCGGCCATGATAAACGATTTATTATCGCGGTATTGTACAATTCCGAGGTTTGGAACCAATGTTGTAAAGGGGTAATCAGCTATCTCAGGTTTGGCTGCTGAAACAACCGATAGAAGGGTTGACTTTCCTGCATTAGGGAAGCCTACCAGTCCAACGTCAGCTAATATTTTCAGCTCCAAAACCATCCAGCGCTCCTGACCTGCTTCTCCGGGTTGAGCAAATCGTGGTGTTTGTCGGGTAGCACTCTTAAAATGCCAGTTTCCTAAACCTCCGCGCCCACCAGGGGTCAAAATCTTGGTTTCTCCATCTTCTGTGATTTCAAAAAGAATCTCACCTGTTTCGGCATCCTTGGCCACCGTGCCTAACGGTACTTCCAATATCTCGTCATCTCCATCCTTTCCCGTACGAAGAGACAGCCCACCAGGCTCGCCATTTTTAGCGATGACATGTTTTCGGAATTTTAGATGCAGGAGTGTCCACAGCTGAGCATTGCCTTTGAGTATAATATGGCCGCCGCGTCCTCCGTCACCACCATCCGGGCCGCCCTTCGCAGTTTTTTTGTCCCGATGCAAATGCGCAGAACCTGCACCCCCGCGTCCCGAACGACAGCAGATCTTAACATAATCAACAAAGTTTGAGCCTTGAGACATTTTGTAGCAATGAGGAAAGTGAATCAGTTTATTTTAAACGATCAACCTGCTCGGAAATTTTCTGAAAAATATCTTCGATCGAGCCGATACCGTTAATGGCGGTCAATTTACCTTGACCATTATAATAGTTGGCGACTGGCGCAGTTTTGGACTTGTATTCATTGATTCGTTTGCGGATCACTTCTGGATTAGCATCATCCGGGCGTCCTGAATCTTTCCCTCTCAGCAATAGTCGCTTCTCTAATTCCACCTCTTCCACTTCCAAGGCAATCATCCCGGAAATTTGAGAATCAACAGATGTTAAAAGTTTGTCCAATGCTTCTGCCTGAGCCACCGTTCTCGGAAAGCCATCAAAGATAAAACCTTTCGCTTCTGGGTTTTCTTTTAATTTATTATGGATCATTCCGATGACCACCTCATCAGGTACCAGCTTCCCATCGTCCATTAATTTTTTCGCTTCCAGGCCCAATGCTGTACCGTTGGTAATCTCGTTGCGTAGCAAATCTCCTGTTGATAAGTGCACTAAGTTGTACTTGTCGATCAGTTTTTGTGATTGGGTACCCTTGCCGGCACCTGGAGGGCCAAATAAGACTAAATTTAGCATAGTGGTTTAAAGTTAAAAAGCCTAATCAGTTGTTAGATTAGGCTTTTGAAATGTAATTATGTGCACTTGAAGGGAGTCGAACCCCTAACCTCCTGATCCGTAGTCAGGTGCTCTATCCAGTTAAGCTACAAGTGCGTCCTGAATCGGAACGCAAAGATATAATTCAATTTCTATATGAAGAAATTTTTTTCATAAAATATCGTATTATTTTTTATTCTCGCTATATAATTGGATGATCCTGATGCTTTTTTGTTAATTTTATCGTTCTATCATAAAGGGTAGTCAGAACAAAAAAACACGAAGGAACATGAGCGAGATTAAGCGTAAAAAAGTGAGACTAAGGGATATTAGCATATCATATTTGCTGAGCGATTCTGACGAAGCGGAAGCTACCATCATATTTATCCATGGTTTTCCTTTCAATAAAAACACTTGGGTGCCCCAATTACAGGATCTGCCAGATCAGGTGCGAGGGATAGCTTATGATGTTAGGGGGCATGGAAACAGCACAACCGGCCACGGCTATTTTAATTTGGATGTATTTGCTAAAGACCTGCTGGCGTTTATCGAATGGCTAGATGCTGGCCCTGTTGTCGTTTGCGGCGTGTCGATGGGTGGTTATATCGCTTTGCGTGCTCATGAAATGGATCCGGAAAAGTTTAGGGGCCTCATCCTCTGTGACACCCATTCTTTTGATGATCCAAACGAGGGGAGGATCAAGCGTTTTGCGACGATCGAATCGGTTTTGAAAAATGGTAAAAGAACATTTGCAATTGGCTTCGCAAAAAATGTGTTGTCCGAGAAAACCCGGACAAATAAAAAAGAAGTTGTCGATTTGATAAAAAGCTCGATTCGACGAAACAATGAGCGCAACATCTGCGCAACGCTTTTGGCTCTTGCCTCTCGGACAGATACAACGCATACGCTAAGTCATATCCGTGTGCCGGTCTTGCTTTTGCGGGGTGAAGAGGATCAGATTGTTTCGAAAGAGCAGATGAATAAAATGGAAAAGATGATTCCTGATGTCCGATATCTGGAGTTTCCGGGTTGTGGCCACCTTCCCAATCTCGAGAATGACACCCGTTTCAACGGAGAAATCCGTAACTTTTTTATCAGTAAAATAATGTAATAACGCTTTATGCTTCGAGTTGCCATCAATGGTTTTGGGCGCATTGGTAGAAATACCTTGCGAACGCTCATTTATCGAAATGAGGATATTCAGGTTGTAGCCATTAACGACTTAACCGACAGTGCTACCTTAGCACATCTATTTAAATATGACTCCGTTCATGGCCCTTTTCAGGGTGAAGTTACTAGTGGAAACAACAAAATTACGATCAACACAAAGGAAATCCTGATTTTAAATGAACGAGAGCCATCGAATTTGCCTTGGAGGGATCTGGATGTCGATGTAGTTGTCGAGTCGACAGGTTTTTTTACGAAAAAAAAAGACGCTGAAAAGCATTTGAAAGCCGGTGCCAACCAGGTTATTGTATCAGCACCTTCGCCTAGTAAGGAAATCCCCACCTTGGTTCTAGGGGTTAACGATTCAACAATTGATCTATCTTTGCCTCTTCTGTCCAACGCATCATGTACGACGAACAATGTTGCACCGATGGTTAAGGTTCTGGATGAGAATTGGGGAATTATAGATGGTTATATTACGACCGTTCACTCCATGACAGGAGACCAGAACCTTCACGATGCGCCGCATCGGGACTTGCGAAGAGCGCGTGCGGCGTCTGCTTCCATTATCCCAACCACGACCGGGGCTGCGAAAGCAATTACCAATGTTTTTCCTCATTTAGATGGAAAGCTCGGAGGCGCAGGGATACGTGTACCGGTTCTCAACGGATCATTGACTGATTTTACTTGTATTTTAGAAAAGCAACCCACCGTTGAAGAGATCAATGCGGTCTTTAGAGAGGCGTCTGAATCAGATTTGAAAGGGATTTTAAAGTATACCGAAGATCCCATTGTTTCAGTTGATATTCTCAATAGTCCTTATTCTTGTATTTTTGACTCGTTGCTTACTTCCGTCGTTGGCGGATTGGTAAAAGTGGTAGGTTGGTACGACAATGAATACGGATATTCAAACCGAATAGTCGATTTGTTAAGTCGGATCAATGCAATTTGATACTCTCATGATTTATTCTAATTTTGTTGCGTTAATCTTAAAATTATAAAGGAAATAATATAATGAAGACAATAGACGATATAAATTTCTCAGGTAAAAAAGCACTGATCCGCGTCGATTTCAACGTGCCATTAGACGAACAGTTCAACATTACGGACGATACCAGAATCAAAGGTGCGTTGCCAACAATTAAGAAAATTCTTGATGACGGAGGGGCTGTTATTTTAATGTCTCATTTAGGTAGACCGAAAAATGGACCGGATAATAAATTTTCGTTACGTCATATTGTCAACCACCTCTCGGATGCATTGGATCTTCAGGTTCAATTTGCAGATGATTGTGTCGGAGAGCAAGCAAAGGAGAAAGCCGCTGCCTTGAAGTCGGGCGAAGTGTTGCTGCTAGAGAACTTGCGCTTTTACGGAGAAGAGACAAAAGGCGATGCCGACTTTGCAAAAAAATTGGCTGAACTCGGAGATGTATATGTAAATGATGCCTTTGGAACCGCTCACCGGGCACATGCATCGACTGCCATTATCGCTGACTATTTTCCGGAAAATAAATATTTTGGGTACTTGATGGCAGCTGAATTGGAGAACGCGAAAAAAGTACTGGAAGATGCCGAACGACCTTTCACTGCAATTATGGGAGGGGCAAAAGTGTCTGACAAGTTGGAACTGATAGAAGCTCTTCTAAGCAAGGTTGATAACTTAATTATTGGTGGTGGTATGGCCTATACCTTCGTGAAAGCGCAAGGTGGCGAAATCGGCAACTCCTTAGTTGAACTTGATAAACTGGACCTGGCACTTGAGCTGATAAAGAAAGCGGATGAAAATGATGTAAATCTTGTTTTGCCAACGGATGCGATTATCGCGGACGAATTTTCAAATGATGCACCACATTCTCCAGGGCCGAATAGCACCATAGCGGCAGACAAAATGGGATTGGATATCGGTCCTGAATCTGCAGAGCATTTCGCTGAAATTATCGGTGCTTCGAAAACTATTCTATGGAACGGTCCAATGGGAGTTTTTGAAATGGATAGCTATGCAAAAGGAACCCGGGCTGTTGCCAGTGCTATCGTAGCAGCAACGGAACGAGGTGCCTTTTCTCTGATCGGCGGTGGTGACTCAGCAGCGGCAATCGCTAAATTCAAGATGACTGAACATGTGAGCTATGTAAGCACCGGTGGTGGTGCATTGTTAGAATACATGGAAGGGAAGGAATTGCCAGGCGTAAAAGCTATCTCCTAAGTCGAGGGAGCACCGACATATGTAGTCGGTTTCGGAGAATACTTTACTGATAAAATTAAAGGACTGTCTTTTTTCTAGTGAACAGAAAAAAGACAGTCCTTTTTTTATGGGTTTCGCTACAGAACTTGTTTTGAAATTGCTCTAAAATGCTTCTGGATTTCTGGAACACTTCTGCTAATTAAACAGTGGTCTAACAGTGGTCAAACAGTCCTTGAACAGTGGTTTAACTGACCTCTTACCACTGTGCAAGGACTGTTAAATCACTGTTAAGTCACTGTTCTTTAAAAGCCAGTCTCAAACCAGGAATTAATATATCTTTCGGCAGGCAGATTTTCTCATGATTTTTTTCGTTACATCGCGTTGTTTGGAGTCTAACCGAGTTCACTTAAACACGTGAAATTGTGGTGTGGAAAACTTTTTTGTGGGGGAAAGTGGGAGAAAGTGGAAGAATTTTATACTTTTACATTTGATTAGTAGAATTTTTTGAAGAATGAGT
Organism: Pedobacter indicus; assembly: GCF_003449035.1. Classification (NCBI taxonomy): domain Bacteria; kingdom Pseudomonadati; phylum Bacteroidota; class Sphingobacteriia; order Sphingobacteriales; family Sphingobacteriaceae; genus Albibacterium; species Albibacterium indicum. Next base: position 1,270,402 of record NZ_QRGB01000001.1, read on the forward strand.
TATTTCCTCGGCGAATATGAATGCAAGCTAGACACCAAAGGTAGGATGGTGTTGCCGGCCGCGCTCAAAAGGCAAATGCCTGATGTTGAGCGGGAAGGGCTTGTTGTGAACCGGGGATTGGAAGAACATCTGGTGATTTACACTCGTTCAGAGTGGAATAAAATCATGGATGAACTCAGTAAGTTGAATCAATTTGAAAGGAAGAGTCGTGAGTTTATCCGCAAGTTTATGCGGGGTGCTACTGAGTTGACGTTGGATGCTGCTGGTCGGGTTTTGATTCCGAAGGCGTTGCAGGCTTATGCAGGGATTACATCGGAGGTGGTTTTGGCAAGTCAGTTTGATAAGATAGAAATCTGGTCGAAAGCGAAATATGATGAGCAATGGGAGGATGAAGGTGATGATTTTGCGACGTTGGCTGAAGAAGTTATGGGAAATTTGAGGAGGAAGGAAAATGAACAATGATTACCACATACCGGTAATGCTAACGGAGTGCATTGATGCGCTCAATATTGACCAGCATGGAATTTATGTAGATGTTACGTTCGGTGGTGGTGGGCATTCTCGTGAAATTTTGCGGAATCTGGGTGAAGGTGGTAAGCTGTATGCTTTTGATCAGGATCCGGATGCAATCGCTAATTCTATTCAGGATGATCGCTTTACATTGATTCATCAGAACTTTCGTTTCATGAAGAATAATCTGCGGGTGCATGGAGTTGTCGAAGTGGACGGAATTTTGGCAGACTTGGGTATTTCTTCTCATCAGATCAACGAAAGGGAACGCGGTTTTTCTACTCGCTTTGATGCGGATTTGGATATGCGGATGGATCAGGTCGGTACGTTGACCGCACGTGACGTGGTCAATACGTATCCAGAGGAAGAGCTTCACCGGATTTTTGGAATGTACGGCGAGATACAGAATGCTCGGACTTTAGCGCGAACTCTTGTAGCAGCGCGGGTGATTGAGCCCATTGTTACGGTCTCCCAGTTAAAACGGGCGGTTGAAGCGGTTGTTCCTAAGAAAAGGGAAAATAAATACTATGCGCAGGTCTTTCAGGCATTGCGAATTGAGGTAAACAAAGAGCTACAGGCTTTAGAAGCGTTTTTGCTCCAGTCTGCTGATTTGTTAAAAACTGGAGGTCGGCTTGTTGTGATGTCTTACCATTCGCTTGAAGATCGTTTGGTAAAAAATTTTATTGCCAAGGGTAAGTTTAAGGGGGAAGTTGAGAAAGACTTTTTTGGAAATGAAATTAAGCCTTTGCGGGCCGTCAATAGAAAAGTAATGGTGGCCTCGGCGGAGGAGGTAGAGGCAAATAATCGAGCGAGGAGTGCCAAGTTGAGGATTGCGGAAAAGATATAGTTATGGGAAATACTTACAAAAAGAATGAGCCGTTGACTGAAAAGATGCAACAGGAAATTCAGGACTCTGTTGAAGAAAAGGCGAGTGCCTCGGAAGACTTTGTCCGCAAGGTGCTTTCTGGTGGTCGACTGTCATCTTTGAGTATCGTCAATAACATTCCTTTTATTCTTTTCGTGTCTTTCCTGGGGATTATTTATATCGCAAACCGGCATTATGCAGAAAATACGGTTAGAAAGATATCCAGTTTAAGCAGGGAGGTAAAGGTGATGAGTTGGGAGTTTAAGACACTAAAGGCTGACATGATGTTGCGTAGTACACAGTCAGAGGTGCTGAAATTAGTAGATACGGTTGGTTTAAGGGAATTAGTGGTTCCACCGAGAAAGATAGTTATTAAAAAAGAGACAGATAAACAATAAGAAGTAAGCTTTAGGATAGCATGAATATCAGAACCGACATATTGCTCAGAGTCTATATTTCCTTTGGAATTATGGTAGTGATAGCGTTGGCTGTTGTTTACAAGATGTTTAACATTCAGATGGTGCATGGCGAGAAATGGGCGGCAATGGCAGACAGCTTGTCCACGCGCTATGTAGATATCGATGCAGCCCGAGGAAATATCTATTCAGTAGACGGGAGTTTACTGGCCACTTCTGTGCCCGAATATGATATCCGTATGGATATGTATGCTCCCGGTATTGAGGAAGACGACGTCTTTTATTCGAAAGTAGATTCTTTAGCACATTCGTTGTCCGGTTTCTTTAAGGATAAATCGGCGACTCAGTATTCACGGGCTTTGAGGAGAGCAAGGAGCGATAAGAATCGTTATTTTCTGATTAAAAGAGATGTTAGCTATCAATCTATGAAGAAAATGAGGTCTTTCCCCATTTTTAACCTTGGCATTATGGCCGGAGGCATGATTGCTGAACAGAAAAATAAGCGTGTTTTGCCTTTTGATGATTTAGCCAAAAGAACCATAGGTTATAAAAATGAAAATGTGCAGCCGGTAGGTTTAGAAGGTGCATATGCAAATTATATTGACGGCGAGGGGGGGAAGCGTTTGGTACAGCGGATTGCGGGTGGTGTCTGGATGCCGGTCAATCCGGAGATGGATGTAGCGCCTGTCGACGGTGCAGATATTATCTCTACCATTGATATCCGCATGCAGGATATCGCCCAAAGTGCACTGGAGCGCCAGCTGATTACAAGCAACGCTGATAATGGTTGTGTGATCGTAATGGAAGTAAAAACAGGTGAAGTACGGGCTATTGCCAATTATACCCGAGTTGCTGAAGGAACGTATGAAGAGAAATTCAATTATGCGATCGCTCAAAGTGCCGAACCTGGTTCAACATTTAAATTGGCGTCGTACCTCGTGGCGCTTGAAGATGGCAAAATAGATACGGGAGATATTGTAGACACCGGAAACGGTGTTTTCAGGGTTTATAACAAAACACATCGCGACTCAAGACATGGTGGCTATGGGAAAATTTCCGTAAAAAAGGCGTTTGAGGTGTCTTCGAATACAGCAATAACCAAGTTAATCCATACGTATTACAATGAAAGTCCGGCCGCTTTTACAAGAGGGCTCCATGAACTTCATTTAAATGATAAACTGGGTTTACAATTTCCGGGGGAAGGCAGGCCTCTGATAAAAACACCTGATTCAAAGTCGTGGAGCGGATTATCGCTTACGCAAATGTCCTATGGATATGAACTGTTGATGACTCCTTTACAGATGTTGACTTTCTATAATGCTGTGGCAAATGATGGGGTTATGATCAGTCCTCTTTTCGTAAAAGAGATTCGTCGCTTAGGAAATACCGTAGAGCGTTACAAAGCGCGGGTCATTGATGAATCCATTGCTTCGCCACGTACCATCAAGGTTTTACAGGAAATGTTACTTGGCGCGGTTGAGGAAGGGACCGGCAAAGGTCTGAAGAACTCATTGTTTAAGATTGCCGGAAAGACTGGTACGGCCCAGATGGCTGACGGTGCGGCCGGGTATCGGGGCAGACGGAGGTATCAGGCTTCTTTTGCGGGTTATTTCCCAGCTAATAATCCCAAATACTCCATGATTGTTGTGGTTCAGAATCCGAGGAACGGGTATTATGCCGCAAGCGTCGCGGGACCGGTTTTTAGTGAGGTTGCCCAACGTATCTATGCCAGTGATATGGATATGTATCAGGGAGTTGGCGGTTTCCAGATGGCGCAGGCTTCTGTTTCACCAGAAACCAAAGCGGGTTCAATGGAGGCTGCAAAAAGGCTTTATCAAGAGTTTGATTTAGGCAACGCGATTAACAATGATTCTACGCTTATTGCATACAATGACACTGATGCAGTAAAAGGGAAGGTTCCAAACTTGATAGGGATGGGGCTTAAGGATGCTTTATATATTCTGGGAAATGCAGGCTTTAAAGTGTCAGTCAACGGTAAGGGAAAGGTAGTTCGTCAATCCTTGTCTGCTGGACAAGAAATAACAAATAATTTATCAATCGCAATTGAGTTGAAATGAGAAGTTTGACCGACATATTGACTGATGTGAAGATTCTTCAGACGAAGGGCTCGCTGGATATTGTGGTTAATCAGCTACATTCAGACTCAAGGAAGGTCGAAGAGGGTGATCTGTTTGTAGCCGTTAGGGGGATTGCTGTAGATGGACATTCGTATATAAGACAGTCGATCGAGCAGGGTGCGGTTGCGATCGTATGTGAAGAGCTGCCTGATGAGTTGATCGAAGGAATTGTTTATATTCTCGTTGAGAATTCAGCCGAGAACTTAGGGCAAATGGCTCATAACTTTTATGAGCGACCTTCAAATAAACTAAAATTAGTTGGGGTTACCGGTACCAATGGCAAAACCACCGTGGCCACCTTGTTATATCAACTATTTAAAGATCTAGGCTATTATGTCGGTTTGTTGTCTACTGTTCACAACCGGATCGGATCCGAAATCCTACCTGCCGCGCATACCACTCCAGATCCGATCAGTCTGAACCGTTTGTTGGATCAAATGGTAGAGGAGGGCTGTGATTTCTGCTTTATGGAGGTTAGCTCACATGCGGTAGATCAGTCTCGCGTAGGCGGCCTGTCTTTTTCCGGCGGGGTATTTACAAATATTACACATGATCACTTAGATTACCATGGTACATTCGATAAGTATATCAAAGCAAAAAAAGCATTTTTTGATATGCTTCCTAAGTCAGCTTTTGCCCTGACAAATATGGATGATAAGAATGGCATGGTTATGTTGCAAAACACAAAAGCGTATAAGAAAAGCTATGGTCTGAAGAACTTGGCGGATTATAATGGGAAACTTATTGAAAGCCATTTTGATGGTATGCTCCTGAACGTTGATGGAGATGAGGTATGGGTGAAGTTAGTTGGTCAGTTTAATGCTTATAATTTGGTCTCGGTATACGCGACAGCCATGCTGTTGGAGCAGGATCACAAACGAGTCCTCACGATATTAAGTCGGCTTCCCGGAGCAGCGGGGCGGTTCGAGACACAGATATCGGCGGATGGTCGAATTGCGATTGTCGATTATGCTCATACGCCAGATGCGTTGGAAAATGTATTGTCTACCATCCAGCAATTGCGACAGGGTGGAGAACAGATTATTACTGTTGTGGGTTGTGGCGGTGATCGTGATAAAACGAAGCGTCCGCTGATGGCAAAAGTGGCGGTGGAATATAGTGACAGGGTGATCTTGACGTCAGATAATCCGCGAACAGAAGATCCGATATCAATATTAAGAGATATGGAAGTCGGCATCCCTGCGGATGGGCGACGGAAGACGTTTACTATTTCAGACCGGAAAGAAGCAATTCGTGCAGCTTGTCATCTGGCGCAGGCACATGACGTAATTTTGGTAGCTGGCAAGGGGCACGAGAATTATCAGGAGATCAATGGGATACGACATCATTTTGACGATAAGGAAATATTAACAGAAACGTTTAACGAGCAATAACCTATGTTATATTATTTAGTTCAATATCTTGAACAATACGTTCATATACCAGCCGGAGGTTTGTTTAACTACATTTCTTTCCGGACGGCAATGGCTGTTATTGTCTCGTTAATTATAACAACAGTATATGGAGGGCGACTAATCCGCCTCCTGCATAATAAGCAGGTAGGAGAGACAGTCAGAAACTTGGGCCTAGAAGGTGAAAGTGAAAAACAAGGTACTCCCACTATGGGTGGTTTGATTATCTTGGGTGGTATCCTTGTTCCCACTATTCTTTTTGCAAAATTAGAGAATGTCTACGTTATCCTGATGATCGTTACAACCATTTGGATGGGTGCAATTGGCTTTCTGGATGACTACATTAAGGTTTTTAGGAAAAATAAAGAAGGTTTGGCGGGACGGTTTAAGATCATTGGGCAGGTGGGCCTAGGAATTATTATCGCCTGTACTATGCATTTTCATCCCGATATTCTGGTGCGTCAGAAAGTTCCGGTAAACAAGATTACGGAAGTGGATAGTGAGAATTTGACGGAACAGATGTCAAATAGCGGACGGACTTATTATACACAGGATGTAAAATCGACCGTAACCAATGTTCCTTTCTATAAGGAAAATGAATTTGACTATGGTAATGTACTGACAATTTTGGGCGTGCCTGCGGGAAAATTCGTGTTTCCTCTTTTTCTGGTCGTCGTTGTATTTATTGTTACCGCCGTGTCTAACGGAGCTAATATAACGGACGGGGTAGACGGTTTGGCTGCTGGTACTTCTGCTATTATTGGCATTACACTCGCCATACTAGCGTATGTGTCGGGTAATACCATTTTTGCGGATTATCTAAACATCATGTACATTCCGAATTCGGGTGAGCTTGTTGTTTTTGCCGGAGCGTTTGTGGGTGCATGTGTAGGATTTTTATGGTATAACTCCTATCCCGCACAAGTTTTTATGGGCGATACGGGGAGCTTGGCTATTGGTGGGATCATAGCCGCCTTTGCTATTATGATCAGAAAAGAATTGTTGATTCCTGTATTATGTGGAGTGTTTTTAATTGAGTTGGTGTCTGTGATTATGCAGGTGTCCTATTTCAAGTATACAAAGAAAAAATATGGAGAAGGGATGAGGATTTTTCTGATGTCACCTCTTCACCATCATTTTCAGAAAAAAGGTTATCACGAATCAAAGATTGTGACACGATTCTGGATCGTTGGGATTTTGTTAGCAATCATAACCATTGTAACGCTAAAAGTGCGCTAATGTTGGATAGGGATAAAAATATAGGTGGACAAAAGCTTGTCATTTTGGGAGCAGGTGAAAGCGGTGTAGGAGCTGCTATTCTCGCTCAGCAAAAGGGCTATGATGTTTTTGTTTCAGATTATGGTGTAATCCCTGATGAGGTTAAACAGCAGATGGATGAACTTCGGATTTCTTATGAAGAAAAACAGCATTCTGAGCAGCTGATTTTAGAATCACAACTAGTGATAAAGAGTCCGGGTATTCCACAGAATGCCCCAATTGTAAAGAAAATCCGAGAAGCGGGAATACCTGTTTTATCGGAAATTGAATTTGCCGCTCGCTATACAGATGCGCGGTTGATCGGTATCACCGGTTCGAATGGCAAGTCGACCACCGCAACGCTCACATGGTTTATCTTGAATAGGGCCGGTTTGAACGTGGGGCTTGCCGGGAATATCGGCAAAAGCTTCGCCTTGCAGGTAGCGAGGGAAAAGCATGATTATTACGTGCTGGAGATCAGTAGTTTCATGCTGGATGATTTTAAAAAGATGAAACTCGATATCGCGGTTTTGCTAAATATCACACCAGATCATTTGGATCGCTATGACTATCGAATGGAGAACTATGCTGCTTCGAAATTCAGAATTAGCGAGAATCAGGATAAAGACAGTGTATTCATCTACAATCAGGATGACGAGGAGATTCAGAAAGGACTTGAACAATATAGAACACCGGCGATACATTACCCTTTTACACAAAAGAAAAAGCTTAGCGAAGGGGCCTATCTGGATATGGATGGCACGATGATAATAAACGTTTTAAATCAAGATATATTTGATATGTCAATCAATGAATTAGCTCTACAGGGCAAACATAATGTCTATAATAATATGGCTTCCGGCATTGTAGCCAAAGTTCTCGAATTGCGAAATGAGTCGATACGGGAAAGTATGGGCGAATACCAAAACATCCCACATCGGCTAGAGCATGTTTCCCAGATCGGGGGTGTCAATTTTATCAATGATTCCAAAGCGACAAATGTAAATTCTGTTTGGTATGCTCTGGAGAGTATGCCCGGAGATGTTGTGCTGATGATGGGTGGAGTCGATAAGGGCAACGACTATCATATTCTGAAAGATCTGGTTCGGAACAAGGTGACTGCAATTATCTGTATTGGAAAGGATAATCAGCGGATTCATGAAGCCTTTGCGGATGATACAGAAATTATTGTCAATACGGAAAATATGCAGGATGCTGTGACAATGGCGTTTCACTTGGCGAAGAAAGGAGATACTGTGTTGTTGTCACCGGCCTGTGCTAGTTTTGACTTATTTAAGAATTATGAAGATCGGGGCGATCAGTTTAAAAAGGCTGTTCGTGATCTATAAAAGAAAATGGGTCTATGGTAAATAAGGTATTTAGTAAATTAAAAGGCGATCGGTGGATTTGGATTATTGTTATCATCCTATCCTTATGGTCTATGCTGGCTGTATACAGTTCGGTTGGAACGCTTGCGTATAAGAATAGCATGGCGTCTGAAGTGTATCTTGTAAAGCACATGTCCATGATTATCGGCGGATTTGCCTTAATGTATTTCTCACATTTACTGGACTATCGTTATTACGCGGGTATTTCGAAGATTTTGATGATTGTTACCATTCCTATTTTACTTTATACCTTGATTTTCGGAGAATCGATCAATGATGCGAACCGTTGGGTCACGATTCCTGTCATCAACCAAACTTTCCAGACTTCCGATTTAGCAAAGTTGGCTTTAATTACTTTTTTAGCGAGAATGTTAACGCGGAAGCAAGGAAACATCAAGGACGTTAAAAAGAGTTTTATACCTGTTATGGGATCCGTGTGTATCATCTTTGTATTGATCGCCTGGGCGAACCTTTCTACGGCTTTGATGCTTTTTGGAGTGAGTATTTTATTGTTGATTATCGGACGTATTAGTTTGAAACAAATCGCCTTGGTGTGTTTTGGAGGTGGACTCCTCCTGATATTGGTGATTTTCGTTGGACCACGTCGCGATACCTATATTTCACGTGTCAATACGTACATGAAAGGAGGGGAGGCAGATCCCGATAAATCCTATCAGTCAGATCATTCGAAAATAGCGATTGCCACGGGTGGCTTCTTTGGCAAAGGACCTGGAAATAGTACGGAAAGAAATGTATTACCACACCCATACTCCGATTTTATCTTCGCAATTATTGTTGAGGAATATGGCGCGTTGGGCGGGGTTGTTTTGGTAGCGTTGTACATCGTGTTCATGTATCGATGCATACGGATCGTAACACAGAGTCCCAAAGCCTTTGGAGCGCTATTGGCAGCTGGTTTGGGCTTTAGTTTAACAATACAAGCTTTAGCTAACATGGCTGTAGCTGTGGGGTTGGGACCAGTGACGGGAGTGCCCTTACCGTTAGTAAGTATGGGTGGTACGTCGATTTTATTTACCAGCATCGCTTTGGGAATTATATTGAGTGTAAGCAGGAATATTGAGGAAGTGAGATCTGAATCATCAAAAAAAGTAATCGTCGGTGAAATTCCGGCTATGGGATAAAACAATGAATGGCAAACGGATCATAATCAGTGGTGGCGGAACGGGTGGACATATATTCCCGGCCGTATCGATAGCGAATGCTTTAAAACGCATTGCGCCAGATACTGAGGTGCTGTTTGTTGGGGCTTTGGGGAGGATGGAAATGGAACGCGTTCCAGCGGCGGGATACCGGATTGTCGGGCTCGATATTCAAGGTTTTAATCGCTCATCCCTGTGGATGAATATCAAGCTGCCCTTTAAATTGATAAAAAGCCTGCGCAAAGCGCGAAAAATATTAGAAGAGTTCAAACCGCATGTAGCGGTTGGTGTTGGTGGGTATGCGTCTGGCCCATTGTTGCATGTTGCGGGAAATGCCTCGGTACCCTATATCATTCAAGAACAGAATTCTTATGCGGGGATGACGAATAAACGTTTGGCAAGTAAAGCGAGTAAAATCTGCGTTGCTTTTGAACATATGGATCGTTTTTTCCCGAAAGACAAAATTATGCTGACTGGTAATCCGATCCGACAGGAATCAGTTGCGATCGAAGGCAAGCGGCAAGCGGCTCTGAACCATTTCAACCTATCAGCTGAAAGGAAGACTATTTTGGTGATTGGTGGAAGCCTGGGTTCTTCAACGCTAAACAAAAGCGTCATAGCGGCAATCGATTTGTTGATCGAGCAGGATCTACAAGTTATTTGGCAATGCGGAAAGTATTATTTTGAATCATATCGCGCCCGGATTAGTGAAAGGCAGGGTGAGTACGTTAAAATTTATGCGTTTATGGATCAAATGGATTACGCCTATGCTGCTGCGGACGTCATCGTATCCCGGGCTGGGGCAGGTACGATTTCAGAATTATGTGTAATCGGTAAACCAGTTGTTTTGGTCCCTTCGCCGAATGTTGCGGAGGATCATCAAACGATAAATGCTAGATCATTGGTTGATAGAAGTGCCGCACTTATGGTTTCAGATGTTGATGCGGAAGAAAAATTAATGGCGAAGGTTATGGCTTTGCTTGCAGATGATGACGAATGTGATCGTCTTTCAACGGAGATAAAAAAAATGGCAATCGCAGATGCAGACGTTGTGATAGCTGAAGAAGTTTTAAAATTAGCAGACAGGAATGAATATCGATAATATAAAATATGTTTACCTGATCGGTATTGGCGGAATTGGGATGAGCGGGCTTGCTCGCTATTTTAATCATCTTGGTTATTGGGTAGAAGGCTATGATAAAACAGAAACATCCTTGACCCGGCAGCTCGAAGAAGAGGGGATTCGTATTGTTTATAAAGATGACCCGTCGACGGTGCCTGGCGAAGTTTTAAATAACCTTGAGGAAACATTGGTTATTTATACACCTGCTATACCTAAGGATTCAAAAATCATTCGTGTCTTTCGAGATAAAGGACACGGACTACATAAGCGTTCGGAGGTGTTAGGCTTACTAAGTGCTCAAAAATATACCATCGCTATTGCCGGTACACATGGTAAAACGACGACCTCGACGATGGTTGCTCATATTTTAACTGATAGCGGCTTTCCGTGCTCAGCTTTCTTGGGTGGTATTGCAACGAATTATAATACGAATGCGCTATTCTCAGATAGTGAGGTTATGGTTGTTGAAGCAGATGAATTTGACCGTTCATTCTTAACCTTGCATCCTGATATTGCCATCGTGACATCGATGGATGCAGACCATCTGGATATTTACGGCAGCCATGAGCAGCTCAAAGACTCTTTCAGGCTCTTTATAGATCAGGTTAAAGGAACCGGTGTGCGCATTGTTCACGAAGGACTAGACTTGCCGTCCGACTGGGTTTATGGAATGAATTCCGGGACGCTGATTCATGCATCCAATGTACGCATCATAAATGGTGAATTTTATTTTGACTACCATCAGGGCGGTGAACGGATTGAAGATATTCGCTTGGGTATTGCTGGTGGACATAATGTAGAGAATGCAGTTGCCGCGATTGCCGCATCAAGGGCATATGGTGTTCCGAACGAGTCAATCAAGAAATCGCTGGCAAGCTTCAAAGGTATTAAAAGACGCTTCCAGTATATTGTTAAGAATGAACGGCACATCTATATCGATGATTACGCTCATCACCCGACAGAGTTGGCGGCATGCTTGGACGCAGTAAATAGTATTTATCCGAATAAAAAGCTGACGGTTGTTTTTCAGCCACACTTATTCTCTAGAACCAGGGATTTTGTGGATGACTTTGCAGCTGTTTTGAGTAATGATCAGATCGATAAACTTATCCTTTTGCCAATTTACCCTGCAAGGGAAGAGCCTATTGAAGGGGTTGATTCAGAGTGGTTGTTAGGAAAGGTAACGCTAGGTGAAAAACAATTAATGAGTCCTGAAGAAGCACTGGCATATGTTGAGAAGGAGATGCCGGAGTTGGTTGTGACCGTTGGAGCTGGTGATATAGACCGTTTGGTTAAACCGATTGAACAGATATTGACGAATGCTTAAAAGATTGAAACATATACGCTGGAAAAGAGTGCTACTGCTTTTTGTGTGGGCGGCTAGTTTAAGTGGCCTGTTCGTCCTCATGAGCTTTATTTCCGTAAAAAGCAACGATTTGGCTTGTCGTGATCTGGTCGTTATTATTCCGGGAGAGCAGTCGTTCGTAGCAAGGCAGGATATTGATCAGCTGATCTTGGAGAAGCATGGGGAGGTAGTTGGCCGGACATTAAAATCATTGCCGATTCATGATATAGAGGCTGACTTGAGGTCCATTCCATTTATCGAAAATGCGCTTGTCAATATGGATATGAATGGGAAGGTTGAGATTCGGATCAATCAGCGGGAAGCTGTATTACGTGTTATCAACCGAAAAGGGGAAGATTTTTATCTGGATAAGAATCTAATAAAGATACCACTTTCTAATCATTATGCACCCAATGTATTGGTTGCGAACGGTATGATCAATGAAGACTATGGATCAGGCTTGGATAGTGTTCAGAGTGATGTTTTGAAGGGGCTTTATGCGATTGCTGAGTATGTTGAGCAGGATTCTATTTGGGAAGCGCAGATTGAGCAGTTGTATGTTAACAGGGATGGGGAGATCGAAATGGTGCCTCGGGTAGGTAGTCATCAGATTATTTTAGGGAATGCGGATTCGCTGGATCTAAAGTTTGAAAAATTGCGTTTGTTTTATAAACACATTGTCCCAAAAGTGGGGTGGGATACATATAAGGGGGTGAATTTAAGTTTTGCAAATCAGATAGTTTGTATAAGGAAAGAAGAAAATCTTATTAATAATAACAGCATTAATCAATAAACAGGTATGGAAAAAAGAGTTACAACCAAGCATGAGGCTCCAATTGTGGTGGGCCTCGATATCGGTACCACAAAGATTTGTGTGACCGTTGGAAGGCGCAGTGGAGCGAATAAGATAGAGGTATTGGGGGTTGGACATGCCGAGTCTTCTGGTGTAAACCGAGGGATGGTTGCCAATATTCAAAAAACGGTATCCAGTATTGTACAGGCCGTTGAGATAGCTAGTGCGCAATCGAACGTCAATATTAACGTGGTTCATGTTGGAATTGCCGGACAACATATTAAGAGTCTACAGCATCGGGGGATCCTGACCCGAAAGGATGATACTGAAATTTCAAGAAAAGACATCGAGCAACTGGTGGAGGACATGTATAAATTGGTTCTTCCTCCGGGGGAAGAAATTATTCATGTTTTACCTCAGGAGTTTACGATTGATAATGAACCTGGTATTAAGGATCCGATCGGTATGGCAGGCAGACGAATGGAGGCTAATTTTCACATCATTTCTGGACACGTTAGTGCTGTTAAAAATATCCAGAAATGTGTAACCAAGGCAAATTTGGAGGCACAGGAGCTTATCCTTGAACCTCTGGCATCATCTGAGGCTGTTTTAGGCGAAGATGAAAAGGATGCCGGCGTGGTGTTGGTCGATATTGGTGGGGGTACGACTGATGTTGCTATATTCCATGAAGGAATTATCCGACATACAGCGGTTATTCCTTTAGGGGGTAATATTGTAACGGAAGATATTAAGCAGGGTTGTTCGGTTTTAAGAAACCAGGCCGAGCTGCTTAAAATCCGTTTCGGATCTGCGCTTGCCGATGAAAATAGGGATAACGAGATTATCAGTGTTCCCGGTCTACGAGGCCGCGATCACAAAGAGATCTCAGTTAAAAATTTGGCTTATATCATCCAGGCTAGAATGGAGGAGATTATAGAGCACGTTTATTATGAGATTAAGTCGTCGGGTTACGAGCGGAAGTTGATAGGAGGTATTGTGATAACCGGTGGCGGGGCACAGTTGAAACACCTGGTTCAGCTTGTGGAATATGTAACCGGGCTGGATTGTCGGGTAGGTTTTCCGAATGAACACTTGGCTAAAAATGAAGAATTGCCTAAGAAGGTATTCGAGGAATTAAAAAGTCCGCTTTACGCTACCGGCATCGGTTTGTTGATCAAAGGAATTGAAACCGCCGAATATCATACTGACTTAAGTGAAGAAAAAGGAAAATTGGACATCGCGGGCATTTCGGAGCGAGGTCGCTCACGATTTGGTTTCCTTGATCGGATTGTTAAATTCATCAATGACGATACGAATATCAACGTTGATGACAAAGATTATACGCGCTAGTTTTCCACAATTGGCAATTTTTCAACAAAGGACTTGTTTCTTGAAAAGATTTGTGGAAAAGTGGTAATATTACATTAGAATAACTGAATAGAATTAAAATAGTACCGAGCTCAATAAGAGTTAAAAGATAAATTGATATGGCAGAATTAAAATTCGAAATGATTAAAGAGCAAGCATCGATTATCAAAGTAATTGGTGTTGGTGGCGGTGGAGGAAACGCTGTTAACCATATGTACAGACAAGGAATTAGTGGGGTAGACTTTATTATCTGCAATACGGATGCACAAGCACTGGAATTGAGCCCGATACCCAATAAAGTACAATTGGGATCGAGTTTGACCGAGGGCATGGGTGCGGGATCCGATCCGGATGTTGGAGAAAATTCTGCTATCGAAAGTATCGAAGATATTAAACGCATGTTGGGTGTGAACACCAAGATGTTATTCATCACCGCCGGAATGGGAGGTGGTACTGGTACAGGAGCGAGTCCGGTTCTGGCAAAAGCTGCTAAAGAACTAGGGATCTTGACTGTTGCTATTGTAACTACGCCTTTTACCTTTGAAGGGAAACGGAGAAAAATACAAGCAGAAGAAGGTTTAGAAGAGTTAAAGAAGTATGTTGATTCTTATTTGGTAATATCCAATGACCGTCTTCGTGAAATCTTTGGCAATTTGACTATGGGAGCGGCATTTGCTAAAGCTGATGATATTTTAACGACCGCAGCAAAAGGAATTGCTGAAATCATCACGATACCGGGTTATGTCAATGTGGACTTTAAGGATGTCCGTACTGTTATGAACGATAGCGGTGTGGCAATCATGGGTAGTGATAAGGCAGAGGGTGATAATCGGGCTCAAAAAGCTGTTGAAGGTGCTTTGGCATCTCCGTTATTAAAGGATAATGAAATCGAAGGTGCTCGCTATATTCTTCTTAATATAACTTCTGGAAAGAAAGAAGTAACGATGGATGAGGTCTCAACGATTACTGACTTTATTCAAAGCCAGGCGGGAATGACGGCCGATTTGATTTGGGGTAATTGTGTGGATGAATCTTTGGAAGAATCTCTTTCTGTGACCATCATTGCCACCGGTTTTCAAACTGCGGAGGATCGCTTGAAAGAAAAAGAAAACCAACGTATTGAAATTCCCTTGGAAGAGGTGCCATTGGTGAGGCCGGTTAATCAGATAAATCCTAGCCGTTCGGTTGAGAGCGCGGCTACGGCGGAAGTGAAAGATGAAGCAAATACTCCAATAGCTGGGAATCCTCAGGCGGAAAAGGCTAAAACACCACCGGCTGACCTATTTAGTAATCCTTCGAGAAAAAGCAATACGGGTGCTCAGGCGGAATCATCCGAACGCCCGATCGTCCGTCATACATTGGTCGAAGAAGATGTAGAGGAAGACGGTGCTGACGAAAAAAAGGATGATGAATATGTATTAAAGGAAAGTGAAACTCAGTTCTTTTTTGATATACCGAAAGAAACGGAAGAGAGAGAAGAACCACAACAAGCCTTTAGTCCAGCAGAAGAGGCAAAGCCGAATCCAGATGCTGATCGTACCGAAGAGTCTGTCGAGGAGCAGTTAAGAAAAGCAAAAGAAAGAATTTTGCGTTTGCGTGATTTAGGAATGAAATTGCGCTCAGCGAGCGGACTACAAGAAATTGAAAACGAGCCAGCATATAAAAGAAAGCAAATGGCTTTAGAAAATGTAGTACATTCATCTGAATCTCATGTATCTCGTTTTACATTATCCAAGGATAATGATGAGACGGGGATACGACCGAATAACAGCTTCCTGCACGATAACGTGGACTAAGCAGCTGATGTCTACTTATAAACAAAAAAGCTGTGAATCAAATCGCAGCTTTTTTTGTTTATAACTGTTTCCAAGACAGTTTGTTGAGGCTCAGGCTTAGGTAGCTCAGTAGTTTTGATTAAAAAAACCTATATTTGTACATAATTTTTATATTGTATTAACAAAAAATAACTATACTTTGGATTTATTTGAGAAAATATCAAAGAACCTGGGACCTCTTGGCCAACACCATAAATGGTCACACGGCTATTTTTCTTTTCCTAAGTTAGAGGGAGAGATCGCCCCACATATGAATTTCAGGGGGAAAGACCATTTGGTGTGGAGCCTTAACAATTATTTGGGATTGGCTAACCATCCCGAGGTTAGGGAGGCGGATACGCAGGGAACAATCGAGTACGGCTTGGCTTATCCAATGGGTGCAAGAATGATGTCGGGTAACTCGACTCATCATGAAATGTTGGAGCAGGAATTGGCCGAATTTGTAGGGAAAGAAGATGCGTTCTTGCTAAACTATGGTTATCAAGGTATGGTTTCTATCATCGACGCATTGGTTGACAGAAACGATGTGATCGTTTATGATGCTGAATCTCATGCTTGCATTATTGATGGCGTTCGTCTCCATATGGGTAAACGTTTCGTATATCAACATAACGATATTGACAGCTGTCGCAAACAGTTAGAGCGTGCAACGAAACTGGTGGAGCAGACAGGTGGAGCCATCCTTCTGATTACTGAAGGAGTCTTCGGAATGTCTGGTGCACAGGGAAAATTAAAGGAAATTGGAGCATTGAGAAAAGAATTTCCATTCCGGATGTTGGTTGACGATGCTCATGGCTTTGGTACCATGGGGGCGACTGGTGCTGGTACGCACGAAGCTCAAGATTGTAATGAGGCTGTAGATATTTATTTTGGCACCTTTGCAAAGTCAATGGCCGGAATAGGGGCCTTTGTAGCTGCGAACGAGGAAATTATAACATTTTTACGTTATAATATGCGGTCTCAGACTTTCGCAAAATCTTTGCCAATGCCTATGGTGATTGGACTTAGAAAGCGTCTTGAGCTGCTAAGAAACCATCCGGAACTTAGAGAAAAACTATGGGAGATTGCCCGTGCACTTCAGGATGGGCTACGTCAGCGTGGCTTTGATATTGGAGATACTGATACGGTAATTACTCCAGTTTTCTTGAAGGGTGATTTGACGGAAGCAACATCTCTTACGATGGATTTGAGGGAAAACTATGGTATTTTTTGTTCCATTGTGGTATATCCTGTTATTCCAAAAGGTCAGATTGAATTACGTTTGATTCCTACAGCAACACACTCTTTAGAGGACGTTCAACGTACGCTGGAAGCTTATACAGAAATTGGCGAGAAATTGAAACAAGGATACTATAAACAACAAAACGTAGTTTCAACCCAGTAAAAAGCGACTTTTAATGCAATTTATCGCGTTTTTAGTTTTTTTTTTCGAAAAAAGATTCTACTTTTAGACATACATTCATTATTAACTTAATTTATAAATTAAAAAAAGGAGTAATTAATTATGGCAAGTATGGAAAAATTCAATGAATTGAAAAGTCTTTTGGAAGGACTAGAGTCTGATGCAGATAAGTTTTTTAATAAAGGAAATAGCGCTGCAGGTACACGCGTAAGAAAAGGTCTTCAAGAGTTGAAGAATCTTTCGCAGGATCTTCGTTTGAAAATTCAAGAAGCAAAAAACGCTGGGAAATAAGAAATTAATTTAAAAAGGTCAATCATTAAGATTGGCCTTTTTAAATTCCAAGTTGTTTGAGTTCTTGCTTGATCTGGTCTCGAGTAGGCTCTGTAACAGGTACCAGAGGCAGTCTGGTTGCTTCGCTACAGAGTCTTTTTTCATTGAGCATAGCTTTGACACCAGCAGGGTTGCTCTCGGTGAAGCATAATTCGAATAAAGGTAACAAATGAAGGTGAATTTCCCTCGCCTCATGCCATTTGTTATCCAATGTTAAGCTTGTTAATTGTTTGATCTCTTTGGGAAAAGCATTGCCGGCAACTGAAATCAAACCCTGTGCACCGATCGATGCCATGGGTAGAAACAATGCGTCATCTCCCGATATCAGCAGAAAGTCAGCGGGTTTATCTCTCATAATTTTATTGTACTGATCAAAGTCGCCACAGGCGTCCTTAATTCCAACAATATTATTGAAATCATTAGCCAATCGTAGGATTGTCTTGGGTTCCATGTGGCTGCCTGTGCGACGTGGAACGTTATAAAGTATGATTGGAAGATCTGTCGCTTTGGCTAACCTCGCATAATGCTGATAAATTCCTTCTTGGGTTGGTTTATTATAATAGGGGCTTACCGAAAGGATAGCCGAGTAGGCCGACAAGTCAGTCTCGCGTAAAAACGAAACTAATTCTGTGGTGTTATTGCCGCCTATTCCAGCAACTAACGGGACTCTACCGTTTGCTTTCTTTGATGCATACTTAAAAATCTCTTTTTTCTCTTCGGTTGTCAGGGTTGCTGTTTCACCTGTAGTGCCCAGCAAAACGAGATAGTCTACTTCACCCTCAATCTGGAAATCAATTAGTTTTCCCAGCGTGTCAAAATCAACTTGGTCATTTTCATCAAATGGAGTAACTAGGGCGACTCCGACGCCGATAAGACCCTTCATTAAGTACTTTTTTGTTAATATTATGCAAATATGGCTATTTTATTATCATTTTTAATAGCTGTTCGTAAGAAATTATGTCAATATTTAATTTTTCAGCCTTGGCAAGCTTGCTTGGGCCCATATTTTCGCCAGCAACAAGGTAATCTAATTTACCAGATATACTGCTTACCATCTTTCCCCCGTGTTTTTCAATTATATCCTTTAAATCATTGCGACTAATGGTTTCAAAGACTCCTGAAATAAGAAATGTCTTACCATGAAGTTCGTCGCTGAGAATCTCCTTCTTGATTTGTACAATTTCAAAATTTAGTCCGGCAGCTTTTAGTTTTTCAATTTCATTTAGATGTTCTTCATCGGCAAAATAATTTACCAAGCTGTTGGCGATCCGTTCACCGATCTCGTGAATGGCGGTTATTTCTTCTGATGTTGCTGTGGAAAGTTTGTCCATTGTCTCAAAGTGATTAGCCAGTTTTTGCGCTACAGTCGCCCCTATATGGCGAATTCCCAAGCCAAAAAGTATTTTGTCGAAGGGTTTTTGCTTTGACTTCTCAATGCCTTCAATCATGTTTTGTATGGACTTTTCACCGAACCGCTCGATATGAGATAGCTCTTCAGTTCTTTCACCTAAAAGATATAAGTCACTAATTTGCTTTACAAGTCCGGCATGATAAAGCGTTACGATCGTTTCATTTCCGATACCGGCAATATCCATTGCTCCTTTGCTTACAAAATGCTGGAGCTTGCCAAGAATCTGTGGAATACAATGGCGATCATTCGGGCAGAAATAAATAGCTTCACCCGCTTCGCGAACTAAGGGTGTGCCGCATTCTGGACAGTTGGAAGGGTATACGATAGCTTCAGCATGGTGTTTCCGTTTCGTTTTGTCGACAGAGATAATTTTCGGAATAATCTCTCCGCCTTTTTCGATCAGAACGGTGTCTTGTTCATGTAAATCTAACCGCTCAATTTCATTTGCATTATGCAAGGTTGCTCTTTTTACCGTCGTGCCCGCCAGTAATACAGGTTTTAGATTTGCAACTGGAGTTACTGCACCCGTCCTTCCAATCTGATAACTGACTTTTTTGAGTACCGTGTAAACCTCTTCAGCTTTATATTTATAAGATATTGCCCAACGTGGGGATTTTGCTGTAAAGCCAAGATCCTCTTGTTGGATATAATTATTTACCTTGATTACAATGCCGTCGATATCATATGAAAGGGCGCTTCTGTTCTTCTCCCAATATTCAATGAATTTCCATACCTCATCCATGTTCTGACACACCTTGGTATGTTTGCTTGTAGGAAATCCCCAATCGTTCAATGCAGTTAAGCTTTCGGAGTGTGTATGGAATAGCTTATCTCGATTTTCTGTATACAAGAAATAAAGAAAACAGTCTAGCGGTCTTTTGGCAACTTCATTGGAATCCTGAAGTTTGATGGTGCCGGCAGCAAAGTTGCGTGGATTGGCAAAAGTTTGACTACCTTGTTCAGCCCGTTCTTCGTTCAGACGTAAAAATGCTGCCCGGTGCATAAAAATTTCTCCGCGGATCTCAAAAAAATCAGGGAAGCCTTGTCCCTTAATTTGATGTGGAATGCTGCGTATGGTTTTAACGTTTGCTGTTACATCATCACCCTCTACACCGTTTCCACGAGTGACCGCCTGCGTCAATTTGCCGTGCTCATAACGTATGCTGATAGAAAGCCCGTCAAACTTCAATTCGCATACATATTCAATCTGGTTGCCTACGACCTTTCTAACCCGTGTATCAAAATCTCTCAGCTCTTGTTCATTATACGTGTTATTCAGTGAGAGCATCGGCCAGGTATGCGTTACAACCTTAAACTTTTTGGTAACCTCTCCACCTACCTTTTGAGTCGGTGAGCGAGGATCAAAAAAGTCAGGGTTTTCATCTTCCAGCTTTTGCAATTCCTTTAACTTCTGATCGAACTCGTAATCCGAAATTGACGGCTGCGCCAAGACATAGTATTCGTAATTATATTGATTGAGTTCCCTTCTCAGTATATCTATTTTTTCTCCGGGTGATATGCTTGCCATAGAGACGAAGTTACGACATTCGCAGGAATTTATGTTATTGAGATTGGCTGTTAGATTTACTTTTTTTCTTTGTCCACCTAACCGCAAAGATTAAGATCAAGTAGCTTGACACGGCACAAAAAGCCATGATTGATGTCATCGGAATATAGGTGTTGTTGTGGAGCATGCTTACCAATGCTGAAGCGACTGCTCCAATGGTTAATTGAATACTTCCCAGTAAAGCGGATGCACTGCCAGCGGATTTTGAAAAAGGATTTAACGCCAAGGCAGATGTGTTCGGGAAGACAAAGCCTTGGCAGGCCAAGAAACAAAAGATTAAAAATATAATACTAAAAAGACTTAAGCTATCTAAGATCGCGAAAAGAAACAGGCATAAGCCAACAATCGCTTGCATCATCAATGCGTAGTATGCTACTGTGGCACTGCTGTGTCTCTTCAGCAGAAGATTGTTTAATTGACTCGATGTAATTAGACCGGCAGCCACGAGACCGAATACCCAACCATATTGTTGTTCCGTTAAGCCATAGATGTCCATCATGACATACGGTGAGCCTGAAAGGTACGCATACATCCCAGACGATGCTGTTCCACCAGCAATAGCATATATAATAAAAGCGGGTGTTTTGAGGACTTGTATAAAGCCCCGGATAATTGGTCGGGGCATCAGAGAGACCTGTGGATTGGCTTCACTTTTGGGAAGAACAAAAATTACCCCCAATGCGATTATCGCAGTGAGTACCGCTAAAAATGCAAAAATAAAATGCCATCCCCAAAGATGGATAACCATCCCACCTAGTGTGGGTGCCAGAATTGGTGAAACACCAATCACGAGCATGAGGAGAGAAAATATTTTTGCAGTTTCGGATGCCGGAAAGTAATCACGAACCAATGCTCGAGACGCAACCATCCCTCCGCAGCTTCCGAGAGCCTGAACAAAACGAAGTAGAATAAGCCCATCAGCTGTTTGTATAAAAACACAGCCAATCGAGGCACCGATATAGATAACTAAACCGACTATCAACGGGGTTTTGCGCCCAAAACGGTCTAGTAGCGGTCCGTAGACAAGCTGACCTGATGCAATGCCCACAAAAAAGCTGGTTAGGGACATCTGTATTTTCTCGATATTGGTGCCGAGGTCTGTCGCAATAGCCTGAAAACCTGGCAGGTACATGTCGATAGAAAAAGGCCCGAGAGCGGCCAGCAGCCCCAGGAGTACGATGATTACGAACCTTTTCTTTTTCTCGATAGTCATTAAAAGATACTTAATTCTTAAAGTTGATCGAGCTGTTCTTTAATGAAGTCGGCCAACTCCTTGACGTAGTTTTCATCGAAGTTAAACTGAATGCCCGCTGTTTGATATGTTTCTGGGATTGTTTTCGTATATCCCAGTGTGAGAGCTTTTAGATAATTTTCCAAGCCTTTTTCAGGATCTTCAATATAGTTCTTCCAGATTGCTATAGCGCCCAGTTGTGCCATTCCGTATTCGATGTAATAGAATGGGACTTCGAATAGGTGTAATTGCTTTTGCCAAAGATTTTCGCGGGCGTCTTCCAGTTCATTCCAATCAGCAAATTGATGACCGAATTGGTTGAAGATAGCAGTCCATTCACGTGCTCTATCTTCATCGGTATGTTCTGGATGAGTGTAAATCCAGTGTTGGAAGCGGTCGATCGTAGCAACCCAAGGCAAAGTTTTGAGTACGTCGATCAACTGATCTCGCTTGGCTCTTTTCAAATCCTCTTCATTTTCGAAGAAGACATCCCAATGCGACATAGAGATCAACTCCATAGACATGGACGCTAATTCCGCGATCTCGCTCGGTAGATGTTTAAAATCGTTCAATTCCAGGTGAGACGAGATAAATGTATGCAAGGCATGCCCCCCTTCATGTACCATGGTGGTTAAATCTCGAAACGTATTGGCAGAGTTCATAAAAATGAATGGTGCGCCAGTTTCCGAAAGCGGATAGTTGTATCCGCCTGGTGCTTTTCCTTTCCTGCTTTCAACATCGAAAAGCCCATTTGCCTGCATGATTTCAATACGCTCGCCGATATAGGGGTCTAATTTAGCGAAGCATGTTTTCGTTTTTTGAATCAGGTCCTCACCATTTTTAAAAGGTTGTAGAGGAGCCAGATTGTGCGGGTTGACATCCATATCCCAAGGTCGTAAGATTGGAAGATCCAATGTTTCCCTTCGCTCTTCAGCAATTTCCCTAAGAATCGGAACGATGTTTCGTTCAATCGCATCATGAAACTGAAAACAATCCTCTGGAGTATAATCGAAGCGCCCCATCGCCTTGAACGCATAATCCCGATAGTTATCAAAACCAGCATTTTTTGCTATCTGATGCCTTAAGGATATCAATTGATTGAATAGGGAATTCAATGAACTTCTATCCTCCAGTCGCCGTTCTGTGATCGCTTGCCAGGCTGATCGTCTTTTATCCCGATCTGTATCTTTCATAAATACAGCAGCTTGTTCCAGCGTATATTCCTTTCCGTTCAGTTCTACCGACATTGCCCCTGTGATGGATTGATATTTCTGTTGTTCAATCTGAACCTGAGTTTGCAGAGGAATGTTTTTTTCTCGAAATAAAGCCAGCGCATTCTTTACACTTCGTATATAAATGAAATATTTGTTGCGATCGAGTTCTTTAGTAAATGGATTGTCAATTAACTTTTTATTGAGGAAGTTGCTAACAGGGGCAATTTTTGGTTCGATTTCGGTAGCAAAGTATTGAAAATCTTGCAATAATTTTTCATCGTTTGTGTTGCAAGTCATCCGGATATATCGCCACGCAGCATCCTCTTCGAGCATAGCTTCCAGTTCACTACGATCAGCCATCCACTTTTCCAGCTCTTTTAAGGACTTTATTTCTCTGCTTTTTAGGTCGTCGAACAAAGGCGATAACTCTTCCCATATAACGTTGATGTTTTCTGGTACAAAACTTCTGGTTTTCTTCTGAATAGTAAGGTCTTTCATTTCTTGCATTTTCTAAATCCAAATATCTAATAAGAAAAAGATAGCGAAGATTACCGACGCAATGCCATTGGTGGTCATAAATGCACGGTTTACTCTTCTCAGATCCGTTGGACTGATAATAAGGTGTTGATAAACTAATAAACTGACGTAAAAAACAACTCCAATGTAATAAAGCCATCCGAGTTCTATGTAGAAAGCTGGCAGGATAACAAAAATGGCGGAAAGAAGGTGGAGCAGTTCTGATATCCTCAATGCTTTTTTCTTTCCAAAAAAAGCCGGTATCGAGTGTAGGTTTTCTTCTTTATCAAATTCCTCGTCTTGCAATGCATAAATGATATCAAAGCCGCTTACCCAGAAAATGACTGCTAATGAGTAGAAAACAGGTACAATATCAAATGCCCCGGTTATGACTAAATAAGCACCTAAGGGAGCGAGCCCTAAACCGAGCCCTAAAACAAGATGACACAGTGCCGTGAACCGTTTTGTGTAGCTATAACCAAGTATAACAAGAAGTGCAACAGGGGATAAATAGAAACAAAGCGAATTGATGAAATAAGTAGCCATGATAAAGCAAATAGAATTTACGATTGTAAATGTAAGTGCTTGATTTGGAGATACCCTTCCTGACGGAATGTCTCTGTTAGCAGTCCTTGGATTTAGAATATCAATGCCCCGGTCGATGTATCGGTTAAAAGCCATGGCAGCGTTTCTAGCGAAGACCATGCAAAGGAGCATGAGAATAAATTTGATTGCACTGAAATCTGCCGAGTTAACTGTTGTGGCGAGAAAAAAACCGATGATAGCAAACGGTAATGCAAAGATGCTATGTGCAAATAAAACTAAAGAAAAATATTTCCTCATATTGTTTGGTAATGACGGGTCTTAATGCGTTTGCTCATGGAAGCGCTGATTAATATTGTCTATTTCTTCTAACAAGCTTTCACATCCTTCCTGAGTTTCTGATGAAGTTAAAAAAAACGGTGGTACCGCTTCAAACCATTGTAAAAGAGCCTTTTTGAACTTCTGAATATTTTGCATTGATTTTAAGTTTGATTGTTTGTCGGCCTTTGTAAAAACGAGCAGGAAGGGGATCCCGTTCTCTCCGAGCCAATGACAGAAATCAAGATCTAGTTTCTGAGGCTCATGACGACTGTCGATTAAAACAAAAATGCATTGTAAGTTTTCTCTTACCCGTAAATATCGTCTGATAAACTTTTCCCATTCAGCGCGATTCGTTCTGGATGTCTTTGCATAGCCATAACCGGGAAGATCAACGAGATACCATTCTCCGTTGATAAGGAAATGATTGATCAGTTGTGTTTTCCCAGGTGTCTGAGAGGTTTTAGCTAAATTTTTCTTGTTTGTAAGCGCATTAATCAGAGAAGATTTTCCAACATTTGAGCGGCCGATGAATGCGTATTCAGGCAAGTTGGGTTCGGGTAGTTTCTCTGTTCTCGTGTTGCTACATAAAAATTCGGCACTTCTGATAATCATTTTACAAAGTTAAACATTAAAAACTAGGAACTCTTTATACTAATTTATAATTTGGCCTTTGTATCTTTGTATAGTATATGACAAAAATCATTACACCGTATAGGCAGTCTGATGCTGGCAAGAAACAGCAGGTGGCTGCGATGTTCAATAATATTTCTGCTAAATATGATTTTTTAAATCATTTTCTCTCTTTCGGTATTGACAAAATATGGAGAAGGAGAGCCATTTTAAGTCTTAAGAATTTACAGCCAGCGCGTATTTTGGACGTCGCAACCGGTACAGGTGATTTCGCCTTAGAGTCGATCAAAAGGTTGCAGCCGTCACGCGTTATTGGAATTGATATCTCGGAAGGTATGTTAGCAATTGCGAGGGAAAAGATTGAGCGCAATAACCTGACTGAAACATTTTCTGTAGAATTAGGCGACAGCGAAAATCTGGAGTTTGACGAGAATTCGTTTGACGCGGTAACGGTCGCCTTTGGTGTTAGGAATTTCGAAAATCTAAATGAAGGTTTGACGAATATCCATCGTGTTCTCCGTCCAGGCGGGCAAGCCGTGGTCTTGGAGTTTTCTAACCCCAAGAAGTTTCCTATTAAACAACTTTATTCTTTTTATTCGAAATATATTCTGCCGGCTATAGGTCGGCTATTTTCCAAAGATAATCGCGCATATACCTATCTTCCGGAATCAATTGCACAATTCCCCGATGGGGAAAAGTTTGCCGATTGTTTAAAAGACGCCGGCTTCAGGAAGGCGGAGTGCAAACCTCAGACTTTTGGTATTTGTACAATATATATAGCAACTAAATAGTTAAGACGTGAATACAGCAAAAATTGCCATGATTACCGGAGCTAGCGCTGGAATAGGAGAGCCTTGTGCGCGCACTTTTGCTCAGGACGGTTATAAACTTCTTCTGGTAGCCCGTAGGGGTAATAGACTTGATCAATTAGCAAAAGAATTAATCGCTGCGTTTGATATTGAATGCAAAATCATAGAATTAGATGTTCGGGACAAAGGTCAGGTTAAAGAATCTTGGAATAATCTCCCAAAACAATGGCAGGAAATTGATGTTTTAATTAATAATGCCGGATTGAGTCAAGGTCTGGATCCAATAGATGAGGGTGATTGGGACGACTGGGACCGAATGATTGATACAAATATAAAGGGGCTTTTGTATATCAGTCGTATGGTTCTTCCTGGTATGAAGGAACGAAAGAGAGGACATGTGGTCAATATCGGGTCAATTGCTGCTAAAGAGGTGTACCCTAAGGGGAATGTTTATTGTGCAACGAAACATGCAGTTGACTCATTAAGTAAGGCTATGAGAATAGATTTACTTCCTTTTTCAGTAAAGGTTTCCACAATTCATCCGGGTGCTGTCGAAACTGAATTCTCAATTGTCAGGTTTAAAGGAGATGCTGAGCGGGCAGAACAAGTATATCAGGGTTTTGATCCTTTGCTGGCAAACGATATAGCAGATGCGGTCTCGTATGTTGTTTCTCGTCCCAAGCATGTGAATATCAATGAACTATTGATTATGCCGACTGCTCAAGCTAACGGAACAATGTTCCATAGAAAATGATTATCGATAGAATTAAGTAGTTTTGCTCATTATAATATTTTAAATATGTCACTAAAAGATACAGTTAATCAAGATATAAAAAGCGCCATGCTTGCCAAGGATCAGGCACGCTTGCGTGGCCTTCGGGCTATTAAGGCTGCTATTCTTGTAGCAGAGACCGATAAGAATGCTGGCACGTTTGGCGCGGAAGAAGAAATTAAAGTGTTGCAGCGCCTTGTTAAGCAACGCAGAGAGTCTGCCGAGATCTATAAACAACAACAGCGAGATGATCTGTTTGCGATAGAGCAAGAAGAGATCGACGTGATTGAGAGTTACTTGCCTAAACAATTAGACAAAGAACAGGTGAGAACAAAGATATTGAAAATCGTGGAACAGCTAGGTGCGAACAGTATGAAAGATATGGGAAAAGTCATGGGTGCTGCTAATAAAGAACTCGCCGGAAAAGCTGACGGAAGAACGATATCTGAAATCGTTAAGGAGGTTTTATCTGCTTAGAAACAATAGGTTTTTCTAAATCTAAATTATTACATTTAAAAAATAATAAGCAAACTTCTTCTTGATATATATCTTGAAAAAATGAATTAGCGAAATAGAAACCCATGAATTTTACCGTAAAAGAAGACAAAGAATTTAAATATATTGATGAAGGTCAAGGAGATGTTATTATACTTCTTCACGGCTTGATGGGTGCACTCAGTAATTGGGAAGCGGTGGTTAATGAATTTAAAGGGCAATATAGAGTGATTATACCCATGTTGCCTGTTTATGAGATGCCCATTATAACGACCGGAGTAAAGACCTTGTCTAAGTTTTTAGCCAAGTTTATCCGCCATATGAAACTAAAAGATTTTGTTTTAGTTGGTAACTCTTTAGGAGGGCATGTGGGTTTGATGTATTGCGTTGCCTCTCAAGAGAATGTGAGGTCGCTTGTATTAGCTGGTAGTTCGGGTTTGTATGAAAACTCTTTCGGCGGAAGTTTTCCTAAGCGCGGCAGCTATGAGTATATCAAGGAAAAGGTAGAGTTCACGTTTTACAGTCCACTCACCGCTACACCGGAGCTCGTTGATGATGTTTATGCAACAGTCAACAACAGGGAACGGGTTATCAGAATATTAGCGATGGCCAAGTCGGCAATACGTCATAATATGGCAAAAGACCTTCCTAAAATCAAGATCCCCGTATGCATTATCTGGGGAAAGCAGGATAAGGTAACTCCGCCAGATGTTGCCGAGCAGTTCAATGAGCTATTACCCGACTCAGAACTGCATTGGGTAGACCAGTGTGGTCATGCGCCGATGATGGAACAACCTGAGAAATTCAATGTGCTGTTAAGAGATTACTTAGAACGGTTAAACCAATCAGTTTCTATATAGTTTAATAGATAAGGAGAAGGTAATGATTGCTCAAGATATGATTTCTGATACGATTTATGCGGCTAAGGCTTCAGATAGCCTTCAGTCTTTATTGGATCGTATGAATGAGTATAATGTGAAGCAATTGCCTTTTATTCGGTATAACCAATTTGTTGGCTTGGTGCACGAAGAAGATATCAAGTCTGCTCTCAGTGAGAATGAAGACAGCAAACTCAAAGACGTCTCTCATGAATTGATATTTATTTTCAATACACAGCACTTCTACGATGTCGTAAGATTATTTTTTATTCATCAATTGGATGTTTTGGCAGTGGTAGACGAAAAGCATCATTATTGCGGGTGTATTACTTTGCACGATGTTATTCAAACACTTGCGCAGATTACGACATCTGATGAACCCGGAGCAATCATTGTTTTAGAAGTTAATAATAGAGACAATTCTCTGGCTCATATTGCTCAGATTGTTGAGTCGGACAATGCGCAGATTCTCAGTTCATATGTTAGGAGGTTTCCAGATTCTACTCGTGTGGAGATTACAATAAAATTAAACCGGACGGATGTTGCATCTATTGTTGCAGCGTTTTTGCGGTATGAATACCATGTGAAAGCTACGTTCAATGAGTTGAGAGCGGACGATTCATCGCGTGATCGATATGAGCAACTTATGAACTATTTAAATATGTAAATGAAAGTTGCAGTCTACGGTATCGAGTTTCAGTCTTCAGTAATACCTTTTGTTGAACAACTATTTAACTTGCTTAGAGAAAGGGAAGTTGAACTTTGGGTATATGGAAGTTTTGATAGTTTCCTGTCGACCTTTATGGAATGTGGAACCTGGAAAGTGTTTGACAAACGGGATGATCTGCCTTCCGATATAAATTTTATGCTAAGTTTGGGCGGCGATGGAACGATGTTGTCTGCTGTGTCGATCATTCGGGACTCTGAAATACCGGTTACGGGCATCAACTTGGGTCGATTAGGCTTTTTGGCTAGTATTAATAAGAATGATATTTCAAGTGCCTTAGACTTATTATTGAAAGGCGATTACAGTGTCGAAAAACGGACCTTATTGTCAGTCAGCAGCTCAAGCCAGCCTCTATTCAATGGTGATAGTTTCGCGTTAAATGACATTACAGTTTTGAAGAGAAGATCTTCAGCTATGATTACAACCAGTGTATACCTGAACGGTGAACTCCTCAATGCATATTGGGCAGATGGTATCATTGTAGCTACACCTACCGGTTCCACTGCTTATTCATTAAGTTGTGGCGGGCCGATTATTCTCCCGGATTCAAACAATTTTGTGATTACACCGATTTCACCTCATAATCTAAATGTACGTCCCCTTGTTATTTCTGATCGTGATGTATTAACGATCGAAATAGAGAGCCGCAGTAACGAGTTTCTGTTGTCATGTGACTCAAAAACGACGGATCTGCACACCGATGTTAAATTGACCGTGGCCAAAGCAGACTTTCTTGTCAACTTAATCCGTTTAAAGGAAGAGAGTTTCTTGTCAACGCTGAGACGTAAACTACTGTGGGGTATAGACAGCCGAAACTATTAAATATTTTAGGAATTTAGAACATTCTTCTATCTTTGTTCCTGATTTTTCCTATTATAAAAAAAGGAATAGTGTTGTAATCTACTTGCCGTAATGAAATAGACCGGTAATAAAAATACAAATGGAACTCAAGGAACAGCTTAACCTGGATAAATTACCAAAGCACGTCGCTATTATTATGGATGGTAATGGACGATGGGCAAAGGAGAAAGGTAAATTACGGGTTTTTGGACATAACCAAGGTGTCGAATCTGTCAGGCAGGCGGTTGAAGCAGCGGTCGAAATCGGTATCCCCTTTTTAACATTATACGCTTTCTCAACAGAGAATTGGAAACGCCCTAAATTGGAAGTAACCGCTCTGATGGAAATCCTTGTCAACGCTATTAATAAAGAAACCAAAACCCTGATGAAAAATGGTGTGAGACTTAATACGATTGGGGATATTGAGCTGTTACCATCGTCCTGTTCTAGACTTTTGCTTAAGGCGATCGAAAAGACTTCGAGTAACACAAATTGCACGCTAACTTTGGCCTTGAGTTACAGTTCTCGTCAAGAGATTGTTGAGGCAACAAAACACATCACGCAACGGGTCTTAGATGGCGAACTTAAAATAGAAGAGGTAGATGAGGCGTTATTTGCCAATAATTTAGAAACTGCTGGTATTCCCGATCCGGAGTTGATGATAAGAACAAGTGGGGAGCAGCGGATCAGTAATTTCCTTCTCTGGCAATTAGCCTATTCTGAATTGTATTTCGTTGATAAGTTATGGCCTGATTTTAATAAACAGGACTTTTATGAGGCTATTATAGCGTATCAAAAACGAGAACGAAGGTTCGGTTTGACTAGCGAGCAGCTGTCATAAGAAAGATATACGTCAAACTATATGGAATTGTGGATTTTTTCCACTTTTTTTGCAAAAAAATATTTTAACAAAAATTAACAACTGTTTGCGCTACATTAGCAGCGTTAAATTATATAAATGAAGCACCTACTGATTATATTTTGTTCATTACTACTGGGAAGTACAGTTTCTCTCGCTCAGATCCAAATGCCGACCAATACCAATTCCTCCGGAAGCCTCTTACAGCAAGTCCAAAATGAGGATATTAGTTATCTACGTCCCAAAGAATATATAATAGGCGGTGTTAAAGTGACCGGAACCGAGTATCTGGAAGATGATATTTTGATTACAATCTCTCGTTTGAACGTCGGGAATCGAATTGAGGTTCCGGGAGAAGCCATTACAACCGCAATAAAGAACCTCTGGGCACAGGGTCTGTTTGATGATATCGCAATCAACGTTGAACGCATCGAAGGAGATCAAATATTTTTTGAAATTGTTGTAGTGGAACGTCCGCGCTTAACGCGAATAGAGATCAACGGGCTCAGTAAATCACAAACCACGGATATTCAAGAACGTGTCGACGGTAGCGCCAATAAAATTATCAATGAAAACCTGTTGACTACAACTGAAAATACCATTAAACGTTATCTGGCAGAGAAAGGCTATCTGTACCCTGATATTGAAATGACCCAGGTGAAAGATTCTACAGAAGCGAACAATCAAATTTTGGTCGTAAATGTAGATCGTAACAAGAAAGTAAAGGTCAACAAGATTAATTTCGAGGGAAATGAGGTCTTTTCAGACGCAAAACTCCGGAAGTTTATGAAGAAGGTGAAGCAAAGGACATGGTGGAGGTTTTGGGGACCTGGTAAGTTTAACTACGAAAAATACGATGAAGCGAAAAAATCGTTAGTTGATAAAATTCATGCTGAAGGCTATCGTGATGCTGATCTTATTTCTGATACAGTACGTCAAGTCAGCAATAAACATGTTGAAATAGATATCGAAATTATCGAGGGCAAGCAATATTATTTTGGAAATATCAGTTGGTCGGGGAATGCAAAATATTCTGATACTGTATTAAATCAAATATTGGGAATTCGGAAAGGTGATATATTTTCTGAAGAGAAGTTAATGTTAAAGCTATATGGTCCGTCGCGTTCGGAAGCTGATGTTTCTACGTTATACATGAACGATGGGTATCTGACCTTCAATGTAGACCCTGTACAAACGAAAGTATATGGTGATACCATTGATTTGGAGTTGCGGATGTATGAGGGGCCTCAATATACTGTTAGCAAGGTGACAGTAAAAGGGAATGATGTTACAAACGATCGCGTGATCTTGCGTGAAATCGCGAATAAACCGGGACAGAAATTTTCAAAAGATTTGGTAATGCGAACTGTGCAAGAGATCGCGCAGTTGGGTAATTTTGATGAAACTAAAACCAATCCTGTACCAATCCCGAACCCGTTAGAAGGGACGGTAGATATGGAATACAATGTCGTTGAGAAACCTTCCGATCAGATCGAGCTATCTGGTGGGTTCGGTGGGAACCGGATTATCGGAACCTTGGGTCTGACCTTTAATAATTTCTCGACACGGAAGTTATTCGATAAGGGTGCCTGGAAGCCATTGCCGAGAGGAGACGGCCAGAAACTGAGCTTACGTGGGCAAACGAACGGTAAGCAATACCAGTCATATAGTTTCTCATTTTCAGAACCTTGGCTTGGTGGTAAGAAACCAATTTATTTTGGCTTGAGTGCTTTTACATCCTCCTCTTCATATGGTTGGAACCCATGGACCGGAAGGCAGACGGTACCTGATGAGGATATGCAGAGAATCCAGATGGATGGGGTATCTGTGAGTTTAGGTAAGAGATTGAAATGGCCTGACAATTTCTTCCGAATTAACTATGCACTTAATTTCCAGCGTTACAAGCTCCAGAATTGGCAAAATTATTTATTCGAAACGGGAACCTCTTATAACTTTAACCTGACCCAAGAGATCAGTCGTAACTCATTGGATGCGTTGATTTATCCGACTTCCGGTACGAATTTAAGATTTACAATCCAAGTGACTCCACCATATTCACTGATGAATAAGACGAACTATGCAACTGCCCCTGATGCTCAACGCTATCGTTGGACCGAGTATCATAAGTGGAAGTTCGATTCACAGTGGTTCCAACGAATATCAGGCAAATTGGTATTAAAAGCACAGGCACAATTCGGTTTCTTAGGAACTTATAGCAGTGCTACCGGTCAGCCTGCGTTTGAACGCTTTAAACTGGGTGGTGACGGGATGCAGGGTTTTGATTTTATCCAGGGCTCTGAGATCATCGCCATGCGTGGTTATGCCAACGGTTATGTGATTCCAGAAGGTGTTGATGTAAATACAGCAATTAACTCGGGTAGCCCAATTTACACGAAGTATCAGTTAGAGCTTCGTCACCCGATTATGTTGAACGATCAAGCGACAGTATTTGGATTGGTTTTCGCTGAAGCGGGTAATACCTGGAATAACTTTAAAGATTTTAATCCATTTAATGTGCGTAGAACGATTGGTGTGGGAGCAAGGGTATATCTGCCGATCTTCGGGATGTTGGGTATCGACTATGGTCATGCCTTTGATCCGATTCCATTACCTGCCAGCATTCGAGATAACTGGAAGCAAAACTTTACATTTAGTATCCAACAAAATATCGGCGGGTTCTAGAAAACTAAAAAAAATCTGATTTTCCATACTTGATAAAAAAGTTAAAGGAGGCTGATCTTTGGGGATAGCCTCCTTTATATTTTGTTTTACTCGTTAATGGATTTTTAATGGAATCAATCCGCATTGTATCCGCATTTTTTGGGTGGAAATGCGGATATAATGGACAAATAATCCAGGAAAAATCGTAATGGGTGTCATACAAGTCTACAAATATACATCACCAAATTCTGCTGAGGTTTTATTTCTTTTCAATTTTCTATTTAGTTAACGGAAGAATTTCGTACTTTAGATTTATTCTCTGGATTGACAGGGGATGGCATACTCACCCATTTGTTAAAATTAATCTAAACTATGAAGCAAAGACTTTTACTATTCACTATTTGTTTCTTTTTTTATCTTCATGTTTTTGCTCAATCGCAAGTTACGGGAACCGTAACGGCCGCTAATGGTGATCCGATTGTAGCAAGCGTGCAGGTGAAAGGAACTACGCAAGGACTGTCTACCGATGTGGACGGCCGGTTCTTGTTGACTGATGTAGCCACCGACGCTGTACTCGTAATAACTTCCGTAGGGTATCACAGTCAGGAAGTCAATTTAAATGGAAGAAACAGTATCAATATTGTACTGGAGGTATCTGACCAAGCTCTTGAAGATGTTATTGTCGTTGCCTACGGAACCTCCACAAGAGGGACCTTTACCGGTTCGGCTTCAACAGTAAATCAGGAAGATATAAAAGATGCACCCTATACGTCGTTTGAGAGTGCATTGATTGGAAAAGTTCCGGGTATGCAGATTACCAACTCGTCAGGACAGGCCGGTTCGGTTTCAAGTATACGGATCCGTGGTATTGGTTCGATGAATGCGTCGAATGAACCTCTGTATGTGATCGACGGAGTGCCGGTGGTTTCCGGTAGTAGCGGTCAGCTAGGAGATTACA
Source organism: Pedobacter indicus (assembly GCF_003449035.1). NCBI lineage: Bacteria > Pseudomonadati > Bacteroidota > Sphingobacteriia > Sphingobacteriales > Sphingobacteriaceae > Albibacterium > Albibacterium indicum. The sequence continues at coordinate 1,304,176 of NZ_QRGB01000001.1, forward strand.
TCTATACCTCCAACAATATTATGAATTCGATTAATCCCTCTGATATTGAATCGATTACAGTCTTAAAAGATGCAGCTGCTTCTTCGTTATACGGATCAAGAGCAGCTAATGGTGTTGTTCTTATTAACACAAAGAAAGGAAAGTTGGGGAAACCGACTATTAACTTCAAATCTTCTGTTGGCTTTACACCTTCATGGGCTACGGATAACCACGAGGCGGCGGGTGTGCAGGAACAAGTGAACATGCTTTATATGGTGTTTCACGATTATAATACTGCAGGTGGAAAGAGCGATGATGTGGCGAATAGTGATGCATTGAGAAGGTTAAATAATAAATTCAATCAGCATGGCTACTACTTTGAAACCAACGGTACTGGCCTATACGATAATGTAAACATTCTTGGAATGACTGATGGAATTGAGAATAGAGAAGGTCGTTATTTTGATTGGGATGACGCATTATTCCGTACAGGAATGTATCAGACCAATGACCTTTCCGTGAGTGGCGGAACTGACAATACAAAATATTATTCATCACTTTCATACAGTAAGGACGAAAGTCGGATTAAAGTCAATGCTTTCGATCGTATAACGGGAAGAGTAAATCTGTCGCAAAAAATAGGTGATTTTATTGATTTTACTTCTAATATCAATATCGCTAAGACAGATCAGGAAGGATTTAACGATACGCGAAATACAAGTTCAAATTACTTTATGCAGACGCGGAACCTTCTTTGGCCATTGTATTGGCCGACTGACTATTTGACCGGTGATCCTTGGATGGCCCGTTACGGAAGCTACGCTCAAAACAATATTTTCTACGATAAGGAGTGGGAGAATACATCCCAGACGTTTAGGGTGTCAGCTATTGAAACATTAAACATTCAGCTCTTACCCGAACTTAATTTTAAAACGGTCTTTTCATATGATGAATCAGAAATAAAAGATCATATTTACTATAGTTCGCTTCATTATAGTGGCTCGAATACGAATGGTTCAGTTGCAGAAATGAGCACAAATATGAAGAAAATAGTGTCTTCGAATACACTGACCTATGATAAACAGTTTGGTTTGCATGGATTGAATTTATTAGTGGGTTTTGAGGCGGAAAAAAATCAAACCGATTATCAGCGTGCATCGGGTACCGACCTGCCTTCCAGTGCCCTGCATACGGTAGCCACAGCCGGTGAAACCACCGCTAATGCATACTATTGGGGCAGCAATATGATGTCTGTTCTATCGAGAGCTGAGTATAATTATGATCAAAAGTATCTGGCTTCAGCTTCTTTTCGTCGCGATGGCTCATCTCGGCTCGGTCCGGACACCCGTTGGGGAAACTTTTGGTCTGTAGCGGGATCGTGGAGATTGAGTCGGGAAGCATTTTTGCAAGACGTAGACTATCTCAGTGATTTGAGGTTAAGGGCGTCCTATGGTGTCAATGGAACCTTGCCGTCTTCAAATTATGGATGGCGGTCGATGACTTCATATACTTCTAAATATATGGAACAAGCCGGCGGTGGTATCAGTACCATTGCAGATGCGAATTTAACATGGGAAACTAACTATACGCTTAACCTCGGATTGGAGTTTGGTTTGCTGGATCAGCGTATTTATGGTACAGTCGAGTATTTTAATCGTGATTCGAGGGATTTGCTTCAAAATGTGCCAATTTCAAGAGTTACCGGTTTTGGAAGTACGTTGAAGAATGTTGGAGAAATGAACAACCGTGGTATTGAATTGGAACTTGGTGGTGATATTATACGGAACGAAGATTTCAGATGGAGTGCCAGTATCAATGGATCTTTCATTAAGTCTAAAGTGACGAAGCTGTATCGTGCTGAAGGTGAAGGGCCGCAGGATATTGTTTGGTACGATCCAACAGGTGGAGATGGGCGTGCGCAATATATCTATCGTGAAGGTGAGCCAGTACTAGCTTTTTACGGTTACGAGTGGGCAGGTGTAGATCCAGAAAATGGGAAGAATGTTTGGTTTGTGAATGATCCTGAGAATCCCAATGGCGATTTTATATTCAATGGACGCGGTGCGAGCTACGATTTCGGTCAAGCCAATGATATTATTCTGGGCAGTGCTCTTCCCGACGTATATGGTGGTTTTAATACAGATTTAGTTTACAAGAACTTTTCATTAGCTGTTAACTTTAACTATAAAATTGGAGGCTATATTTATGATGGTGCAAACAGAGACGTAGCAGATGACGGATACTACTGGGAGCGGATACGTTCACAAGATTACTACGATAATATGTGGACGGCATCCAATACGGGTGGTAGCTTGCCGAAAATAGATGGAAATGACCTGACAGACGCTATTCAATACAGTAGCAGACAGATGTTTGACGCTACTTATTTGAGATTAAAAAACTTAACCTTAGCGTATAATCTGCCAAGCCATTTGATTAATCAGATCGGGGTGTCAAACGTCAGATTGTATGCCAATGGTACGAATCTGTTAACATTCTCAAAATATAAAATAGGAGATCCTGAGGTGAACCAATACGGTACCCGCGGCTGGGAGACACCGTTTGGTAGAACATATACTTTTGGTATCGAATTTAGCTTTTAATGAATAACAGTATGAAAATGAAAATATTTAATATTCTAGCAGTTGGGCTTATTGTGACATCCTTTGCTTCATGTAAAGGGTTCTTGGATGTCGAGCCTAGTAATTCTGGAGACTCTGAGACTTCTATTGCAACACCGGCGGATGCCGGTGTAATGATCAATGGGTTGATGCGTAAGATGACCGATTTTGATTACTATGGGCGTAATTTTATCATGTATGGAGATGCTAAGGGAGGGGATTTGACGATTTATTCTGCTGGTCGGGGGCTCGACGGGCTTTATACGTTTAACCACGCTCCCTCGAGCGGTAGCTATTCTGGTTTCTGGATTCAGATTTACCACTGTATATCGCAAGTAAATAGTCTCCTGACAAGCATTGAGCGTTTAGAAGCTGAGGGTACAGAGCACGATTTTAGTGATTATAAGGGCCAAGCGTTGACGGCGAGGGCGTTGATGTATTTTGACTTAGTTCGGTTGTATGGCAAGGCTTACAATGATGATAAGACCGCATTCGGTGTTCCAAATGTAACTGAGCCATTAGATGCTTCTGCCCAACCACTGCGTGCTAGTGTAGAAGAAAACTACCAACAGATCATTGCAGATCTAAAAGCAGCGAAGCCTTTGCTGTCCAAAGCGAAATCGAACGGTTACCTGAATTATTATGCTAATCTGGCGATACAAGCACGTGTTTATTTGAATATGAATGATTATTCGGCTGCTCTTGCTGCTGCACAGGAGATCATTAATGAAGGGCCATATAAGCTTTATGAAAATAATGAATGGGTTTCTTCCTGGACTCAGCAGTTTGGCTCAGAGTCTATTTTTGAATTGGCAATGTATCCGAGCGAAGGCGATTTGGGGACATCATCCTTGAGTTTCTATTTGAGAAGACTAGGGCATGGATCCAGCAGTGCTATGGGTTGGTTTATGGCTAGTGATTACTTTCTTGACCGGTTGGGGCAAGATGAAGCTGACGTTCGTTGGGGGGTTATGAGCTATGATGAAAGTGGGGAAGACCATCTGGGCTCTTGTTATAAATACAGTGGTAGCGTTAATCTGGATGGAGACGGTAAAGCTACATCGACTGCAGTGAATATTAAGGTGATCCGTCTGTCTGAAATTTATTTAATTGCTGCCGAAGCGGCTTTTCATAGCAACAAAGGTCAGGCTGCTGAATACCTCAACGAGATCCGTAAAAGGTCTCCTGGTCTGGCTCCTGCAACTTCCGGATCAATAACAATTGATATGATTTTAAATGAGCGAAGCAAAGAATTGTTTGCAGAAGGCCACCGCTTTTTCGACCAGATTCGCCTTAATAAGTCGATCACTTATAACGATGATTTTCAAGGGGTGCCCGTAGCTCACCGCGAGAAAACGATTGATAGAAGTTTTTATAAGACTATTTTGCCGATTGCAGATTCTGAGATTAAAGCCAATCCAGGTTTAGCATCGCAACAAAATCCAGGCTACTAATCGGTAGTTGAGAATCCTGTCATACAAACCGTGATGGCATCATATTAGTAGATGTCATCACGGTTTTCTTTTTATTAATATGACCTATCGGGAGGGTGCTCTTTGGATATTATTAACATTTATTAACAAGAATTTAGAAAAAATAGCATTACTTTTGCTTCAACAGCTAATTATAGTAGAGGGATAAACTATGAAAAATAAAAAAATCTGGTTAATCGTATTGTTAATGTCATTCTCGACATTTACTTTCGCTCAGCGATTTGCATACGTCGATAGTGAATCTATTCTGCAACGAATTCCTGAATATACGGCTGCACTTAAGCAGTTAGATGATTTATCTTCTAAATGGCAAAAAGAAGTAGACGCTCAATACGAAGAAATAGAAGAGATGTATCAGGCATATCAGGAAGACCAAGCGAATATGAATGAGCAAATGCGCAGACGTAGGGAAGATATGATTGTTAATAAAGAGCGAGAGGCAAAAGAGCTACAACGCACTCGGTTTGGTTTTGAGGGTGATCTGTTCAAAGAGCGCGAACGACTTTTGAAGCCGATTGAAACTCGTGTGGAAAAAGCTGTACAGGCAATTGCTGAAAAAGAAGGTTTGGATATTATTTTGGATAAAGGAACGGAGACTTTCTTATATTCGAATCCGAAATTGGATCGCAGTGAAGCTGTGATTAAAGAACTAGGTTATTAATCGCAATAAAAATACAATAAACAAAACAAGTAAACTCAAAAAAAAAACAGAACAATTGAAAATGAAAAACGTAGTAAAAGCAATAGCTATAGTTGCCGTATTTTTTTGTACGATAGGAGCAGTTAGTGCCCAGCAGAAAGTGGCGCATATTAACTCAGGAGAGGTTTTACAGGCAATGCCGGAGGTGAAAACAGCAGACGAATCATTTGAGGCTTTTCGTAAGACTAAGTTAGGTGAACTTGAAGCTGTTGATAAAGAGCGCCAAGCTAAGATTGCAACTTTTCAGGAAAAATATAAAACATTGACAGAGGAGAACCAAGAAGTTTTAGGTAAGGAGTTGGAAGGGTTGAATCAAGAGATTCAAACTATCGAACAACGGATAGGCGAACTAGATCAAAAAGCGCAACAAGAGCTTGCTCAGAAAAGAGAGGAATTGTATAAGCCGATTTTAGCTAAAGCGCAAGCAGCTATTGCTGCAGTGGCTAAAGAACAAGGTTATGCCTATGTTTTTGACACGCAAAATCAAGCCCTTGTGTATTTTGAAGGTGGGGAAGATATCACCGCTTTGGTTAAAACAAAGTTGGGTATTCAGTAGAAATCTGAAAAGATAAGGAAAGGGCCATCTCATGCGTTTGAGGTGGCCCTTTTTCTTTTTTAAACTTTGTTATAAAATAATACTTTTCTAGGCGTTAATAAATACTTAATTTTGCATTTCAATTGATGCTATGAGTGACTCAATCAAACACGAGTGCGGTATCGCACTAATCCGCCTTCTAAAACCATTATCATATTACCAAGAAAAATACGGAACGTCTCTTTACGGTCTGAATAAGCTTTATCTTTTAATGGAGAAGCAGCACAATAGAGGTCAAGACGGAGCGGGGATTGCGACGATTAAACTGGATGTCAAACCTGGTTATAGATACATCAGTAGGTATAGGGCACTGGGGAAGAATGCAATTTCTGAAATATTTGAGCATGTGCAATCGAAGTTTGGAGCCATACAAAAAACGAATCCGGAGAATTTTTTGGATGCGAAATGGTTAAAAGAAAACATGAGTTTTACCGGTGAGGTCTTGATGGGGCATTTGCGGTATTCAACTCAGAGCAATAATAGCCTGGAAAATTGCCACCCCTTTTTGCGTCAGAACAATTGGAAAACCAGAAATCTCGTTATTGCCGGTAATTTTAATATGACCAATGTCGATGAATTGTTGGAGCAATTGTTTGAACTGGGGCAACACCCGAAAGAGCAGGTGGACACGGTGACTGTATTAGAGAAAATAGGTCATTTTTTGGATACAGAGAATAATGTTTTATTCGATCAATTTAAAAAGCAGGGTTATTCAAATGTTGAGATCAGTGAATTGATAGCACAAAACCTCGATGTTGCTAATATCTTGAGACGATCTGCTAAAACATGGGATGGCGGCTATGCTATCAATGGAATCTTTGGTCATGGTGATGCATTTGTCATGCGAGACCCAGCTGGTATCAGACCTGCATTTTATTATCAGGATGATGAAGTTGTTGTGGTTACTTCTGAAAGACCAGCAATCCAGACTGCATTTAATGTGCCGATTGAGGAAATTAGAGAGATCGACCCAGGGCATGCTTTAATTATAAAACGAAATGGGCAGGTGAGCTTAGAACAGTTTATTGCTCCCCTTGAGAAAAAAGCATGTTCTTTCGAACGGATATATTTTTCAAGAGGAAGTGACGCGAGTATATACAAAGAACGGAAAATGTTAGGTCAATTGTTATGTGATTCTGTTCTTAAGTCAATTGATTATAATATTAAGAAGACCGTTTTTGCGTTTATTCCCAATACGGCTGAAATTGCTTATTTTGGTTTGCATGAAGGGATCAATAAATATGTAAAGGAACTGCAGGGTCGGAAACTTTTACGGCGCGCAGATAAGATTTCTGACGAGGAAATGAGTGAGATGTTAAATATCTCACCTCGTTTCGAAAAATTGGTCATAAAAGATGCGAAACTTCGCACATTTATCACGCAGGATGCCGATCGGCAAGATATGGTCGCGCATGTCTATGATACAACCTATGAGGTCGTTAAGCCAAATGAAGACACGATTGTAGCAATTGATGACTCGATTGTTCGCGGTACCACGCTAAAGCAGAGTATATTGAAGATTCTTGATCGTTTGTCGCCAAAAAAAATCATCATTGTTTCTTCCGCCCCACAGATCAGATATCCCGATTGCTATGGGATTGACATGTCAAAAATGGGCGAGTTTGTGGCATTTGAAGCGGCTATCTCATTGTTAAGACAGCGAGGTATGGCGAATATAATTGAAGAGGTTTATCATAAGTGCATACTCTCCCTAAATCAAGAAAAAGAAAAAGTGGTCAATCATGTGAAGGAGATTTATGATCCTTTTACTTACGATGAGATTTCTGAAGAGATAGCCCGTATCATTACGCCTCACGATATTAATGCTAAAGTTGAGGTTATTTATCAGACGCTGGATAATTTGCATTTAGCATGTCCTGACCATAAAGGGGATTGGTATTTTTCTGGAGAGTACCCAACCCCTGGAGGTAATAAAGTTGTGAACAGAGCTTTTATGAATTGGGTAGAAGGGAAGAAAACACGGGCGTATTTTTCAGCTTAGTTTTTACTTTTGGACGTTATTAAGAATGGCTAAACCAAGTTTTGATGAAATTTTTATGAACCTTGCGGAGGAGCTTTCGAAAAGGTCACATTGCATCAGAGCGCAGGTTGGAGCAGTACTTTCTAAAGACACTCGTATTATATCTATAGGCTATAATGGTCCCCCGTCGGGAACGCATAACTGTGATGAAGAGTGGCCGGGCGAAGGCTGCGCGAGAGATAGCAAGGGGAGTTGTTCTTTGGCATTACACGCGGAGCAAAATGCTATCCTTTACGCCGTTAAAAATGGGGCGGATCTGGAGGGTGCTACATTATATACAACTTTGTCACCTTGTCTGCCATGTGCTAGATTTATTTTCTCGGCAGGTATTGTTCATGTTTTTTACCGACACTCTTACGCTGAATACAAGGGGTTAATTGAAGATGAGGGTATATCCTTCTTAGAAAGATTCGGTGTGAAAACTTCTCGGATATAGTTTCATTCCAGTTCTTATTTAAGTTATCTTTATCCCATATTTAATAATATGGGATACAAAACCTTTGAAGAATGTGTAAGTGATTTGGAACGCAATGGTCACCTAATCAGAATTAAAGAAGAGGTTGACCCTTATTTAGAAATGGCCGCCATTCACCTTCGAGTTTACGAGAATCAAGGGCCTGCACTTTACTTCGAGAATATTAAGAATAGTAAATTTCCGGCTGTATCCAATCTGTTTGGTACGTTAGATCGTTCACGTTTTATTTTTAGAGATACGTTGGATCATGTGAAGCGTCTGGTTGAATTACGGTCAAATCCTTTAAAAGGGCTTAAATCACCTATCAAATCTGTTAAATCTTTAGGTGTAGGGTTTGGTGCTCTTCCGTTGAAGTCGAGATCGAACCCACCGATTATGTTTGGAAGAGCCCGGATAGACGAGCTTCCACAAATCGTTAACTGGCCTGATGATGGTGGAGCCTTTATAACAATGCCACAAGTATATACCGAGGATATTGAGAAACCTGGCCCGATGAAAGCGAATATGGGGATGTATCGGATCCAACTTAGTGGAAATGACTATCAGTTCAATCGGGAGGTTGGTCTGCATTATCAATTGCATCGAGGTATTGGGATTCATCAAACCAAAGCAAACCAATTGGGGAAACCCTTAAAAGTCAGCATTTTTGTTGGCGGGCCACCTGCTCATCCTTTAGCAGCGGTCATGCCATTGCCAGAAGGGTTACCTGAATTGGCATTCGCAGGAGCTTTGGGCAATCGAAGGTTTCGATATTTTTATGACAAGGAGGGCTTTTGTATCTCAGCAGACGCTGATTTTGTTATTACAGGAACTGTGTACCCAAACGAGAACAAACCTGAAGGGCCTTTTGGGGATCATCTTGGGTATTATAGCTTGGTACATCCGTTTCCGGTTATGAAAGTTCACAATGTATATCATAAGAAGAATGCGATCTGGTCTTTTACGGTTGTTGGAAGACCTCCGCAGGAAGATACCAGCTTCGGAGCACTTATTCATGATATTACAGGTTCTGCTATTCCTCAAGAGATTGATGGTCTCCATGCGGTTCACGCTGTAGATGCTGCTGGAGTACATCCGCTACTTTTTGCAATTGGGAGTGAAAGATATACCCCTTACTTGAAAGATAAGATACCCCAAGAGACGTTGACGATAGCGAATCAAATCCTTGGAAAAAACCAACTGAGTTTGGCGAAGTTTCTTTTTATTTCATCTCACGATGATAACCCTCATCTGGATATTCACGATATCCCTGCTTTTTTGACACATATATTGGAAAGGATTGATCCGACCAGGGACTTGCATTTCCAAACTAAAACTACTATTGACACGCTCGACTATACGGGTGAAGGTCTTAATTCAGGTTCGAAGGTTGTGATAGCTGGTGTAGGCGATAAAAAAAGAGACTTAGTAACTGAATACCCCTCTACTTTTCCGTCAGTTCGCGACTTTAGTCATTTTAAGTTGGTATTGCCGGGCGTGGTAGCTGTCGAGTCTCCACGTTTTGATGGATATTCTGAAGAACAAGCACGTCTAAAAGCATATACAACGATTTTAGAAGAGAATATAGATTTATTAAAAGGTGTAGGGTTGATTGTTCTTTGTGATGATGCTGACTTTGTGGCGGCAAACATTAATAATTTTGTGTGGACTACTTTTACGAGGAGCAATCCGTCGCACGATATTTACGGTGTTGGTAGTTTTACGGAGTATAAACACTGGGGCTGTCGTGGTCCGATAATAATCGACGCCAGGAAAAAGCCACATCATGCGCCTGAACTTATTAAAGACCCTAAAGTAGAAGCTAGAGTTGATCAATTGGGGTCGAAAGCCGGGTCTTTATATGGGATAATATAGTTTTTTATTTGGACTGATTACAAATAAAGTATATATTCGCACAGTGATAGCGGAATTATATGTGTATCCAGTTTAATCAACTAGAAGAATTATACAAATCAGATATTGGCGAGTTCTGTCAATGCAGTCGTAAAAATTGTTATCGTTTGACGTTTCGGGGCGAGCGGTTCGATTTAACGGTATCGGACTTTCTCTCGTTTAAGAAAGAGATTGATGCGATTGATATCGTAGCTATACTAACTGATTCCTCCTGCAAGTCGGATACGATCATTGTCAATTCTTATAGGACGAAGCGATTTCTTATTCTAAGTATTTTAGAAGTTATTCAATTGAAGGAATTGTTACGGGCGGCAAAGTTTATGGTTCAACTGAACAGTATGATTCACGAGTGCCTGAAGTGTCCTCTTACATGCCCTTTGGTTGACCAACGTCTCCAAGCAAGTCAATAAACCGTAAAAAATCTCTCGAGCTTAATTAGATTGAATTTGTATAACGTTTACTGTTAACAAATTACCTCATTGTTTGTTATTTTTGCACTATACAAACACGATGTTGTGTTGTTGTTAATAATTGAAACCATGAAAGATCTACTTCGTTTAAAAACTTCACTGAGAGAAGATATAGAAAACTTACTGAATGAGCAAATTCAATTAGAAGCCCATTCTTCATCAATCTATTTAGCCATGTCATCGTGGTGCGATGATCAGGGATTGGATTTCAGCTCTGGTTTTTTCGAAAGGCAATCAGCTGAAGAAAGAAACCACATGCTAAAGATCTTTAAATATGTAAATGATCGTGGAGGTAGAGCCATTTCTCCAGAGATTAAAAACATCCCAAAAGACTTTGAATCATTCCGATCAGTATTTGAGTCGGCTTTAGAACAGGAAATGCATGTGACGCAGCAATTGAACAATATTGCTGATAAATGTATGAAAGTAAAAGACTATGTGACATTCCAGTTTTTGCAATGGTTCTTAGAGGAGCAGATAGAGGAAGAATACGTGGCACGGCGGATACTTGAGATGTTTGATGTAATTGGGGAAGAGGGTACCGGACGTTGGGAAATTGACAAACACGTTCAGAAGGTTGCTTATTTAGAAGAGTAAGTCTCAATAATTTACAGAGAAAAGGGTCGCCATTTCAAAATGGCGACCCTTTTCTTTTGTATTAGAACAAAGAAAGTTCTATATTTCGACGAATTCTACTAAGCTCACAAATACTATTCTATGATAAGATCTTGACTTAATCTTGTTGCCGTTTATGCGCTTTGGTTTATGTTTCTTATTGATCCTATTATCGTTTCTGACCTATGGGCAGCAAACAAGGTCAGTTAGTGGAACTGTTCAGGACACATCAAACGTAAATTTGGAAGGAGTCAACGTTCGATTAATATCTGCTTCTGATACATTGTCAACGACAACTGATGCGAGTGGCAAGTTTTATTTTGAAGAAGTAAGGTCTGCTGATTTTCGTTTGGTTTTTAGTTTACTAGGTTTTCAACTCCAAGATAATTTTTATCGTGTAAATCCGCTATATCTTAGCAATCAGTTAATAACAGTGATTTTAAAGCCTCAGCGCAATATCCTTAAGGAGGTAGTGGTGTTCGCAGTACCGATTGAAATTAAAGGAGATACGGTGCAATACAATGCTGCAGCTTACCAATTTGGAGAAGGGGCCTTATTAGAAGAGCTTTTAAAGAAACTACAAGGAGTTGAGGTTAAAAGATCAGGAAAAGTGGTAGCGCACGGGGTCCCCGTTTCGAGAGTAAAGGTGAATAACAAAGATTTTTTCGGAGGGGATGTATTGACTGCTACACGAAATTTGCCGGCCGAGATAGTTGAAAATATACAAGTAATCGATGATTATGGAGACCAGGCCAATTTTACTGGAATAAAAGGTTCTTCTCCCGAAAAGATCATCAATATTACGATCAAGGAAGACCGTAACCGCGGTATGTTTGGGCAAGTGACTACAGGGCTGGGCACAGATCATCGATACTTGGGAAGTGTTTCGGCCAACAGTTTCGATAACGAAAGGCAGTTGTCGGTACTGGGATCGGTTAATAATACGAATTCAAGTTTATTTAGTTTTGGTGATGTCACGGGTGCTGGAGGGCGTGAAAGTACTAGTTCTGATCTGAGTAGTATGATCGAGACAGATGATGGGATTAATAAAACGAATTCAGTCGGGTTAAATTTTCGGAATACACTTTCTGAGAAAATCACAATGTACGGTGGTTACGTTTTTGTAAATCGGGCAAATGAGACTAAAGGAAGTACGGATATTACGAGTAATTTTCAGAGTGGCGCCATTGTTAGTGAAGAAACACGAGACTTAAACTCAGTTAATGACAGGCATACATTGGTCTGGAATGTAGAGTCAAAATTGTCGGATCGCACTTACCTGAAGGTAAGTCCTAATTTATCATATCAGATGAGCAATGGGGATTCGGATGGAGCTAGCCTTATTGAAAGTGGTTTTTTAACAACGTCAAGGCAAATTTGGAGTGCCGATGAGTCCTTTTCGCCACGGGGTGACCTGGATGTGTTTTTTAATCATCGTTTTAAAAAGGAAGGGAGGCGTTTTGGTATGACAATACACGGTGATTTGAGTGAAGATGACAAAGAGAACAGCGTAAGTGAATCTAATATTCATATTGATTCGAGTTATACCGATCCGTTACGAAGGGTTGAGCGTTATAGCCAATCTTTGTTTAACGATCGTGACGTGAAGAATTTTTCCTTACAAGGTTCATTTATCGAGCCAATTGGGGACAGAAGCATCATCGAATTAAATTTTGAACACACGTATGCCTCCTATAATAACAGTAGAAAGACAATCAACATTGGTAACTATGGTTCGACTTTGCCGGTTTCTGACTCTACAAGACTAAATTATGAATATCAGTATCAGATTGATCGCGTGGGATTTAATTTCCAATATAATGATGATCAAACTACATATACTATCGGTTTCGGACTGCAACCCACAATATTACGAGGGCATGCGCACAGGGACACTGCGACGAATCGATATGATATGAACCTGATTCCCAGTCTACGAGTGGCATATAGGATAAATAAGTTTAGTAATTTTTCGATATACTACCAGGGGAAAAATAATCAACCTGATTTTTCGCAGATACAACCTATTCAGGACCGGACAAACTCTCAGAATATTGTGTTTGGAAATCCCTTATTGAAGAGCGAATTTATTAATCAAATAAGTTTGCAGTATCGTAGTTTTGATTTGAAATCGGGCAATTCGTTTTTTAGTAATTTTACTTTTCAGAATATTAAAGATAAAATCGTTGTTAACCGTGTGTCCGTTCCAAATACTACAAAACAATGGACCAGCTTTCAAAACACCTCCGGATATTTTGATGCCAATGCGTATTATCTTTATTCCCTCTCGTTAATTGAGGAGGTATTGAATATCAATCTTAGTGGGTCGGCTATCTACACTAATAATATATCGTTTATTAACTATCAGAAGAATAAAGGTCGTTACTTGGTATATACGCAAGGCTTGCAAACTTCATTGATGCAAGAAGACTGGTTAGATTTGGATGTCAGAGGGTCTTATACACTGAATCATACGGCTAACTCTTTGGCATCCTTACAGGATCATGTTGCCAGTACGTGGATGTTTGGTATGGGTGGCAAGACCTATTTTGGGAATTGGGCCTTTAGTTTTGATATATCGCAACGGGTGAATAATGGCTATAGCGACTTTGTCAATGCAAATCCTACTATCTTGAACGCATATTTTGAAAGAACTTTTCTGAAAAATAATCGTGGGGCGTTACGTATACAAGCTTATGATCTATTTAACCAAAATACGGGCGTAAGTCATGATGTATATGGCAATGAAACTTACCAAACTCGTAATAATCGACTTGGGCGTTATTTTTTAGTGTCCTTAAATTTCCGTTTACAAAAATTTCCAGATCTTAAATAATATGAAAGCGATACAATATGATTCGCCAGGCGAGGCAAGCGTCCTCTATGTTACTGAGCTTGATCCTCCAACTTGTCGGCCTCACGAAGTACTAATTAGGGTGAAAGCTTCGGGAATTAATCGACCGGACATATTTCAACGACGTGGCAATTATAATGCACCTGCTGGAACTGTGCAAAATATTCCTGGTTTGGAGGTGAGTGGGACCGTTACTGCCACTGGTAGCCACGTGAGTCGTTTGAATATTGGCGATGATGTATGTGCTATACTTAGTGGTGGCGGATATTCGGATACGGTGTGTGTCGACGAACGTTTGTGTATGATAAAGCCATCAAATCTTTCTTTTACCGAGGCGGCGTCTTTGCCGGAAACAGTTTTAACCGTGTGGCATAATGTATTTCAGCGAGGCGGTCTCTCGAAGGATGAGTCGATTTTGGTTCATGGCGGAAGTGGTGGGATTGGTATAACAGCAATCCAGCTAGCACGGATTTTTGGGAAACAGGTATACGTTACAGCCGGGTCTGACGAAAAATGCAATGCCTGTGTTAATTTGGGCGCTACAGAGGCCATCAATTATCAGCAAAAGGACTTTGAAAAAGTTTTACAGGATAAAACGATTGACATTATTTTAGATATGATCGGAGGGAGTTACTTTGCAAAAAATATTCGCTTACTTAATACCGAAGGTAGATTAATCTATATCAACGCGATGGAGGGAGCAAAGGTTGAACTGAATATTATGGAAGTGATGAAGAAAAGACTAACTATCTCGGGCAGCACCCTGCGCAGTCGAACTATTGAATTCAAAGGTTCTCTGTGCCGTGAGGTGGAGAAGTATCTATGGCCGAAAATTGAACAAGGTCAGTTCGTGCCGGTGATAGATCGTACGTTTTCGTATGAAAACGTTGGTGATGCACATCGATATCTTGAGAACGGGCAACATTTTGGAAAAATTGTCTTGACATGGTAAGTGAATCAATTGGAATTCCTAACTTTGAGCCCATGCAAGAAAAGATTATCATCCTGGACTTTGGGTCACAATATACCCAATTAATTGCTCGTAGAGTAAGGGAACTAAACGTTTATTGTGAAATCCATCCGTTTAATAATCCGCCTGAAATAGGTTCTGATGTAAAAGGTGTTATATTATCTGGAAGTCCCTATTCCGTTCATCAGGATGATGCGCCTGTATTTGATTATTCTGCAATACATGGATCCTTACCTCTGCTTGGTGTTTGCTATGGTGCTCAATACATTGCCAATCAATCTGGAGGTACTGTTGCTCCGTCTGAGATTAGAGAATACGGAAGAGCTAGTTTGCAATATATCGCTGATAACAATCCTTTATTTAAAAACATCCAAAAGGACTCAGTAGTATGGATGTCACACGGAGATACGATCTCTAAAGTTCCAACTAATTTTCAGGTTTTAGCTAGTACTGATCATGTACGTGTGGCTGCATATCAGATTGAAGGAACACAAACCTACGGTATCCAGTTTCATCCTGAAGTAACACATAGTGCTGACGGAAAAGTATTGTTGGAAAATTTCTTAGTTGATATATGTCACTGTAGTCAAGATTGGACGCCGGACGCTTTTGTTGAAAATACAATTGACAGTTTAAAGAAAGAAATTGGTAATGACCATGTGATTCTTGCTCTTTCAGGCGGTGTAGACTCATCAGTTGCAGCTATATTATTACATCAGGCAATTGGTGATCGTTTACATTGTGTGTTTGTCGATAATGGACTGTTAAGGAAAAATGAGTTTGAACAAGTGCTGGACTCATATAAACATATGGGTTTAAACATCAAAGGTGTTGATGCGAAGGCAAGGTTTTACAAACAATTGGAGGGGGTTAAGGACCCTGAAAGAAAAAGAAAAATCATCGGCGGCATATTTATTGAAGTGTTTGACGATGCAGCTCATGAGATAGAAAATCAATTGCCAGCGGGTGATACCGTAAAATGGTTAGGACAAGGAACAATATATCCGGACGTGATCGAATCGATATCTGTTAATGGACCTTCGGCAACGATCAAGTCTCATCATAATGTGGGTGGACTACCTGATTTTATGAAATTAAAAGTGGTTGAGCCATTGAAGACTTTATTTAAAGACGAGGTAAGGAGGGTCGGAAAGGCATTGGAGATGGATCCTGCTATTTTGGGTAGACATCCTTTTCCGGGTCCGGGGTTGGCGATTCGCATATTGGGAGATATAACTGCGGAGAAAGTAAGAATTTTACAGGAAGCCGACGCAATTTATATCCGTAATTTGAGAGAAGCAGGATGGTATGACAAGGTATGGCAGGCGGGTGCGATTTTTCTACCGGTTCAGTCGGTTGGGGTGATGGGGGACGAAAGAACATATGAACATGTTATCTGTTTACGTGCAGTAGGCTCTACGGATGGAATGACAGCAGATTGGATTCACTTACCTTATGAGCTACTATCGAAAATATCTAATGAAATAATTAACCATGTCAAAGGAATCAACAGAGTTGTTTATGACATCAGTTCAAAGCCACCAGCGACAATTGAGTGGGAGTAGGGTTCTAATAGTTCTGATGGTATTGGTGTTCTTAAGTAGTTGTTCTATTTTTAGACCAACTGCACCTCCGGTAAAAACGGAGCCGAAAGAAGAGCCCATTGAACCCGAAGAGCCGAAAGAAGTCGAAAAAGAAGAAACCCCGGTTGAACCTACTGTTAACTCCGTAGTTCTGTTACTTCCGTTTCAACTAAATCGTATAGCGGGAGAACCTAGTCGGGAGGACGTGAAGCGAGTATCTGTCCCTTTAGATTTCTACCAAGGGTTTAAACTTGCTATGGATAATCTTACTCAGCGAGGGAATAATTTTAAACTAACAGTATTGGATTCACGTGATAATGCGGTAGAGAATAGACGTATGGCGGTGAGTCCCGAAGTGCAGTCTGCCGACTTAATTGTCGGACCCATATTCCCTCAAGAAATAGAAGTTTTCTCTAGCTCATCGAAAGCGGGTCACGCCCTGCAGGTTTCACCGTTGGCGGCGTCAAAACCATCGCAGTTCATGCATCCAAATTTGGTAAGTCTGATAGCTCCCATAGATTTACATAGCTTCGGTATAGCAGACTATATTGAAAAGATTCATCGTCGTGATGATCAGGTGATTTTGATTAATAAAGCTGATGAAGAAAGTGTTGAATTTTTGACACCGTTAAAAAGAAGCTTTGGAGAAAAGGGTATCCAGTTTACGGAAGTTAATGATGTAAATAAGGTTCGTGATATTCTTAATTTGGTAGGTAACAATATTATAGTCGTAGGCTCCACGAATAAATATGCAGTAAACAGTATTTTAACTGGCCTTGTAGATCTAAAGGATGAATTGGATGTTAAGATCGATTTATTTGGACATCCAAATTGGAGTCGTGGTTCATTCGATACCTTTAACTTGGAGTTATTGAACACGAAAATTTCCACCTCATTTTATGTAAATGCTGATAAGTCGACTGTAAGAGATTTTCAACGAAAATATAGAGACGAATTTAAAATCGAGCCAACCGAATACGCCTACAAGGGTTTTGATACTGGTTTTTTCTTTGGGTACATGTTGGCTAAATACGGTAAAGACTATCCGCAACATTTGACAGAAGAAACCTATGCGGGTGTCCAAACAGACTATCGTTTCGAAAGGAACTCAGCTTGGGGTTATGTGAATACTTTCGTGCGTATATTAGAGTTTAATGGGTACAAATATGTACCGGTTAATTAGACTCTGAATAAGCTGAATAATGAATGTAAAGCGCCTACGCCAACAAATAAGTACTTTTAAAAATATTCTCGACCAATATAGCTTCGATATTCCTCTCTCTCGCTTCTTAAGTAATTACTTTAGAAGGAATAAGCAAATGGGGTCTAAGGATCGAAAAATTGCCCGACGGCTAGTTTTTAACTATTTTAGACTTGGTGTGGCTTTTCCTGATTACGAGTTGGAAGCTAAGTTGGCTATTGCCGAGTATCTGTGCACAAATTCCAGTGATTTTGTCGAGTTGCTCGAGCCGTCATTGTTATCTACTATTGGAAAACCGATAGAGCAAAAACTTCAACATCTGAAAAGTTCATATGACTTTACTCCGAGTCAATGTTTTCCTTTACCTGAGATGATTTCAGATAAGATTAATGTAGATGATTTTTTGGTCAGTCATTTTGATCAACGTCGCTTATTTATCAGAATGAAATTGGGAAGTGAGCGATATGTGATGGACTTGATATCAGAAAATAATATTGAATTTACGAGACTTGGACCTTTGACTCTCCAACTAGAAGCAGATAGTCAGCTCGATAAAATTAAGGAAATAGCAGGACATTACGAGGTACAAGATCTAAGCTCTCAGCGAACGATCGATTTTTTTCGTCCGGAAGACGGAGATAGCTGGTGGGATGCATGTGCCGCATCAGGAGGAAAGGCACTTTTATTAATCGAGAAGAACCCGACTATTCGATTACTTGTTTCGGACATACGGGTCAGTATTCTTCGCAATCTTGATGAGCGATTTGACAAAGCGGGAATTAGAATTCCCTATCGAAAGAAGGTTATCGACCTAACGAAAGGTGCAAAAGCCAGCATAGGTGATGAAAAGTTCGACGGTATTATTATTGATGCTCCGTGCTCAGGATCTGGTACATGGGGAAGATCTCCCGAACAAATGTCGTCATTTACTCTCGAAAAACTTAAATATTATAGTCAATTGCAACGGCAGATTTTACTTGGTGTGATCAAGCATGTAAAGATAGGTAAACCTATTATCTACATGACTTGTTCCGTTTATCAAGAAGAAAATGAAGACCATGTTCAGTTTTTATCTGAAAATGGATTTCAGATAGAAACAATGGACTATTTAGAAGGTAGTGATGAAGGGGCGGACACATTATTTGCAGCTCGTATGATTCGGATCATTTAAAAACCTGTATTCGACCGAAATAGCTTAATGGCAATTGCTAACAGGATTATTCCGAAAGCTTTACGAAGTACGCTCAAGCCATTCTTTCCAAGTAATTTTTCCAGACGATAGGTGTTCTTTAATACTAGGTAAACGACTATAAAATTCAAAACAATTCCTATTATAATGTTTTGTGTGGCAAATTCCGCCTTTAAAGAGAGAAGAGTGGTAAGCGTTCCTGCCCCCGCAATTAAAGGAAAGGCTAGAGGTATGATGGAGGCTGTTTCATGACTATCTTCTTTAAAAACTGTAATACCAAGCACCATTTCCATCGCTATGAAAAAAATTACTAATGACCCAGCTATTGCAAAAGAAGCGACATCTACTCCAATAATGTTGAGCAGCTCCTCTCCGATAAAAAGAAAGGCCAACATGATCCCCATCGCAACCAGACATGTTTTTTCCGATTGAATCTTTCCAACTTTTTGTCGTAAGTCGATTATAATGGGGATCGATCCTAAAATATCGATGATAGCAAATAGTATCATTGATACCGAAAGAATCTCTTTAAAGTTAAAATACATATAATATGTTGATTATTAATCTATTCTATTGTTTCCATTCGTAAGCAATACGAAAGTTTTTTTAAATATTGCCGTTTCGGATTTTGCTGTGTTTCTTCCCATAAATTAAATAAATAATGATACCAATGGTCATCCATATTCCAAGCCTTTCCCAACTTTCGATTGGTAGCGACCCCATCAATAATACACACACAATTACTCCCAAGATTGGTATCACCGGAACAAAAGGTGTTCTAAACGGCCGATAGGCGTTTGGATCTGTCTTTCTCAATATAACGATACCGATACATACTAAAGAGAAGGCAAATAATGCTCCAATACTTACCATATGTCCGAGATCCGAGATTGGAACAAAACCTGCAAAACCACTTACAAATATCATAAATATTAAATTAGTTTTCCAAGGCGTTTGTTTCTTCGATAAATCGGAAAAAAGTTTTGGTAGCAGCCCGTCTTTGCTCATACTGTAAAATACACGACTTTGACCTAAAAGCATGACGAGGATTACGGATGTGTAGCCAGTCAAGATCGCGATCATCAAAAACTGATTTAAGAACGTGTACCCTGTTACAGCGAAAGCTGTTGTTACCGGACTCGCGTCGTTTTCGAATTCGGTGTAATTCGCCAAGCCAGTCATGACGAAGGAAAAGAAGAAATATATAACAGTACATACAATGAGAGATCCAATAATACCAATCGGCATGTCTTTTTGGGGATTTTTCGCTTCCTGCGCAGCCGTACTAACGGCATCAAAACCAATAAACGCAAAAAACACAACACCAGCACCGCGCATAATACCTGTAATTCCATATTCACCAAAATACCCCTCTTTAAAGAAATCAAATAAACCTATTTGTCCTGATTTTAAAAGCTCTTCCCCAGTGTTTGTAGGAATAAAGGGAGTATGGTTTGCTGAATCCATAAAAGACCAACCCAGGCAAATAAAAATAAGGACCACTGCCAGCTTGATGACCACCAACATGTTGTTTACAAATGAAGATTCAGCTGTTCCTCTGATTAATAGGAGTGATAGCAAACAGACTATTACTACTGCCGGAAGATTTATAATTCCAGTTTCAGTGAGCCCTGTTGCCGTTTCGTAGGTTTCCCATGGGCCATGCAAGAGAAACTGTGGAATGTTCAAGCCAAAGCCTCCGAGGAACTGACTGAAGTATTGTGACCAGCTTACAGCGACTGTTGCGGCACTTAAGGCATATTCAAGTACTAGATCCCACCCGATAATCCATGCAATCCACTCACCCATAGTAGCGTAGGCGTATGTATAAGCGCTACCAGCGACCGGTATCATTGATGCAAATTCTGCGTAACACAATCCGGCCAGACCGCAAACTAATGCAGCTAAGATATACGATATCGTGACTGCCGGTCCTGCATTTTCTGCCGCAACAATTCCTGTGAGTGAAAATAAACCGGCACCGATGATCGCGCCGACACCCAAAGCAACTAAATGATAGCTTGTTAATGTTCGTTTGAGAGTTCCTTCTCCCATTTCTTTTGCTTCATCTACAAGTAGTGATATTGATTTTTTAAATAACATGCTTTTCGAATAGTTTCTCTTTTCGGTTTATGTAGAATATGAGATCAAACGTACAAATTTTTGATTAAAAACATAAAAAGCGACTAGGTTTTTCCTAAGTCGCTTTTTATGTTTTTCTTAAAAAAAGAGAGAACGTTTAATTCAATTTTTCGAATTGGTTGATTTCCGTATTTGTAATTACAACCTCTATCGGCTCAGAAACTTTATTATGGAGGGCCTTTGCTTCGCTATGGTTTCCTTCATTGATGTGCGGAGCTATGATCAACGAAACGATAGACATAAGTTTGATTAATATATTCATAGATGGACCCGATGTGTCTTTAAAAGGATCACCAACGGTGTCTCCGGTAACTGATGCCTTATGAGGTTCAGAGTTTTTGTAATGAACTTGCCCGTCGATTTCAACTCCCTTTTCAAATGATTTCTTGGCATTATCCCAGGCACCACCGGCATTATTTTGGAATATTCCCATTAGCACACCCGATACAGTAACACCTGCTAAAAGTCCTCCAAGTACTTCTGGTCCGAATATAAATCCTATAATAACCGGAACAAGAATCGCGATTGCACCAGGTAACATCATTTCTTTGAGCGAAGCATTTGTAGAGATCGCAACACATTTTTGATATTCCGGCTTCGCTTTATATTCCATTATTCCTGGAATTTCTTTGAACTGTCTTCTAACTTCTTTAACCATCTCCATGGCGGCACGGCCCACGGCCGAAATACATAATGATGAAAATATAAATGGAATCATACCTCCGACAAAGAGGCCAGCTAAGACTTCTGCTTTGTAAATATCAATTTGATCAATACCAGCAAGCCCAACAAATGCTGCAAATAATGCAAGCGAAGTCAGCGCTGCAGATGCAATGGCGAACCCTTTACCTGTGGCGGCGGTTGTGTTGCCTACTGCATCCAGATTGTCCGTGCGGTCCCGCACTTCATCGGGGAGTTGGCTCATCTCTGCAATACCTCCCGCGTTATCTGCAACAGGGCCAAATGCATCTATTGCTAGCTGCATCGCTGTTGTAGCCATCATTCCTGCTGCAGCTATCGCAACACCATAAAAACCGGCAAAGTGATATGAGCCATAAATCCCACCAGCAAGAACCAAAATAGGGATAACCGTAGATTCCATCCCTATAGCGAGACCACCTATAATATTGGTGGCATGACCGGTTGACGATTGTTTAATAATTGACAAAACTGGTCGTTTACCCATTGAAGTAAAGTATTCGGTTACATAACTCATTAGAGCGCCTACAATTAGCCCCACCATAATGGAAAGGAAAACATCTGTATTGCTAAATTCATAGCCTCTTAATACCATTGTTTCTGGCATGATCCATTTGACAGCAAAGAAAGACGCGATTGCTGTTAGGATAATGGAAGCCCAGTTGCCGAGGTTGAGGGCATTTTGAACGTTACTGGTTTCGTTTTTGATTTTTACAAGAGATGTAGAAATAATGGAAAAAAGCAGCCCCAGTCCAGCGATAACCATTGGCAGTAAGATAGGCGCTATGCCGTCAAAGCTATCGTTAGAAATAATTTCTCGTCCCAAAACCATGGTTGCTAACAAGGTTGCGACAAACGAACCAAAAAGGTCAGCACCCATGCCGGCAACATCACCAACGTTGTCACCGACATTGTCGGCGATTGTTGCGGGGTTACGAACGTCATCTTCTGGAATCCCAGCTTCAACTTTACCTACCAAGTCTGCACCTACATCGGCGGCTTTTGTGTAAATACCACCACCTACACGTGCAAAAAGAGCGATCGATTCGGCACCCAATGAAAAACCAGCCAATACCTCGAGAGCCTTTTCCATTTCTAATCCATTGACTGAACCTCCGGTATTAATAACGTATAACTGGTAAAAAACAATGAATAAACTTCCTAATCCTAGAATGGCCAATCCTACGACCCCGATTCCCATGACACTTCCAGCAGTAAAAGAAACTTTTAAGGCTTTTGCGAGACTCGTGCGTGCAGCTTGCGTGGTACGAACATTGGCTTTTGTTGCTATATTCATGCCGATATAACCCGCAAGAGCCGAAGTAAAAGCACCTATAACAAATGAAATAGCGATGACCCAACTTGAAGTCTCAACGAGTGTTCCAGAGTAACCTAGAATAATTGCCGCAATAATAACAAAATAGGAAAGGACTTTCCATTCAGCTTTCAGAAAAGCCATCGCGCCATCCGCTATGTAACCTGCCAAGGTGCGCATATTTTCGTCGCCTGCTTCCTGTTTTGAGACCCATGCGCTTTTCGTGATCATCACAATAAGGCCAATTATGCCAACTAGTGGTATGGCATAGATTAGATTGTTCTGTAAAAATTCCATTATTAGTAAGTTAAAATCTAGGTAAATATAGCTCGTTATTCGTCAACGAGAAAACCAAAAATAAGATGGTTATTCTAATAATCAAATTTATTTTAAACTATTTATAGACTTTAAGTCAGTTTTATTTATCCTATTCCTAGTCATAATGAAGGTGAAATCGGCAAAGTACCCCAGTTCCTTTCCTGTCCTCCCCATAAATACCGAAAATCAGGGGGCGCATAGGGGACTCATAGGAGAGAGACAGGGGTGGCACATCGAACGAAACTTGGACAAAGGATGCTCCGAAGCGATGCTCGTTTACATGGTGTTTTGTTTAAATTCCCTCGAGACCTTGTTCGGATTCATAGGTGAACTTTTACTGAATTATTTGCTGATTTATCCCTGTTTTCGTTGATTTATACGGGAACAATAGGGAATTAATAGATAATTAATTGCTAAATACCCTTTACAAGGGTCTTACCAAGGTGCCCGAAGGTGATTTTTGTTTTTCATCTTTTTTGCGTTGATCTTGTACATGCTCATCGTCCGTTCTATCGTTCTGCACTTTGATAAGCGGACTCATGGTGAAGAAATCTTTGATAAAGGCAAACTGGTTGGTTTGAAACAAATTGAACGATTAAATTTTCTTTGCGTAAAATTGAAATCAAGTACTATTTAAAATGCACGACGAATTAGTTTAATACTTTTTAATAATAAATACTTGATATATAAAGGGATTTGCTATATCTTTGCAATCCTAAAAAGTAAATAGGAATAAATAAATTAAAAAACACTAAATGCCTACTATTCAACAACTAGTAAGAAAAGGTAGAGTAGCTTTGGTTGACAAGAGTAAGTCGCCAGCATTGGACAGCTGTCCACAGCGAAGAGGTGTATGTACTCGTGTGTACACCACTACCCCTAAAAAGCCAAACTCGGCTATGCGTAAAGTTGCACGTGTACGTTTGACAAATGGAAAAGAAGTAAACGCTTATATTCCAGGAGAAGGACACAATTTGCAAGAACACTCAATTGTATTAATTCGCGGTGGTCGTGTGAAAGACCTTCCTGGAGTACGTTATCATATTGTTCGTGGTGCTTTAGATACTTCCGGTGTTGCTGGTCGTAACCAACGTCGTTCTAAGTACGGAACAAAGCGTCCTAAACCAGGGCAAGCAGCAGCAAAAAAATAATTAAATTTAGGAGAAATTAGAGATGAGAAAGTCAAAACCAAAAAAACGAATCATTTTGCCTGATCCAAAATTTAATGATGCTCAGGTAACTCGTTTTGTGAATAATATGATGTACGATGGAAAGAAATCTATCGCTTATTCAATATTTTATGATGCTGTTCAATTAGTAGAAGAAAAAACTAGTGAGAACGGTTTAGAAGCTTGGAGAAAAGCTTTAAATAATGTTATGCCATCTGTAGAAGTGAAATCCCGTCGTGTTGGTGGGGCAAACTTCCAAGTTCCTACAGAAGTACGTCCTGAGCGTAAAATTGCTTTGGGTATGAAATGGTTAATAAACTACGCACGTAAAAGAGGTGAAAAAACCATGCATGAAAAATTAGCGGGAGAAATTATCTCTGCTTCTAAAGGTGAAGGTGCAGCAGTTAAGAAAAAAGAAGACGTACATAAAATGGCTGAAGCCAATAAGGCATTCTCGCATTTCAGATTCTAATCTTAACACTTTATGTTCGATATTATCACACCGACAGTTTTTTCTTCAAAGGAATGAAATTGTCGGTGTGTTATTTTTGATACAAAAAACGAAAAAAATAGATCATGTCAAGAGACTTAAAATTCACTAGAAATATTGGTATCGCTGCTCACATTGATGCCGGTAAAACGACAACTACTGAGCGTATTCTTTTCTATTCTGGGGTTAACCATAAACTAGGAGAGACACACGAAGGTTCAGCGACTACCGACTGGATGGCGCAAGAGCAGGAGCGTGGAATTACGATTACCTCAGCGGCTGTAACCGTGGGCTGGAAATACAGAAACAATCAATATCATATTAATATTATAGACACGCCGGGGCACGTTGACTTTACCGTAGAGGTAAATCGATCTCTTCGTGTTTTAGATGGGTTGGTATTCTTATTTTCTGCTGTTGATGGCGTTGAACCTCAATCGGAAACTAACTGGCGCTTAGCAAATAATTACAATGTTCCTCGGATTGGTTTTGTTAATAAAATGGATCGCTCCGGAGCTGACTTTTTGAAAGTTGTTGGTCAAGTTCGCGAAATGCTGGGAAGCCATGCGGTTCCTTTACAATTACCAATTGGGTCGGAAGATACGTTCAAAGGTGTTGTCGATCTGATCAATAACCGTGGTATAATTTGGAACGAAGAAGATAAAGGAATGACCTTTACTGAGGTTCCGATTCCAGATGAGTTATTGGAAGAAACAGCAGTTTGGAGAGAAAAACTTTTAGAAGCTGTTGCTGATTATGATGAAACCTTAATGGAAAAATTCTTTGATGATCCTGATTCAATCACTGAACGGGAAATCTTAGATGCTCTTCGTGCAGCGACACTTGACGCAAAGATTGTACCGATGGTATGCGGTTCTTCTTTTAAAAATAAGGGTGTTCAGACTATGTTGGATTATGTGATGGAGTTGCTTCCTTCACCCCTGGATGTTGAGGCTATTGAAGGAATTAACCCTAAAACTGAAGCTCCAGTATCTCGCAAACCTGATGTTAAAGAACCTTTTTCTGCATTGGCATTTAAGATTGCAACTGATCCATTTGTTGGTCGTCTTTGCTTCATCCGTGTATATTCTGGTAATCTAGATGCTGGTTCATATGTGTATAATACGCGTTCGGATAATAAAGAGCGTATTTCTCGTATTTTCCAAATGCACGCTAATAAGCAAAATGCTATTCCTAATGTTGGAGCTGGAGATATCGCTGCAGTTGTAGGATTTAAAGATATTAAAACTGGAGATACTCTTTGTGATGAAAAACATCCGATTGTATTAGAGTCCATGGACTTCCCTGATCCAGTAATCGGTTTGGCCATTGAACCAAAAACTCAAGCTGATGTTGATAAGTTAGGTATGGCTCTTGCAAAATTAGCTGAAGAAGACCCAACTTTCCAAGTGAAGAGTGATGATGATACTGGTCAGACAGTTATTTCTGGAATGGGGGAACTGCACTTAGATGTATTAATAGATCGCTTAAAACGCGAGTTTAAAGTTGAAATTAATCAAGGTGCTCCTCAGGTAGCTTACAAAGAGGCTATCACGGGAACAGTTCAACATCGGGAGACTTATAAGAAACAAACTGGCGGTCGTGGTAAATTTGCTGATATTCAGGTTGTAGTGTCTCCAATTGATGAGGGTAAAACCGGATTGCAGTTTGAAAATGAAATCGTCGGAGGTGCTATTCCACGTGAATACATTCCTTCAGTACAAAAAGGTTTTGAGTCTTCAATGGTGAATGGTGTGCTAGCAGGTTTCCCTGTGAGCGATATGAAAGTGCGTTTAATAGACGGGTCGTTCCACCCTGTGGATTCAGACTCATTGTCTTTTGAAATCGCTGCTCGTGCAGCCTTCCGTGCCGCTCTTCCAAAATGTTCTCCTGTTTTGATGGAACCCATCATGAAAATTGAAGTTCTAACCCCAGAAGAGAACATGGGTGATGTAATGGGTGATTTAAATCGTCGTCGTGGACAATTGCAAGGTATGGACAGTCGTAATGGAGTTCAAGTGATTAAAGCTCTTGTACCGCTTTCAGAAATGTTTGGGTATGTAACTCAGTTACGTACGATCACGTCTGGTCGCGCAACGTCAACAATGGAATTTGATCACTATGAAGCTGCACCGCGAAACGTTCAAGAGGAAGTTGTCGCTAAGTCGAAAGGTAAAGTATCTTCCGAAGATTAATATAGAATACTAACTGCTGACTGTTACAAATTGCTCTAACAGTCGGTACAAAAAACAAAAATAATGAGCCAAAGAATTAGAATTAAATTAAAATCGTACGACTACAACTTGGTTGATAAGTCTGCTGAAAAAATTGTCAAAACTGTTAAACCTACTGGCGCTGTGGTAAGTGGACCTATCCCTTTGCCAACAGAGAAAAAGATTTACACGGTTTTACGTTCACCGCACGTAAATAAGAAAGCGCGCGAGCAATTTCAATTATGTGCTTATAAAAGACTGTTAGATATTTACAGTTCAAATTCAAAAACTGTAGATGCTTTGATGAAACTTGAGTTACCAAGTGGAGTGGAAGTAGAGATCAAAGTTTAAATACAAACGATTTTATAAAAAAAGGCCAGAGTAATTCTACTTTGGCCTTTTTTTATGCATAATATTTGTTAAAAAATCAATGCGTTTTTCGTTGTTCTGCTTTAAAAACGCGACTTTTGTGCGAGTTTAATTCTCATAATTATGTAACGCTCTAAATTACTTCTTATGGATGAGATGGAAATGTTAGCAGATCAAGTCAAATTGCTACTTGCTGAAGGAGATCCTGTTAAACTGAATGAATATTTAGATAATCTAAACATTTCTGATGTCGAGGGTTTAATAGATGAACTTCCTGAGTACGCTGATATCTTTATTTCAACCTTAAGTATAAATCGAGCAGTTAATGTTTTTAGGATCTTAGACTTTCCGACTCAGGAAAGAATCGTAAAGAAGCTATCGGGTCCGAAGATAGCTGAACTAATAAATGAATTACCACCTGATGATAGAACTTCATTTTTTAGTGAGTTGCATGGCGACGCAGTAAAGAAACTAATCATCCTGTTGCCTCCGGCGGATCGGAAAGAAGCGTTGTCACTATTAGGCTATCCGGAAGAGAGTGTTGGCCGTCTGATGACACCAGATTACATAACTGTAAAAGAGGAGTGGAGTGTTGCAAAGGTCCTTGAACATATCAGGAAATACGGAAAAAATTCAGAAACAATTGATGTTATTTACGTTATAGATGATAAAGGTGTTTTATTGGATGATATCAGAATTCGTGAAATCTTATTGGTCAAACCTGATGTACTGATCAGTGATTTGATGGATAATCGTTTAATTTCGCTCAGAGCTAATGACCCACAGGAAGAGGCTATCAATGTTTTCAGAATGAACAATCGTGTAGCGTTACCGGTGACAGATGATCAGCAGATTATGTTAGGTATTGTTACAGTTGATGATATTCTTTGGGTGGCGAATGAAGAATATACGGAAGATATGCAGCGAATAGGGGGTACCCAGGCATTAGACGAGCCTTATATGGATATGTCTATCATCAATCTCGTGAAGAAGCGTGCCGGGTGGCTGGTGTTACTCTTTTTTGGTCAGCTCTTTACGGCGTCGGTGATGGGACATTATGAGGCTCAGTTGGCTGGAGCACTAATACTCGCTGTTTTTATTCCGCTAATTATGTCCAGCGGTGGGAATAGTGGTTCTCAAGCCTCCACGCTGATTATTCAATCAATGGCTATGAGTGATGTAACCTTGAATGATTGGTGGAACGTTATGAAACGGGAAATTATTTCAGGGCTAATGCTAGGACTAATACTTGGGTCACTCGGTTTTTTGCGTATTTATGTTCAACATGCTGCTTTCGGAGATATGGGGGAACATTGGTTTCTTATAGCAATTGTCGTTAGCTTGTCACTTATTGGCGTTGTTACATGGGGGTCGTTGATAGGTTCTATGTTGCCTTTTATCCTAAGGCGCTTTGGTGCAGACCCCGCTACGTCATCAACCCCATTTGTGGCTACTTTAGTTGACGTAACAGGGTTGATTTTGTATTTCTCCATTGCATCTTACATCTTGGAAGGGCTTCTTTTTTAATTAAATTGCTAACAAGGATACTTTGTTTGTTGCTCCCATTTTGCTTGTTGCTTCGATAAAGATTAACTTCGTGGATTAAGAGTAATGTTTCTATTGTTCTGTATGGAGTTAAATGAAAATAAAGTAGCGGTAATAGGTGGCGGAAGCTGGGCAACGGCTATTGTGAAAATGTTGATAGATAATCGTAAGTCGAAAAGTCTATACTGGTGGATGCGAAATGAGGATACTATTAAATCGATTATAGAAGAAGGGAGAAACCCCAATTACCTTAGCGCTGTCGAAGTGACTGTCGATCCTAACAATATAAGTACGGATATTAACTATATTATTCAACAAGCAACTATTGTCATTCTCTGCGTTCCCGCGGCTTTTCTCAATGAAACCTTAAGTTCCGTGAAGGCTGAAGAACTAGAAAACAAGATTATTGTTTCGGCGATAAAGGGGATTGTTCCTGAAACGAATCAAATCATTGGAGAGTTTCTGCAAGTTGAGTATAATGTTCCTGTTAATAACATAGCCGTTATTAGTGGACCCTGTCATGCAGAAGAGGTGTCTCAAAAGAAATTATCTTATTTGACACTAGCTTCGCAAGCGCCGGAGACTGCGAGCTTGATCGCGTCGTTACTTTCGACGAACTATATAAATACAATACTTTCAGACGATGTTTACGGGGTAGAATATGCCGCGGTATTGAAAAATATTTATGCCATTGCCAGCGGGATCTGCCATGGAGTTGGATTTGGAGATAATTTTCAAGCAGTTTTGATATCAAATGCTATCCGGGAAATGGCCTCTTTCCTTAAAGTTGTTCACCCGATAGAACGGGACATAGAAGAGTCGGCTTATTTAGGCGATTTGTTGGTTACGGCTTACTCTCAATTTAGCAGAAATCGTACATTTGGGAATATGATAGGTAAAGGATATACGGTCCGCTCTGCTCAACTGGAGATGAACATGGTCGCAGAGGGATATTACGCCAGCAAGTGCGTTCATCAAATTAGTAAACGCTATGACTTGGACTTGCCGATTTGTCGTATGGTTTACTCAATTCTTTATGAAAAACATTCTTCAGTAATGGAAGCCCGATTATTAGCGGGATTATTAACCTAAGTAGAAATAAATAAAATATTCAAAAATTACCTCAATGAAACAACACTTTAATATTCGCATTCCTGTCACCTTGCTTGTCGTTACTTTTATGGTATTCAGCAGCGGTTGCAAAATCTTTCAGAAGAAACCATCGACTGATACAACAACACCGCAAACGCAGGTTGAAAAAAATGGCGAGTTGCGTGATGAAATTAAAGATGAAAAGGGTTATCGAAATGGAATGGTGGTATCCGCTCATCCGGTTGCTTCTGAGGTGGGAGTGGCTATATTAAAGAAAGGAGGTAATGCGGTCGATGCAGCTGTTGCAGTCCAGTTTGCTTTGGCTGTCGTGTATCCGAATGCCGGAAACCTAGGAGGTGGAGGTTTTTTAGTATATCGTTCAGCAAGAGGAGAAGTAGCTAGTTTAGATTTTCGGGAGAAAGCACCTGGCGAGGCATTCCGCGATATGTATCTTGACATGCACGGTGAGCCAATTGTTGATTTATCATTAAGAAGTCAGTTGGCATCTGGAGTGCCGGGTTCCGTTGATGGAATGGTAAAGGCACATCAAAAATATGGGAAACTTTCTTGGAAAGAGCTGCTTCAACCATCAGTTGATTTGGCTAGAAAGGGGTTTGCTCTCACAGCTATGCAAGCTCGAGAAATTAATTCGAGGAGAGAAAGCTTTTTAAAATACAATCCTGAAGGAACCGTATTTACGTCAAAGCAAAATTGGTCAGAAGGCGACAACTTCCTCCAACCTGAATTGGCTCACACGCTTGAGCTAATCAGAGATCAAGGTAGAAAAGGTTTTTATGAAGGTGAGACCGCTGATAAAATAGTAGCTGAAATGAAAAGTGGGAATGGTATCATCAGTTTACAAGACTTAAAAGACTATGAAGCTCAGTGGCGTAAGCCCGTAATAGGCTCCTACCGAGGATATAAGGTAATCTCAATGCCTCCGCCGTCGAGCGGTGGAATAGCTTTATTGCAGATGCTTCACAGTGTAGAAGCATTTCCGCTTGGTCGCTGGGGTTTTCAGAGTGATTCAACCGTACAGGTAATGATTGAAGCTGAAAGACGGGTTTACGCAGATCGTGCTGAGCATTTAGGCGATCCTGATTTCTATCAAGTTCCTCAAAATCAATTGATAAATTTAAAATACAATGCTATTCGTATGAGTGATATGAACTTCGATCAAGCTACTCCGAGTGCCGCAATACATGCGGGTAGTGTCGGAGCTGTAGCTGAAAGTGAAGAAACCACTCATTTTTCAATTGTTGACAAAGAAGGGAATGCGGTTTCGTTGACAACAACTCTAAATGGTTCCTATGGGTCACAGGTTGTTGTAAAAGGTGCGGGATTCTTATTGAATAATGAAATGGATGATTTTTCAGTTAAGCCAGGTGCGCCTAATATGTTTGGTTTAATCGGTGGAAAAGCCAACAGTATAGAACCAGGGAAGAGAATGCTAAGTTCTATGACACCGACTATTCTAGAAAAAGATGGAAAATTATTTATGGTTGTCGGAACTCCAGGAGGTTCAACTATTATGACTTCAGTATTTCAAACAATCTTGAATGTCATTGATTGGAATATGGGTATGCAGCAAGCCGTTGATGCGCCACGTTTTCATCATCAATGGTTACCAGACCATGTAGATGCCGAAGCAGCTTCGTTCACACCTGAGTTGAGAAGCAGATTGAGTCAAAAAGGTTATAATATAAAAGAACGCGGTGCTATCGGCCGAGTAGACGCTATTTTGGTTTCTGAGAGTGGGGTCTTGACAGGCGGTGCAGACCAACGGGGGGATGATAAAGCTGTCGGATATTAGAGCCTTGAGGTCTATCTACTATAAAACAAGAAGCGGGAATTCTATTTGAACTCCCGCTTCTTGTTTTAATAATTATCCGTTTTACCAACGTTTCTTCATTTCGCTTTTCGTTCTTCCTGAGAAGTCACGAAAACCAGAGTCCTGTTTCTCTTTCGCCCGTCTGTCATAGCCATTTCTCGATTTTGCCTCGCCTCGGGAAGATCCCTTTGATGAGAATCCGTTTCTTGGCTTTGAGTTTCGACGACGTCCTTCACTTGGTCGGGCGCCGGCATTTTCTATACGTACTTCGCGTCCGTTAAACTCAATATTCTTAAAGCCAGAATATAAGCTGTCAACAATTTTGTCCTCAACCTCGAAGAAAGAATATACACCCTTAAGGTCAATTTTACCAACTGACTTCCCGCTTACTTTACCATTATTGCAAATAAAGCCTAACAAACTGCCTCTGTTGAATTCATCTACAGATCCAAGGTTAATAAATAGGCGAGTATATCCAGATTCAGTTCCATTTCTTCTAGAACGACCGGATCGGTCATTTTTGTCATTGATGCGAACATTATCTGTATCAACATTTAAGTCCTTAGCATCCTTGTAGTATTCTAGGAAGCGGTTAAATTCAACCGATGCAAAGCGCTTTATTAAATCTTCTTTGCTTAGGTCTCCAAACTCTTCCATGATACGAGGAACATAAGGAGCTATCTGCTCCTCGTTTACAGTTACGTTTTGAACGTTATGAATCATACCGAACAATTGTTTCTCGCAAACCTCAAATCCACTAGGAACTTCAGCTTTTATAAATTTCTTGCCGATAATTCGCTCTATCTGTCTGATTTTTCCTAGTTCCTTTACATTGATGATTGAGATAGACACGCCCGATTTTCCAGCACGGGCAGTACGACCACTTCTGTGTGTATAGTTTTCTACCTCGTCAGGAAGCGAATAGTTAATAACGTGGGTTACATTGTTAACGTCGATTCCTCGAGATGCCACATCGGTAGCTATTAACAGCTGAATGCTACGGTCTCGGTATTGCTTCATTACCTTGTCCCTTTGTTGTTGGGATAAATCTCCGTGCAAAGCATTGGCATTGTAGCCGTCTTTGATCAAAGCTTCGGCAATATCTTGCGTTTCAATTTTTGTGCGACAGAATACAATCCCAAATATTCCCGGGTTGTAGTCTATAATACGTTTAAAGGTTGAAAACTTATCGGCTGCTCGTACGACATAGTACTCATGCTCGATGTTTTCATTTCCTGTATTTTCTGTCCCCATTGTCAATTCAACCGGATCAGTCATATACTGTTTCGCTATTTTACGCACTTCACGTGGCATGGTCGCAGAAAATAACCATGTTTTTTTCTCTTCCGGAGTGGTAGACAAAATATTGTTAATGTCCTCTTGGAAGCCCATGTTTAACATTTCATCGGCTTCATCTAAGACAACGTATTTTACATTTGAGAAATCAATTGCGTTTCTTCCAAGAATATCTAACATTCTTCCTGGTGTTGCCACAACAATCTGTACGCCGCGACGTATTTGACGAAGTTGATCACTAATGCTGGCACCGCCATAGACGGATACGATGTGCACGTTGCTCAGATTTTTCGCATATTTCTTTAAGTCGTTAGAAATTTGCAAACAAAGTTCCCTAGTAGGGCATAGGATCAATGCCTGAGGGTGTTTTTGTGAAAAGTCGAGTAGTTCTAATAGAGGCAGGCCAAAGGCTGCTGTCTTTCCGGTTCCTGTTTGGGCTAATCCGACAAAGTCGTTGCTGCCTTCAAGTAAAACGGGAACGGACTGTTCCTGAATAGGAGTAGGTTTTTCAAAACCTAATTCTGTTAAGGCATTAACAATATCATGACGGATCCCCAGTTCAATAAATGGGTTCATGATGTAAATAACACGATAGGCCTAATTGCCTAAGGCGGTGCAAAGGTAGGAAAATAATTTTTAAAATCTTAGTTAAATTTTTCTATTTTTTTTAGCCTCTTAAGCGATCTACAGACTTAATCAGTTTTTCGTCTTTACGAATACCTTTAATTGCGAGTAAAATGAAGACTGCCGCGATGGGTATTAAAAGGGCCCCTATGCCAATATTTTCCAAGTGCAGCTTTTTATTGACCACTTCAGTTGCTTGACTAGCCGAAAAATACAGCCATATTCCTAATAAGATGATGAGGGCAAAATTGAGATAAGATAATTGCAATTGTTTTTTTCGATCTCTGAAGTAAAAGATAATCACTAACGGCAAGAGCGACACAAGTACAGTTGCAATTGTCTGCAATATAAATGATTCCGTTTGTATAACTCCGTCTGACACGCCTTGATAGATCCCAGTTATTTTTACGGCCATTGCCGTACCGAAGTTATCGAAATACTGTAAATATGGGAATAAGAAAAGAAGCAAGACAGTTAAGCTTGCTAAAAGTAACCATACAGTTTGAATACGTTGAATCATCGCTATTTTATTTTAAAAATACAAATATAAGATTAAGGCGCTTGTCGCAAAATTGTTTTACGTGAACAAATAAATTGTTGTCGTTATTTCTAGTATGAGA
The DNA here is from genome assembly GCF_003449035.1 of Pedobacter indicus. Classification (NCBI taxonomy): domain Bacteria; kingdom Pseudomonadati; phylum Bacteroidota; class Sphingobacteriia; order Sphingobacteriales; family Sphingobacteriaceae; genus Albibacterium; species Albibacterium indicum. The sequence goes on from NZ_QRGB01000001.1 coordinate 1,338,578, forward strand.
ATCCTTATCTTTGCTACAGTGAGAAAAGACCAGCATAGATACTGTATAGAAATTGCTTATAAAGGATCCAATTACCACGGATGGCAGATTCAAGATAATGCAGTAACTGTACAGGAGCTAATTGATAAAGCACTGACCACTATTTTACGGCAGGAAGTTAAGACTACTGGCTGTGGCCGCACAGATACAGGGGTTCACGCAAGGCAGTTATTTGCACATTTTGATCTGGAAGAATCTAACAGTACGCTTGATGTTTTTCAAATTAAAAACAGTCTAAACTCTATACTTCCTATTGATATCACAGTTAAGGATTTATTTCCTGTTGAGCCTGATTTTCATGCTCGTTTCGATGCGGTTTCGCGAAGTTATGAGTATCACGTTCATTTTGGTAAAAACCCATTCTTAAATGGCTTTTCATGGCAATTGAGAGAGCTTCCGGACGTCGATAAAATGAATGAAGCAGCTCAGATTATGAAAGAATATAGAGACTTTAGTTGTTTCAGTAAGTCGCATACGCAAGTTCATACAAATAATTGTGATATTTACATTGCAGAATGGAAATGGATTGCAGACGATCGGTTGGTTTTCTTTATAAGCGCCAACCGCTTTTTACGTAATATGGTACGCGCTATTGTGGGGACTTTGATTTCTATAGGAAACGATTCGAAAAAGCCAGCGGAGTCCATTCGCCAAATTATAGAGAGTAAAAACCGTTCCCTCGCCGGGACGTCTGTGCCAGCTTGTGGCTTATATCTCACAAAAGTACGTTATAAGGATATCGAAATATAAGAAGCATGAGTGAAAAGGTAACCGGTAAAACATACGATGTTCAGCTGTTGCGTCGAATCTTGGTTTATATGAAGCCCTACCGGGGTGTTTTCATTTGGTCTGTCGTTCTCACATTGATCATGGCCGCAATAGCTCCCCTACTTCCTGTTATGGTGGAGCATACGCTTGACAATTATATTTTAGAAGCAGATTATAATGGCCTGTCTAAGATGGCCTTGTTGATGCTGGCGTTATTGTTATTTCAAACACTTGTCCGTTATTTTCATACTCTATTGACCAACACACTTGGGCAATCCGTTATTCGTGATCTCCGGAGCAACGTCTTTCAGCACATTTTGCAGCTAAGGTTGAAATATTTTGATAAAACACCATTGGGGCGACTGATCACACGTACTGTATCTGATTTGGAAACAATATCTGATATCTTCTCACAGGGTTTAATTCAAATTATTGGAGATATTCTTCAGCTAGCTGTAATTCTCGGGGTTATGTTTTACACAGACTGGCGCCTAACTCTTATTGTTCTGATTCCGATGCCTGTTATGTTGGTCGCAACCTACTATTTTAAGGAAGCTATGAAAGCCTCCTTCCAGGACGTTCGTACCTGGGTGTCGCGTTTAAACACTTTTCTACAGGAGCATATTTCAGGCGTTGCTATCATTCAATATTTCGGAAGAGAAAAACAAGAGTATGAAAAGTTCCTTCCGATTAATGCCGAACATAGGAATGCGCATATCAGAGCTAACTGGTATTTTTCTATTTTCTTTCCTGTAATTGAGATTATCATGGCAATAGCACTAGGTTTACTGGTCTGGTATGGGAGTAAATCTATCTTAAACGAAACCACCTCACCCGGTGTGGTCGTAGCCTTCATTATGTATATTAATATGATCTTTCGGCCAGTTCGGGAGTTGATTGACAAGTTTAATACCTTACAAATGGGTATGGTTGGGGCAGAGCGAGTATTCTCCGTATTGGATACAGACGAAAAGACGGATAATAAGGGGATATTACAGCCAGATGTACTAAAAGGAAAAATAGAGTTTTCCAATGTCTGGTTTGCTTATAATGAAGAGAAATGGGTGTTGAAGGATATCTCTTTTACGCTTGAACCTGGTCAAACCTTGGCATTAGTCGGAGCAACCGGTGCCGGGAAATCATCCATTATTAATATTCTAAGCCGTTTTTATGAAATTAATAAGGGAAGCATTAAAGTGGACGGAGTCGATATTCGGGAATACGAACTAAACTATTTACGAAAACGTATCGCGACTGTACATCAAGATGTTTTTCTTTTTTCAGATACTGTTGAAAACAATATTAATTTATTGGATCCTTCCATTAGTCGAGAGCAAATTATTGAAGCAGCACGGTCAATCGGTGCAGATAAGTTTATTGATAGATTACCGAATGGCTTTGACTACCAAGTTCAGGAAAGAGGGGCCACGTTGTCCTCTGGTCAGTCGCAGATGGTATCATTTATTCGAGCTTTGGTTCATAAACCAAATATTTTGGTGCTAGATGAGGCAACATCTTCTGTAGACACCGAAACGGAAGAGTTAATTCAACAGGCTATTGAAAAGCTAATGGAAAATCGAAGTGCGATTGTTATTGCGCATCGGCTGTCGACAATTCAAAAAGCTGACAAAATTATTGTCCTCGATCAGGGGGAAATAAAGGAAATCGGTAATCATCAAGAGCTATTAAGGTTAAACGGTTATTATAAGCGCTTATATGATTTACAGTTTAATTCTTTAGGAATTTGATTTAAAATAGTTACTTTTGCTTAACAAAAATTATACCCATGAGTGTACTCGTAAATAAAGATTCTAAAGTTATCGTTCAAGGATTCACAGGGAACGAAGGTACCTATCATGCATCTCAAATGATAGAGTATGGTACTCAAGTAGTTGGAGGTGTAACTCCAGGTAAAGGAGGACAGGAACACCTAGACCGTCCTGTATTCAATACTGTTGCAGAGGCTGTTCAAGCTACTGGTGCTAATGTTTCTATCATATTCGTTCCACCAGCATTTGCTGCCGATGCGATTATGGAAGCCGCTGCTGCCGGAATAGAAGTTATCGTTTGTATTACAGAAGGAATTCCTACAAAGGATATGATCCAAGTTAAATCTTATTTAAGCGATAAGAACTCTCGTTTAATCGGGCCAAACTGTCCAGGGGTAATTACTGCAGATGAGTCTAAAATTGGTATCATGCCTGGTTTTATCTTTAAAAAGGGTACGGTGGGTGTAGTTTCAAAATCTGGTACACTTACGTATGAGGCCGTAGATCAGACAGTAAAAGCAGGACTGGGCATTAGTACAGCCATTGGTATCGGGGGCGACCCAATTATCGGAACAACAACCAAAGAGGCGGTTGAATTATTAATGAACGATCCTGAAACAGAAGGTATCATCATGATTGGTGAGATTGGAGGAGGAATGGAAGCTGAAGCTGCTCGTTGGATTAAAGAACATGGAACGAAGCCAGTAGTTGGATTTATTGCAGGCCAAACTGCGCCTCCGGGACGTAGGATGGGACACGCGGGAGCTATCGTTGGTGGTGCTGAAGATACAGCAGCTGCAAAAATGGCAATCATGCAAGAATGTGGAATCCGCGTGGTAGAATCACCAGCTGAAATCGGAAAAGCAATGGCAGAAGAATTAAATTCAGTGACAACATAAAATACATTTGTTACTTTTAACTTATTTGTAACGTTAAAAGATGTTAATTAAAAGCCTGACATTCGTGATGTCAGGCTTTTTTTGTAACTTGTATAAGGGTCTGAGGATTTTGACTCTCTTTTATAATAAAAATTTAATTTAGCTGAAATGAAAAAGGCTAGCTTTCTTCTGTTTGATATGATAGCTATAATTCTACTGTTTAATGTAGCTTGCAATAGTACGAGCGCAAAAGATAAATTGAGTCAACATAAGCAGTCAGCAAAGGAAGAAGAGGCAATGATAACTAACCACGAGGAGGTACAAAAAATGGATACAACACAATACAACAAGCTTACACCAGAAGAAGAGTATGTTATTTTACGGAAAGGTACTGAGCGCCCTTTTACAGGTGAATTATTGGACAATAAGGAGAAGGGTACCTATGTGTGCAAGCAATGCAACGCGCCGCTATACAAGTCAGAGGATAAATTTGAGAGTCATTGTGGATGGCCCAGTTTCGATGACGAGATTGAAGGAGCTGTAAAACGTGTGCCTGACCCTGACGGTATGCGAACTGAAATTATATGTGCAAACTGCGGGGGGCATCTCGGTCATGTATTTCTCGGCGAACGTTTTACTGAAAAAAACACACGTCACTGTGTAAATTCGATTTCAATGAAGTTTGTTCCGGGTGAAAAGTAAAAGACTTGCTACGTAACTGAAATTTCTGGTATTAAAATCTAAAATCCGTATTTTTAACGATTTGAAAATACGGATTTTTAGTTTTAACCGTTCTTGAACTATCTTAACAAGGAATTAAGTTTGAAAAAAACAGCTCTTTATATACTACTAAATATACTACTAAGCATTTGCTTCCTATCAGTTAATTCATTTGCTCAGAGCAAATTAACTTCTTATGTAGATCCTTTTATCGGGACCGGCGGACACGGACATACTTTTCCCGGAGCGGTCGTCCCATTTGGGATGGTTCAGCTAAGCCCCGATAACGGAAAGGGCGGTTGGGACTGGGTGAGTGGGTATCATTATAGCGACAATCATATCGCGGGTTTCAGTCATATGCATCTTAGTGGAACTGGAATTGGGGATTGGTTAGATATCTCTGTAATGCCACTACTTAAACCATTAGATAGCAGAGACTCTATCGTAACACCAGCCACCTTTTCACATAGCAATGAACAAGCATCTCCGGGATATTATTCGGTTCGCTTAGACAATGGAATTGTAGCCGAGCTAACAACATCTGAGCGCGTGGGTTACCATCGGTATACCTTCCCGGTAAATTCTGAACCAACAATACGATTCGACCTATCCTTTACTCAAAACTGGGATGCGCCAACTGAAACTTTTATTAAAAAACTGACTGATACAACTTTTATCGGATATCGTTATTCTACTGGGTGGGCAAATAAGCAGCGTGTTTATTTTGCAGCAAAAACGTCTAAACCGGTTCAAGCCTTTTATTTGAAAGGAGAAGTTGATATCGAGGTAGGGGAAATTCCTGTCGGATTGAAGACAGAAGAGAAAGGTAAAGGAGTGTCTTCACAACTTGTTTTTCAGCCAGCGGGAACTCCGCAAACTATCGAGATGAAAGTGGCATTGTCTATGACCAGTACGGACAAGGCACTACTTGCTCTGGATGAACTAGGGCATTGGAACTTTAATGAAGCAAGAGCTTCCGCTGATGCTAAATGGGAGAAAGAATTAAGCAAAATAGAAATTCGCACGCCGAGTGAGCGTCTAAAGCGAATCTTCTATACAGCACTTTATCATACCGCCATTGCGCCGACGACTTACTCTGATATCGATGGTGAATATAAGAATGCCAATGACGAAGTCCTCCAAATGCCAAACGGAGGAACTCGTTATACGCTGTTTTCATTGTGGGATACATTCCGTGCGCTAAATCCTCTGTTTACACTTACGCAGCCAGACCGATATGGTGATATGCTCAATAGCATGCTCGCTTTTCATAACGAAAACGGACTATTGCCAGTATGGGATCTAAGCACAGCTGAAACAAACACGATGACCGGATATCATGCTGTCCCTGTTCTGGCTGACGCAATTTTAAAGAACTGGCCGGGATTAGATAAAGAACGTGCCTATCAAGCGATGAAGAATAGCGCTAATCAAGATACACGAAAAGTTCCTGACTATATCCAATATGGCTATGTTCCACAAGATAAAAGTGGTCATAGTGCGACGATGACACTTGAATATGGATACGATGATTGGGCTATTGCAGCCGTTGCCAAGAAGCTTGGAAAAACTCAAGATTACCAACAGTTCTCAAAAAGGGCACTAGCATACAAACATATTTTTGATAAGAATACAGGCTTTATGCGCGCCAAAAATAGTGACAGTTCTTGGGCGATTCCTTTTGATCCTTTTTATTCGGAACACGACGTCGATAAAGCTCATTATATGGAAGGAAATGCGTGGCAACATTCTTTTTTTGTTCCACATGACGTGTTAGGTTTAAAACAGCTCTATGGTGACGACGGATTGGAAAAGAAGCTCGATTCACTGTTTAGTATCAGCTCCAAAATCACGGGGGAAAATGCGTCACCGGATATCAGCGGGTTCATCGGACAATATGCCCATGGTAACGAACCAAGCCATCATATCGCTTATATGTACACCTTTTTTGGGAAACCATGGAAAACACAGTCATTAGTTCGGCAGATAGTAGATTCAATGTACCATGATCGACCAGATGGTTATGCTGGTAATGAAGATGCAGGACAGATGAGTGCATGGGCCGTTTGGAATATCGCCGGTCTCTATCCGGCAAACCCTGTGGGCGGCGAGTATGTAATCGGTAGTCCGATGGTCGATGGTGTCACCATTAACTTAGCGGGTGATAAAGAATTGGAAATAAGAGTATTGAACAATAGCCCTTCAAATAAATATGTCCAATCTGTGCAGTTCAACGGCAAAACACATAGCAAAAGCTACTTTATGCACAAGGATCTCATTCAGGGTGGGGAAATCATCTTTACCATGGGTCCTGAACCAAATAAAAATTGGGGAACCGATGAGTCTTGGTGGCCTGCATCTTTTGTAAATAATCATCAATTGCAAGAAACAATTGAAAATAATGAGGAAGAAAAGAAAGAAGGAGGATTCTTTAAGTCGATCGGTGAATTCTTTAAAAATATCTTCAAATAAGATGAAGTTCGCATTGAGGGTGTTATTGATCTTGTTCATTGCTGCTTCGGTAACTTCATGTGCTCCAAAAATCACACAAAGAGGTAAAGCATCCTACTATGCGGATAAGTTCAAAAACCGACCAACGGCCAGTGGCGAGCGTTATAAGCCGGGGCGGTTGACAGCCGCACACAAAACACTTCCCTTCGGAACAAAAGTAACTGTGATTAATAGGCAGAATGGCCAGCGCGTCAAGGTAGTAATAAACGATCGGGGACCCTTTGTTTCAGGTCGTATTATCGACGTTTCCAGAAAAGCTGCGAAGCGATTGAATATGATCCGGTCGGGTGTTGTGGACGTGCAGATTAAGTACAAACGACCTAAATCTAAACGGTGAAATCAGGTAGGTCTTCTATATACTGGTAGCTTTTCCGTTCAAAATCGATATGACAATAATAATGTTGGAGTCCGTTACTTACAACCAATAGTGGTACGCGATGAATGAGGTTATATCGTGCAATTTGATCAAAAGCCTCTTGTGTAATCTTTACGGATGGTGCTTTAAACTCTGCGATCAAAATCTTTTCTCCAGTGCGGTTGAATATCAATAAATCAGTTCTCTTTTGAAGTTCGTTAAGTTTTAACCCCCCTTCACATTGAATCAGGGTTTTTGGGTATCGCTTTTGATTAATGAGGTATTGTATCCAATGTTGTCTAACCCATTCTTCTGGTGTTACCAGAAGATACCGTTTTCTTAGTTCATCGAAGATAAAAACCTTACCATCTTCTTGTTTCAATCGAAAAGGATAAGGGGGAAGATTTAGGGGGATTCCTTTAAACATCTCCCAAAAATACTTATTTTTGGTTGCTTACAAAACCACTTCCGGACGATAATAGAACGAAGAATGACCTTTCAAAATATATTAGCAGATCTAAAAGCAAAGAAATATGCACCGCTCTACTTACTACATGGAGAGGAGTCTTTCTTTATTGATCAGATTACCGACTATATCGAAGATCATGTCTTGAGTGAAGCTGAAAAGGGATTCAACCAAACTATTTTATACGGAAAAGAAACCGATTTTATAACCATCGTCAACTCTGCCAAAAGGTACCCCATGATGGCTGAGTATCAAGTCATAATAATCAAAGAAGCTCAATCGCTCGATTGGAACAGGGATGCATCGGTTTCGGTTTTAAATAGCTATTTAGAGAATCCTCTTAATAGTACGATCCTGGTGTTTGACTATAAGCACGGGAAATTCGATAAAAGAAAAAAGACCTATAAGCTTTTTCAGAGTAAAGGCGTTGCGCTTGAGGCTAATAAGCTCTATGATAACCAAGTCGCTGGCTGGATCACCGATTATTGTAAGAAAGCTAGCTATCGAATTCAGCCGGAAGCGGCTGCTTTGATGGCTGAATATTTGGGTTCCGATCTGTCAAAGATTGTGAACGAAATAGAGAAGATCTTTCTTAATACCAAGTCAGATAAAGAAATAAGCACGGACGATATTCAGAAGAATATTGGAATTTCAAAAGACTTCAACGTTTTCGAGCTTAATAAGGCTCTAGGTTATAAAAATATCTTCAAAGCCAATCAAATAGTCGATTATTTCATTGCCAATCCCAAATCAAACCCACCACCCCTTGTTTTTGGCTCTTTGACAACTTATTTTGTTAAAGTGCTGCGTTATCATTACTCACCAGATAAGAATCGAAACTCCCTAGCAAAAGTAATAGGAGTCAGCCTAAACTTTGTAGACGAATACGTTGCGGCTGGCCGAAATTATAGCAAATGGAAGGTGTTTCAAATTATCCATCTTCTTCGGGAATATGATATGAAGTCAAAAGGTGTTGATAATCCAAGCAATCTGACAGGACCGCTCCTGCGTGAACTTGTCTATAAAATTCTTCATTAAAAGTCAAAGCTAGCTATTATAACTAATAATTTTTATTCTGTGACTTGGTTTCCGCGTTACGATTGCCAAAAAGCAATCGTGCTTGACTTTTCCAGCCTCCAACAATCACATCATCAATACCATCAGCGTTAACATCTCCAACAGTCATATCCCAACCTCGCGATACAACAGATGCAGGGATTGCCTTTTGAGTTACATCTGTAAAATTACCAGATCCATCGTTCTCGTAAGCCCGAAGTTGATCAGGGTTGAAGCCCGGTATCTCGACTGTGCCAACCAAAAGATCCAGATCACCATCCCCGTCAAAGTCGATAAAGTGGCTCGCGTATGAAGAAAATTTGTTTTTGGGCATACGACTCTCAGTTTCATCCGCAAAATTTGCGTTTCCATCATTGATAAGAATACGCATTTGCGGATCTTTCACCCATTCTCCACCATTGCTAGTCAAGTTAGAGAATACAGCATCCAAGTCCTGATCTCCGTCCACATCGGCGAGTAAGATCATTCTTGTCTCAAGTGGCACTAATAACTCAAATCCCTCCGTTTTTTCAGTAAAAACACCCTTGCCATCATTAATCAATAATCGATTTGGCGGCACCTCATTTCCGACCATCATATCAAGATCTCCGTCCCCATCAAGATCAGCCAACGCGATCGATTGAGTTTTGTCGTTTATTTGTGGTAGATGGGACTTCGTAGCGTCGATAAAAGTTCCTGGATTGTCAGGAACATTCAGCCACAGAAAGTTTTGTCCTGCCTCTCCTGAATTTCCTATGACGATATCCACCAGTCCATCGCCATTAACATCGCCTATATCAAGTCCATTTCCCTCGCTTTTCGCCAGCAGACGCTCATGCGCTGCCGTAAATGTTCCATCTCCATTTCCTAAATAGAATTCATGGTTTTGATCATCTTCAGCAACAAAAATCAGATCGATATGCCCATCCTGATTAAAATCAGCACTACGTACGTGCTCCGTATCGTATTTCACATCGCTGAATACGCCCCTTTTCCAAGTAAACTTTCCGGTTCCGTCATTTAAATAAAGGCGATTTACATCAAGCTCAACCCCACATACCGCATCCAGATCTCCATCTCCATCAACGTCGACTAGGAGCGGGTTCAAAATATGTAATTCAGGAGCTATGGGAAAATGAGTGTCAGTAACATCCGTGAAAAGTAAACTATCATCTGTCTGTTGGCCATCTATATTGCTTCGTGTGGAACTAGAGGACGTATTACAAGCAAACAGTATACATATCATAGTGCAGACTGCCAGGTTTAGGAGAAGAGTTTTCATAAAGGTAAATGCTTTGGTTGACATAGATAACATTTAGGCTTACTTTTTGTTTACCAAAATATGTAAACCCAACTTATGCAGAAACTACAACGATTTACCTACTTCTTGTTTTTTATTAGTCTGGCTGTCTGTGTTTTATATTTTGCCAGGGAGTTTCTTATTCCCTTAGCTCTTTCGGGTGTTCTGGCGACCTTATTTATTGGTTTCTGCACGAAGCTTGAAAACAGAGGGATGAACAGAGGAATGTCAAGTCTCTGCGCAATTTTATTGTTCCTTGGAGCAGTTGCGATAATTGTTTTCTTGCTCACCTGGAAGTTAAATGATCTTGCAGAAAACATAGAGGGGATGGAGGAGCAGATTGTGGGGCTGTTTGATAGTATGAAGTCGTGGATCAACGAGAAGATAGGTGTCTCTGCACAGAAGCAGGACGAAATGATCAAGCAGACAGAAAGTGCTAATGGAGAAAACGGTAATATGCTCTTTAACTTTGCCAGCGGGACAGTTAACGTACTAATCAAAACGATATTGGTTATCGTATATATGTATTTATTCCTTTATTTCCGATCCCGAATTAAAAAGTTTATCTTGATGATGGTTCCAAAAAGTCAAGACGGAAAAGCAGAGCGGGTAATTGAAAAGTCAGCAAAAGTCTCACAGCAATATTTAAGCGGACTATCAAAAATGATCTTACTCCTGTGGATTATGTATGGTATTGGTTTTTCCATCGTTGGTGTTGAGAATGCCATCTTCTTTGCTGTTCTATGTGGTATACTAGAAATAGTTCCTTTTATTGGCAATATTACCGGAACTTCCATTACGGTGTTGGCTGTAGTAGCCCAAGGTGGAGGCAGTAATCAAATTATCGGTGTAGTGGCTATTTATCTCTTTGTTCAGTTTATTCAAACTTACCTTATCGAACCCTTAGTAGTTGGAGATGAAGTAAATATCAACCCTTTATTCACGATCATTATTCTAGTGGCCGGTGAGCTTATCTGGGGAATACCAGGCATGATACTCGCTATCCCGCTCTTGGGTATTGTTAAAATCATTTGCGATAGCGTCCCTCAATTGCAACCCTACGGCTATCTGATAGGCTCAGACAGAAAACGTAAAACGAGCCTAATCGACAAGGTAAAAAATCTTTTTGATAAGAAATAGTTCCAATTTTTGTTATTGTGTAATAAAATGTCCTATTTTTAGAATTTACTAAATTGAATTTATGTGATTATATGAAAAGGTATCTACTTCTACTAATCGCCGTATGCTTCTTCATCCCGGCAATCTCTTATGCACAGCAAAATGGCTGGCAATTAAAAACTGACAAAATCGTAAGTACTTGGGCTGAAAATATCGATGTAACAAATGTTCATCAAGAATATCCACGTCCACAGATGGTTAGGGAAGATTGGGTCAATTTGAATGGCTTGTGGGATTATGCAATTACACCAAAGGAGGCAAACAAACCTGCTAATTTCGAAGGAAATATACTCGTGCCTTTTGCGGTTGAGTCTGCGCTTTCCGGAGTAGGGCGAACCGTAGGCAAGGATAGCATATTATGGTATAATACCAATTTTAAAGCGCCGTCCTCGCGAAATAAAAGACTGCTGCTTCACTTTGGGGCGGTCGATTGGAAGTCCGAGATATTTATCAATGGACAATCAGTTGCTACCCACGAAGGCGGTTTTGATCCTTTCACAGTAGATATTACAGATTATGTGAAAGGGAGAACACAAGAGCTGACTGTCAAGGTTTGGGATCCGACAGATGAAGGACCACAACCACGTGGTAAACAAATCCGTAATCCTCATGGCATTTGGTATACGCCTGTAACCGGTATCTGGCAGACAGTATGGATAGAAGCTGTGCCAGAAACACATATCGTATCGACCAAACATACTCCAGATATTGATAATGAAGAGCTGAGCTTCACTGCTAAAGTTGCCAATGCGAAGGCTGGCGATCAACTGCGGGTGACAGTTCTTGATGGGCAACAGGAAGTAAGCTCACAAGAGTTTGGAGTAAATGAAGAGATAAAATTAGCAATAACCAACCAGAAGCTCTGGTCGCCTGAAAACCCACATTTATATGATTTAAATATTGAATTGCTAAGAAATGGCAAGGTTATCGATCAAGTAGACAGCTATTTTGCAATGCGTAAAATATCGATGGAGAAAGACTCGAAAGGTATACAACGTATGCTGTTGAACAATGAATTTGTGTTTCAGTATGGACCGTTAGATCAGGGTTGGTGGCCAGATGGACTGTATACAGCACCGTCTGATGAGGCATTGAAGTTTGATGTTATTAAAACCAAAGAAATGGGCTTCAATATGATTCGTAAACATATCAAAGTTGAACCAGCTCGTTGGTACTATCACTGTGATCAACTGGGCATGCTCGTATGGCAAGATATGCCAAGCGGTGATTTGGGCAATCGTTGGGACTCAAGACCTGGTGTATTTGGTTTAGCGACAGAACAAGACCGTTCAGCTGAATCAGAAGCCTACTACAAGAAAGAATGGAATTTGATTATGGATGCACTTCATAACTTCCCTTCAATCGTCATGTGGGTTCCATTTAACGAGGCTTGGGGGCAGTTCAAAACAAAAGAAATTACTGAATGGACAATGGAGAAAGACCCTTCCAGAATAGTAAATAGCGCAAGTGGGGGTAATTTTCATCCCACAGGACATATTGTCGATTTACATAACTACCCCGAACCTGCAATGCCAAGTCCGGATTTATTTGGAGAAGACTATATCTTGATTCTCGGCGAATTTGGTGGCTTAGGTTTGCCGGTAGATGATCATGTTTGGCAGCAGAAGGATAACTGGGGATACCAAAGCTTTAAGACACCCGATGAGTTGTTTGATCGCTACTCAGCTTTAATGGATCGAATTCCCAATTTAATCCGTGCCGGACTTTCTGGCGCAGTTTACACACAAACAACTGATGTTGAGGTCGAAGTAAATGGTCTGATGACATATGATCGTAAAGTAATCAAGATCCCGGTAGAGAAACTGAAGCAAGTACATCAGAAACTCTATGATCCATCTTTGGTGGATTGATTTCTTGGCCACATAAATTTCACGTTTATGTGGCTAAATTTTTATTCTTTTAATGTCAAATAAAAAAACACGTTCCCAAAAAGTAGTGGATATAATGCTAATTTATTAGTTTTGGGGAATAAACATACATATATGTCATCACATACGAATGATAAAGAGGAGTTTGAAGGATTTATCAGTGACTTTAAACAAACATTACATTACTTATTTCACGAGAAAGAAAATATAAACAAGCTTAGTCTTGAAAGAGGACTTCCGGCAGAAGTTTGGCATGGTATCATGTCTAAGACGCCTCTTTCCGTGGCTATCCCTTCTGAATATGGGGGGCGGGGAGCTATTGTAAAGGAATGTTTAAGCATACTTTCTGCGGCCTCGTATGAGTCTTTATCACTTTCCCTAACTTTTGGAATCAATATCGCGCTATTTCTTGAGCCGGTTGCTAAGTATGCCAACGATGAAGTAAAGCAGGACATTTTCAATCGTTTTCTTCAAGAAGAAAACATGGGCGGACTGATGATTACTGAGCCCGATTACGGAAGTGATGCCCTCAATATGAAAACTTATAATGAGGAGGTTGACGGCATTTACCGGATAAAAGGAACCAAACATTGGCAAGGGCTTACAGGGATGGCTGACTATTGGTTAATCGCCTCCCGACGAAAATTAAATGATTCTGATCTAGCTCGAGATATTGATTTTTTTATTGCAGACGGTCGCATAGACAAGCAAAAGATAGTTGTAGAGGAGTTATACAATAATCCCGGACTTTATATTATCCCTTATGGGCTTAATAAAATAGATATCGAAGTTCCTTCCAAGTTCAAATTAAACCCAGAATCGACGGGTATTAAAATGATGTTGGATATTCTACACCGTAGCCGTTTCCAGTTTCCAGGCATGGGAATGGGTTTTATTACAAGGATGCTTGATGAAGCCACCAAACATTGTGAAAATCGTATCGTTGGTGCAGGCAATTTGTTGTGTATGGATCAGGTTCAGTACCAATTGTCGCGAATCCAAACAGCTTATACTATTTGTTCCGCGATGTGCTTCAAAAGTAGCTCCGTAAGCGGTATCGATCATAATCTTGCTGCCGAAGGGTTGGAGGCGAACACCATGAAAGCAGTAGTGACCGATCTGATGCATGAGTCGGCTCAAACTTATACTCAACTTTCCGGAGCCAATGGTTATCGAATGGAACATGTTGGCGGTCGCGGAATTATGGATAGCCGTCCTTTCCAAATCTTTGAAGGGTCTAATGAAATGCTCTACTCACAGATTGCCGAGATGGTGACCCGTCAAATGAGGAAGCAAAAACAAGCCAACCTTATGGAATACTTGTTGACTTACGCACCTACAAAAGAGTCGGTTTCCCACTTCAAAAAACATGTTGATTTTTCTATTAACGGAACCATCCCTCAGCGCAAGCTGGTGGATTTAGGGCGTGCAATTGCGCGCATTATCTGTATTGGTTATGTCCTTGAAATGGAAGCTGCCGGATTCCGTAAAGATTTAGTAGAAAATACGATTAAAAACGTTCAGCAAGAAGTTGCCGCCCTCATTAGTGCGTACCATCACAGCAGCGATACACAAGTAATCGTCGATTATAAGGATAATAGCGGCTGGTATTCCTTCGTTTGATGTTATGAAGTAACCTTAAGTGAAGTAAGCTCATGAAACTAAGTCGGCTTAATGCCGCATCGGTTTTATACAGCTTATTTGATAAAAGGATGTTCCCAAGGACTTCTATACGGGCGTCTCAAGCGCTGTGTAGCTTCAGGATCATTTATGCATATTCTCATTTTCGGATCATAACTCACTGGTCGTTTAAGTTCCATTGCTATATTCGCTAAAATGCAGCTTGCTGTGGAAATATGGCCCTCCTCTATATCAGCAACCGGGAGATGGTCGCCTTCGATAGCTGCTATCAAGTTTTGCATATGCCTTCTTGTTGCTGGTGCGGCATTGAGTTCTATTCTCGGTTCTTTTAGATCCTCAGGAAACTCTTCTTTCTCATAAACGACGTCTTTTACAATCCGTTCACCTTTGCCTTGTGGAACAAATTCATATTTCATCGTACTTCCTTTGAGCGTTCCTTTTTCTCCATGAATCACAAAAGCCCAAGGGTATTCCGGGTCAGCCGGTGTACCCCAAGTTCGGTGCTGCCAAACACACTCCAGTTCATCATATTCAAAAATTGCCGTTTGTGTATCCGCTATATTTGATTTTCCATCCTTCTGTACATAAATACCACCAGTTGCGCTGATTCGTTTTGGCCAACCCAGATTAAGAAGCCAGCGTACGGCATCAAACATATGAACACACATATCGCCAGTGATCCCGTTCCCATACTCCATAAAGGTACGCCACCAGCTACCATGAGGTAATCCATCATACGGTCGTAATGGCGCAGGCCCCGTCCACAACTCATAATTCAGGAAATCGGGTACAGGCTCTATTGGCGGATTACCGTTTTTTCTCATATGATAATAACAGCACATATCCACATGAGCTATTTTACCCAATAAACCCTTGTCAATAATATTTTCCTTGGCGTCTATTAGGTGCGGAGTGCTTCGTCGCTGTGTGCCGACTTGTACTTTGCGATTAAGTCTTCGAGCTGTCGCCAAAATAGCCTCACCCTCCAGTACATCCACACTAACGGGCTTCTGTAAATAAAGATGCGCACCAGCTTTCATGGCGTCGACGGCCTGGCGCGCGTGCCAATGATCCGGCGTGCCGATAATGACTATGTCGAAACGATGATCAGCCAGCATCTTCCGGTAATCCTCATAAAGGTGTGGAACTTTTCCAGAAGCCTGTCGTCCACTGATCAGCTGTCCTGCCTCCTTTAAGTGTCTTTCGTCTACATCGCACACCGCAACAACATTGACATCACTAACCTGTATCAGTCTGAACAGATCGCTTTTGCCATACCATCCCGCTCCGATTAACCCCACTCTTAATCCGTTCAATTCACCGGCAGAAACCAGCCCGCTACTTTGCAGTGCGGAAAGTGTTAACACCGCACCCATACCTTGAATAAATTTCTTTCGGTTCAGGTTGTATCTGTTCATGGTCAATTAATTTTAGGGACGTATACAAATCGGTTTTAGTTTTTCTTTCGAAAACAACGAAATAAAGATAATGTTTAACTGCGTATTTTGAATCCCATCGACAGTAAAATCAACGACAAGTCACAACACATTTGCAATCAAATATTTTCCAAAACTTTTTGTGACTTATTTGTTTACCAAATGAAAGCTGTTGTCTTTATAAGCAACAAAAAATCATCTATAAAAAAACAAAATTAAAATGGGACAGCTAGAAAACAAAGTCGCGGTAATTACAGGAGCTGCATCGGGCATCGGAAAGGCGACCGCCTTACTTTTTGCCAAAGAAAAAGCTAAAGTGGTTGTTAGCGATATTAACGAAGAAGACGGAAATAAAACTGTTGAAGAGATTAAAGCCGCTGGTGGCAATGCCATTTTTGTGAAAGCAAATACCGCGAGTGTGGAAGATAATGAGCATTTGGTAAAAGAGACCGTAAAAGCCTTTGGAGGTTTGCATATTTCTGTAAACAATGCAGGGGTTGGAAGTGAATTTTCCAAGGTAGCTGACGTAAAGTTGGAAGATTGGAAACGTGTGATCGACATTAACTTGTCAGGCGTGTTTTATGGAATGAAGTATCAGATTCCCGCCATGATCAAGTCTGGAGGAGGAAGTGTGATTAATATAGCCTCTATCTTGGGGCAAACTGCTTTCGGCGGTTCATCTGCATACGTAGCTGCTAAGCACGGGGTTGTTGGTTTAACTAAAACTGGTGCTATCGATCATGCTTCAGATCAAGTCCGTGTTAATGCCATCGGCCCAGGGTTCGTATATTCGGGTCTGGTAAATGAAGATACTATGGGAAAAGAAGCTATCAAGGACCTAGAGCAAAAACATGCTATGCATCGTTTGGGTGAACCTGAAGAGGTCGCCGCCACTTGTCTTTTCTTAGCATCAGATGCATCATCTTTTGTCACCGGCGCGTATTATCCTGTTGACGGAGGTTATTTAGCATTTTAAAATTTTTTAGTTCATTTATTTAACTACCCGCACCTTATAGAGTTTGATGTCAGGTATATGAATTCGCTTTGAAGGGTTTGTCAGGTAAATATTATGAGTCCACCAGCTTTCTTCAGCAATTGTATAGACGAGTTTGTTTGTTCTCGGATTGTAATTTCCTGATTTGGTATTGTGCTTGTCCTTAAGAGGTTCAAATACAGTAAAGGTTTGGGTGCTTATGCGTCGAATTGGCTACTGCTATGCGGTTGTTTGGAAGCAAGTCAGCCGAGTGAGCCATGGGTGTCTTAGCGTAAAATTCAACCTTACGGCTAGCAATATCAAGGACGATGGTCGCTCCGCCAGATGATGTAAGTAATAATTTCTTATTGTCAAAGATCGGCTTACATTCATCAAGGGGAACAAGCAATCTTTGGTATTCTGACGGAATATCAGAAGCCTCTGTAGTAGACCATGTCCATACTATTTCAGATTGAATATAAGTTTTATCTAAGTTATCAATCGTGTGTCAACTTCGTGTTAAGAATATTTTTTTGTATCCATCTGCATATGGCATATAGACAATTTTAAACGATATTAGCCGTAGAAATTGTGTAATGGTTAACTTCGTTTTGATAGCTTTTTGCATTCTTATCGGAATGCTCTTCAGCAAATATAAATTGGTGCCCCAAGATTCGTATAAAGGCATTAATTCATGGCTGATATATATTGCTTTGCCAGCAGTCTCATTCAGGTATCTTCCAAAGGTAGAATGGACGCCCACGATGTTTTTTCCAGTACTGGCGATGTTTGTTGTATGGGTTGGCGGATGGCTATTTTCCGAATTGATCAGCCGAAAAAAAAGCTACAGACAACGCTCTAGAAGTACGCTTGAATTAGCTACTGGCTATAGCAATACATCTTTCATCGGTTTCCCTTTAGTAGCAGCTTATTTTGGTGAAGAAAATCTGGGCATTGCGATGATTTGTGATCAGACATCTTTTATCATACTTTCAACCGCGGGAATTATCAGTGCATTAAGAGCAAAAGGGAGAGGGGAGAACATAAACTCCAAGCTTGTATACAGAAGGCTGATTACCTTTCCACCACTTATTGCATGCTTGCTGTCACTTATGCTCGGGCCGTTTATTGATTTCAGTTTTGCAGATTCTTTTTTAGATATATTAGTCGCGACTTTAGCGCCCATGGCTCTTTTTTCCATTGGTCTGCAACTAAGGTTCTCGGGATGGAAGAAACAGTTACCCCAGATTTCTTTGTCGCTATTCTACAAACTCCTCTTAGCGCCACTAATTATTTTTGTTTTGGCACTTAGTTTAGGGGTTCGTGACGATATCGGTCGGGTGAGCGTACTGGAAGCCGCCATGCCTACTTTGGTCAGCAGCAGCATCATTGCCGAGCAGTATGGCTTAAACACCAAGTTGCTCAACCTGATCATTGGCGTAGGAATCATTTTAGGTCTATTTACTACTGCTGTTTGGCAGTTCATCCTGAAATCTTATTTATGATCCAAAATGTTCTGCTAGGTAATCGCCGGTTCTTTGTTTTGCAAGATGTTGGAAAGCCTCATTTTTTGGTATAGAAATTTCTTCTTGCAAATTTTCGATTTCGATTCTATTGTCTAGTATTTCTGAGTATAACCTGTTAACCTCCTCTTGCGGCAGGCAGTCGTCATTAATGTCAATCATCAATCTTTCAAGTTTATTAAACAGCTGAACGTAACGTACTTTCAAGTCTCCTAATTTCAGAAGATCCCTGTCGCTCATCACGATCTGATTATTAAAATTGACAGTAACTTCGCTGACAAAAAGGAGCACGCAGGCAATCATTGCAGCAGGTTGCCAAAAGAAAAACAGCGCTGCGCCTAAAAGGGCGATAAGAATGATCATTTTCTTATAGTTATTACGTCTCTTTTTTATCTTCAAAGAATACAGAGATGTATATTCCACGCCAAGTTTGGCGTCATGCAGTGCATTCCACACTTTGTCTTTCATGGTTTGGTCGTTGTTTCTTAGTAAATAACGTGTAGATCTTTTATTTTAAAGCAAGACTATGACATTTGTGGACTAATATACTTCTATCTTTGATAGAAAAATAAAAAAATAAAAATAGTATTATGACATTCCAAGAATACTCTACTGGTTTTGAGAAAATAGTGAACACGCCGTCGGCAGAACAGGCAGCCCCTTATGATAATTCCGATTATATTGATTATACGAAATTGAATTGGTCACGGATGAACCGCTGGCTGAAAAAAGGTAAACTTTCTGAAGGCCTAAAAAGTATAATTCACCAGATCAATGCACCACAGCGGTGGATTGTTATCACTGAGCCTTGGTGTGGTGATGCGGCACATAGTGTTCCGTTTATTGAGTTGGCAAGTCGCGAAAACCCTTTAATAAATGTTTCATATGAACTACGTGATAGTGAACCTTTTCGAATCAATGAATACTTAACCAACGGGTCTAAGTCCATTCCTAAGCTCGTTATACGAGATGCCGAAGGAAATGATTTAGCAACATGGGGACCGCGACCTAAAGCTTGTCAGGATGTTTACGAAAAGCTGATAGCAGAAAATGCAGACTTTGAGAAAACGAAAACTGAAATTCAGCACTGGTACAATAGTAATAAAGGGCACGATATTCAAGAAGAATTACTTGCCCTCTTCAAAGCCATCTCCTAGTCATTTGTTTTTATTGACCAAGAAATAGTTTCTCTAATTCCAACGGTGGTATATATTCGCCGTCCTTGTACACGCGCATATTACCACCTGAAATTTCATCGATCAATAGCAGTTGACCGTTACTCTTGTCGTGTCCAAATTCAAGCTTAATATCGTACAGATCCAAGCCTTTTTTTGCTAACTCCTCTTTTACGATATCGCAGATTTGCTGTGTTAGCTTTTTGAGCTCTTGATAATCTGATTTAGATAGAATACCTAACATCTCTAGCGCGTCATCCGATATCGTCGGGTCACCGCGTTCGTCGTCTTTAATCGTTACTTCCACGAAACGGTCAAGTTCCTGGCCTTCTTCACAATATGCAGCATAACGTCTAAGAAAACTACCCACTGCACGATATCTGCAAATAACTTCTAAACCCTTGCCTATCACCTGCGCGTCCTTCACTGTCATCGACACATCGTCCAGATCTGCAGAAATAAAGTGTGTAGGGATATTACTACTGTTAATCAACTCGTAGAAATACTGCGTCATTTTCAGTCCCGATTTCCCGGCACCTTCGATGCTCAACCCTACAGTATTAGCACCTGGGTCAAAAACTCCATTTTCTCCCGTTACGTCATCTTTAAACTTCAATAGAATTTGGCTGTTGCCTAAACTATAAACATCCTTGGTTTTTCCTTTATATATAAGCTGCATACGATTTGTAATTTTCGGCAAATTAAAAAAATATCTGTGTAATACAGTAATATCTTGTAGTTTCGCTTTTCACTAAAGTTAAATTGATGGCCTAAAGACATTAACAATACTTAAGAGCAATCAAAAAAGCCAGGATCATGGAAGTTGAAATTCACACCAGAAATAATATTGATATCGCTGAAATTACCTCAGATGACGTTATAATCAAAACCATTGATGATGGAGTGGACATCGTAGGTACAACCTATTTTCAAGGCTGTGAGAAAGTCATTCTACATAAACAAAACATTACCCCTGATTTTTTTGATTTAAAGAATAGAATGGCCGGTGAAATTCTCCAGAAGTTTTCTACTTATCGTATTCAATTGGCGATAATTGGAGACTTTTCTAACTTAATGAGCGAAAGCAAAAGTTTAAAAGATTTTATCTACGAAAGTAATCAAGGGAGACAAGTTAATTTTTTGAACTCAGTAGAGGAAGCAATCGAACGTTTCTCCGCTTAATACCGTTCTGTTTAGTGTTGTTTTAGCGATGCCAATAATGCATAATATCCAAACTAACTCACTAACAATAAAATGCGAAGGCCGATCATGTTGACCGGCCTCACATTATAAAACTAAAAACAAAGCATTATTTCTGAGTTAAAGCACCATCACTACGGTCAATTTCCACCTGTGGTATTGGCCAATATTCGGCACCAGCACTGAAGGTTAAACCTTTATAAGAAGAAAGATACTCACCTTCAAAAGCCGAATAGCTTTCAATGGTTTCCTTCGCTATTCCCCAACGTACCAGATCAAAGAATCGATGACCTTCCAGAGCCAGCTCCAACCGGCGTTCAAACCGAACTGCAGTTCTCGCTTGCTCCTGATTCGCAAAAGAAGGATAAGGTTTAACCGAGTATGCCGCTGCATTCGCTCCTGAAGCTGTCTTTTTTGGTGCTAATTTAGCCGCACGATTACGGACATCATTGACCAGTTTTAATGCGCCTGCCAAGTTCCCTAATTCAACTTCACATTCCGCAGCCATTAACCAAACATCTGCCAATCGTATGATATTCACATCCAAGCCAGTGATATAATTTTCACCCGGAGCAGCGTTGGTTGCGAACTGTGATTGAGGAATCATTGTTTTTATTCCCACAAACGGCCCTGCATAATTAGCGTCACGTATCCACGCATTACCTGGCATAATGCCGTAATCCAAATAAGAAACACCCCTGCGTCCAACGGTATAATCCAAACGTGGATCAAACCGGATAGAAACATCTAAGCTATAAGAGCCCGTTGGGTTTTCTAGATCAGATAAATAGGGATCGTCCCGATAGCTCTTGTCCAAATAAGGCAAACCATTTGCGTCAACTTGGTAAGCATTGACTAAATCAATAGTAGGTTGGTAAAAGCCACAGCAACCCACCGGAGAGCTGCCATATAATCCGGATAACATATCTCCGACATTGGCATTGTCTGCAGATCCGTTGGAGTTGATTGCATGTTTAGAAACCATTACCACTTCATCTCCATTTTCCGTTGTCACATCAAAATTATTCCAGAACGGCATGGAAACCAAATCTTTGCCGGCCATTACCTGCTTAAACAGCGGTAGCGCCTCGGCATGTTTATTTTGATAAAGGTAAAGTTTGCCCAAATAAGCGCGAGCGGCATTTTTATCCATACGACCAGCTTCGCCGTTGATCTTGCTCTCAGGTAGAGCATCGATAGCAAATTTTAAATCTTCCTCAATTAGTGGCGTTATGTCCTGATCATTCGGCGTTGTTTTTGCCTCTTCCGTTGTCATGGCTTCGGTAATGACAGGTAGGTTTCTAAAAACCCTCCATAAGAAAAAGTAGTAATGTGCGCGCAACATTCTTGCTTCGCCCTGTATTTCGGTAGCACGTTCTGGCGTGATCTCTTGTGGCCCTTCTTGGTCTGCTGCCAAGAGTTTTAACGTATTGTTACATCTGAGTACCCCCTCATAATACACTTGCCACATTGTACTCAAATTATCATTGGTACTGATCGTGTTGTAAGACTCGATCATATTCATAGGCGTCTGGTCCGTAAGCTCTGATCCTTTGTGGGCATTGTCAGACGCCAGTTCGCCGAATATCCATTGGCTAGGCGCAGACGCATAGTTTCCCCAAGTGCCACTGACATTCCCATTTAGTATACTGTATGCGCCAATCAGCGCCGCCTCTACACCTTCTTTATTGCCGACTTGCGGTTCAGAAAGCTGTCCTTGAGGTAGTTTCTGTAAGAATTCTTTACCACAGGAGCTAATGAACAACATTCCTGCACTCAAAAGAATTATTAATTTATTTCGTTTCATAATTATTCTAGTTAATGTTTGTCTGACAATTAAAATCCTAAATTCAGTCCGAATGTATATTGACGAGCTTGTGGATATACACCAAAATCAACCCCCAGAGCCGGATAGGCCGATGGAGTAGCTGATACTTCCGGATCTAAACCTTCGTATTTCGTAAACGTAAACAAGTTCGTAACCCCAAAATAGACCCTTAAATTGGTGAAAGAAGTACTTTTTCCAAATAGTTTATCAGTAGGAACGTTGTAACCTAACTGAAGATTTTTAACTTTCAGGAAGCTGCCGTCTTGTATGTAGTAAGTCGATGTGGCATATTCCAACGCGCTGGTTTTGTCATTTGGATCCGGTAAGGAAGGAACGCTGCTACCGGGATTTGATTCGCTCCATGCATTCAATATTCGGGTACTTTTCTGACCTTTGAATACACCAAAATCAGTGAAATACCGAGTCGCTTCGTACAGGTCATTTCCTTGTGAACCATATAGATACACAAGAAGATCGAAGTTCTTATAATTTGCGTTTATGTTGAACGAATAGACAAAATCGGGATGTGGGTTACCGATAATCGTTCGGTCGCCAGGGTCAATTTCACCATTATTATTAACATCAGCATATTTCAATCCTCCTGGTCTTGCATCATCATAAGACGGAGAATTCTGTACATCTTGTTCGTTTTGATAGATACCTACAACCTGATACCCATAGAAAGATCCAAAAGGCTGACCTTTTTGCATAATAGAAGTCTCCATACTTCTAAACACACCGTAGTTTACCTGTGATACAGACGGTGCTAGTTCTTCAACTTTGTTTACATAACGTGAGAAGTTGGCGGATAAATCAAACGTAAAAGGTTTTTCCTGACGGTAGCCATAGTGATAGCCCAATGAGAATTCAAAACCTTTATTACTCATATCACCGATGTTTTGATAAGGCGATGCGGCTCGTCCAGCCGCAGCGGCTGGCAGAGGAACCAAGAATAGCATATCGGTCGTCTGCTTATTGAACCAGTCAAATGACCCGTCAAAATCTCCATTAAGTACAGTAAAGTCAATACCCACGTTCAACGATTTTACCTGCTCCCATTTGATATCCGGATTAGCATAAGAGTTTTGCCAGATACCGTTAACCACACCATCAGAAATCGGATAGGATGATTGTGTAAGTGACGCCAAATACCTGTTCAGGTATTGGAAACCCGGTATACGTTGGTTACCCGTAACACCGTAACCGGCACGGAGTTTCAGATCAGTTAGCCATTCAGCGCCTTGGGCAAACTCCTCTTGTGAAATCCGCCATGCCCCACTAATTCCCGGAAAAACACCATATAGGTTATTCTCTCCAAAGTTTGAAGAACCGTCACGACGGCCAATCACGCTTAATAGATACCTGTCTTTATAAGCATAATCTGCTTTACCCATAATAGAGAACATACTCCCCAATGAGCCGCTCCCGTTGTTGTTGAAATTGGTACTTCCCGAACTTAAGTATAGGTAATCTAGGCTATTCATAATGAAATATCCGTTCCGACTTCCATCTATACCTCTATTTTGAGTCTGAAAAGCCTCGGTGCCGACCATCACATTTAAGCTATGGTCATCACCCAATTCAGGACGGTAGTTTAATGTATTTGTCCAGGTCCACTCGGTCGTATAGCCGTGGTATTCGCTCATGCCATTGTTAAAACTACCTTCTGAAAATTCAGGGTTAGGATAGTTATAGCTGACGCCATTATAATTTTCATAACGAAGACCGAAGCTGGATCTCAATGTCAAGCCTTCAATGAAATCATATTCGGCAAAAGCATTCCCAAAAAAGAAGTTCGATCGGTTCAGATTATCCTTTGCACGGTAGGCCATCGCAACAGGGTTCTGTCCGTTACCCAATCCACTTCCAAAAGAACCAGCAAAGTTTCCTCCTTCATCATAAACCGGGATAATATTTTGGATGCGGTATGCGAACCCAAGTACAGAGCCTTCACCTTGATACCCGCCGGCAGTGTTCGGATTAACACCCATCCCGAAACCTTGCGTAAAGTTGTACGACATGTTTTCTCCAAACCGCAACTTCTTGTCGAAGGCATTAAATTGTGTATTGGTCCGAATGTTATAACGCTTAAATCCTGTATGGATCAGACTGCCGACTTGATCCAGATAGCCGCCAGAAACGGCATATTTTGCAGATTCGGTACCCCCGGTTACGCTCAGTTGGTAAGACTGAATTGGTGCGGTTTGGGACAGCTCCTCAATCCAGTTCGTACCTTGTTTATTTGCCTTTGTGATTTGATAGAAAGAAGCCCTGTCTTTAGCAAAATAATTGTATTTACTCATATCTGCGTCCTCTGGCGTCACATCCCAATTCGTGGCTTCACCGGCAAGTAAATAATCCGGAAGTTCAAGGTTTGTGCCTGCAAATTTGTTGTCAATATCTAAAATCTGCTGCGGAGTTAGCATATCGGGGAACGAACCCTTATTCGGTATCCCCGCGCCGGCGTATAGATCCAGGTTTATACGCGTTTTTCCTTCCAAACCACTTTTTGTGGTAACAATGACCACCCCATTATTTGCGCGGGCTCCATAAATAGATGCAGCTGATGCGTCCTTTAGCACCTGCATACTTTCAATATCATTTTGGTTTAGCCAGCTGAGTTTTCCTTCATAAGGCACACCGTCGATAATATAAAGAGGTTCGTTGTTGTTGATTGTACTGTACCCGCGAATACGGATTTGTGGTGTTGAGCCAGGAGCCCCATCGTTTACAATCTGTACACCAGTAGCCCGGCCCTGTAATGCTTCCACGGCGCTACCTGCAGGTTGTGATTTTAGCTCCGTTACGTTAACTACCGCCACAGATCCGGTCAAATCCTTTTTTCGTTGAGAGCTATAGCCCGTAACTACTACTTCATTCAGGTCACTGCTGTCTTCTGAAAGTTCAATTTTGATCGCCTGATCTGATGATGTAACGGTATATCGCGCTGTAACAAATCCTAAAAAGCTGACTTCGAGTATATCGTTTGGTTCAGCATCGATAACGAAATTTCCAGAAGCATCCGTTGTGGTACCCGTTGTTTTCCCGACGATTTTAATAGTTGCTCCTGGAATTGGTAATTGGTCTGCTTGGTTGATGACCGTTCCTTTTACCGGAGTTTGCACGACATTCAATAATGAATGCGTAGAGATTTTGTTCCATACTGAACCTTCCGATGCGGTTGCACTGCCCATAACGAGCATACCCATGGAAATCAGTAGCCCATTCTTTAACGATCTTTTGGAAACGAAAGAACGGCTATGGAATTTCATAGTTTTTCCCATAATAGATTTTGTTTTTTGGTTGATGATTAGGTGATTATCATAATTTTGGACATAACATATCCGTTAACCAACTGTAGTTCAGTTGATCTTGTGCACAAACAAATAGGTTTATGCGAAGAAGAGTTACTTCTTTTTACTAATTGATACTGGTGTTTAGGTTGGGGTTAAGTAGCTGTGTTTCATTCAGTTGATAATTTATGTTTATATAATTTTTTGATTTTAATAAAACCCATAAATCCTGATCAACCAATAAACACACACAAAGTCCTCCGACGGCATCTAATCAACCCAGCGATAAAATCACAAAAGGAGGGACACGATCACAGAATAAAATAGGCCTAGTAGTTAGTTTGTTTTAGGTACACTAAGCTATGAATTATTTTTTAGAAAACTGAATTCCGGAAATTATTATTTCGCCCCGATCATTCCCCTTGTGACAAGATACATAGGCTATCTGCCCTAGCTTCGACAGAATGCATCACTCCAACAGGTATATCGACTTCGTCATACTGGTCAAGTTCAATCGTTCTGTTTTCTTCCTTATAAACGACAGATCCTTCCATAACCGTTAGTTTGGATTTGATGTGTGCCTTGTGCTCTTTCAAAATCATCCCATTGTTAAAAGCCATGATCAGGACCTTAAACCCTGAACCTTGATGTAATGATTGAGCAACCGGGCCTCTCGATGTTTTCAACTTTTCTTTTACTTCCTTGATTGTCATATGCAGAGTTTTTATTTAGTGATTGAAATTCCAAATAGCATAAAAATAGCAATAAAAGATGGAGTCTTGATATAATTGGTCAAGCTTGCTCCAATTTTATTTTTTTACATTTACGTTATGAGTACATATTACAATATGAATATCTCCATTTGGGTCGCTATCTTTTTGATCTTATTTGGTGGCAAACAAGAGGTTAGAGGATCAGAAGACCCCAAAAAACCAAACATTATTTTTATTTTAATAGATGATATGGGGTGGGCAGATCTTTCCAGCTTCGGAAATCCTGATGCTCAGACCCCCAATATTGATCGATTGGCTTCAGAGGGAATAAGCTTCGACCAATTCTACGTCAATGCACCCATATGTTCCCCTTCGCGTACCGCAATCTTAACAGGCACTTATCCACAACGTTGGGATATCACATCATATTTATCCAACCGCAAGGAAAATGCGGAACGCGGATTAGCAAACTGGTTGGATCTTTCTGCGCCGACTTTAGCCAAAGACTTAAAGCGAGCTGGATATGCTACCGGTCATTTCGGAAAATGGCATATGGGCGGACAACGAGACGTTGCCGAGGCACCAGCAATTGCCGAATATGGATTTGATAAGTCACTGACAAACTTTGAAGGGATGGGGCCTAAATTGTTACCACTCACTAAGAATGCCAAAGGTGAAGTGGGCCGGATCTGGGAAGATGCAGAACGGCTCGGTGGATCGTTTACCTGGATGCAGCGCTCTGAAATAACGACTGGATTTATCGATGCCGCGATGGACTTTATCGAGGACTCGAAAAAGTCGAATAAGCCTTTTTACATCAATATTTGGCCTGATGATGTCCACAGCCCTTTTTGGCCACCTTTCGAAGATTATAACCTAACCAAAGAAGATAAAAAGCGCGCACTCTATCTGGCGGTTCTTGAGTCGATGGATAAACAATTCGGTAAACTGTTTGAATATGTAAAAAGTGACCAGGAGCTTCGGGACAACACAATCATTATTTTTTGTTCTGACAATGGACCTGAACCAGGGGCCGGAAGTGCTGGTGATCTCCGAGGGTTTAAAGGGCATTTGTATGAAGGCGGAATTCGTTCTTCTCTCATTGTTTGGGGGCCGACTTTTGTTTCTAAAAAAGTACGGGGACAGCATAATAAGCAAAATTACTTCACGGCGGTCGACCTCAAACCGTCCATTTTAGAGCTGACGGGTGTTGATGCGCAGCAGGGTGAATTAGCAGATGGTGAAAGTGTGTTACCGACCTTGCTTGGTAAAAAACAAACCTCCCGACAATCACCTGCGTTCTGGTCGCGCCCACCCGATCGGAAACACTTCAAAGACTTTGATCAGCCTTTACCCGATCTCGCAATTCGAGAAGGAAACTATAAACTACTCTGTGACTTTGATGGGGGAAGACCAGAACTGTTCGATCTAACGAAAGACCCCGAGGAAAAGAATAACCTTGCAGCTAAACATCTCGATAAAGTAAAAGAGATGACCAAGAAGGTCATGAACTGGTATCGGGAAGTGACTTAGTGACGTAGTGGTAATGGTGGAGACGGTATTTCACCTACTACGCAGGAGCACGCTTGGAAAACCGACGAAAGAAACGAGTACACAATCAAATTTAAATAAGCTTTTCTTGAAAACCCAGAAAGAATCTGGGTTAGGACTTGTTTAGGCTTGTCTCTTATTTAACCCGTAGTGCTCCCAGTATCAACTCGTACAAACCATCGGTTTTAACGGGTTGGCAACGGGAGCACTACGGGTTGACAACGGGTTCACCCTAAACAAGGTCATTACGAAATTAACTCGTTTTGTCT
This sequence comes from Pedobacter indicus, assembly GCF_003449035.1. Lineage (NCBI taxonomy): Bacteria > Pseudomonadati > Bacteroidota > Sphingobacteriia > Sphingobacteriales > Sphingobacteriaceae > Albibacterium > Albibacterium indicum. The sequence continues at coordinate 1,367,110 of NZ_QRGB01000001.1, forward strand.
TATACAAAGTGTCGCGCTTAGGTTTTTTTAGTTTTTGCGTTGTTTAATATTGTATAACCAATAATTCCCGAAAGGAGCGAAGCTATCAGAATTGAGAACTTAGCTTCGGCAATCAGCGACTGGTCATTAAAAGATAGAAGAGCTATAAAAATTGCCATCGTAAAACCGACGCCTGCCAGGGATCCTATGCCGATAATGTGTTTCCAGTTAGCGTGGGCAGGGAGCTGAGCGATATTGAGTTTTGTTGCTAGTTTAGACATTAGCAAAATACCCACCGGCTTGCCGATACAGAGACCCGCAAGGATACCCAAGCCTAAAGGTGATAGAAGGCCATCTAGCATTGTGCTTTCAAAGCGGATATTGGTGTTGGCCAAAGCAAATAACGGGACGATTAAGAAGTTTACCGGGGTAATGAGGGCATGTTCTAGTTTGAGCAAAGGAGATGTCTCCTTATTTTTATCACCCAGTGGAATGGTCATCGCTGTAAGGACACCAGCGACAGTAGCATGTATTCCTGAATGATGAATAAAGTACCAAATGAAAAGTCCGGGTATCAGGTAGAAAACTAACGAACGTATTCCCATTCGATTGAAGAGGATGAGCAAGAGCAATATTGCACCAGCATAGCCTAAATAGCTAATTTGCAGTTCCGCAGAATAAAAGATTGCGATAACGAGAATGGCGATCAAGTCATCGACAATAGCCAAGGCAGCGAGGAACACTTTCAGCGAGGAAGGGACTCTTTTGCCTAGCATAGCAAGGATGGCAAGAGCAAAGGCAATATCCGTGGCCATTGGAATTCCCCAACCAGAGGCAGTTTCTGTACCGGCATTGGTAAGGAGGTAAATGCCTGCTGGAATGAGCGCCCCACCAAACGCACTAAGGATAGATAAAGCCGCCTGACGAGGCGTAGACAGTCCGCCATTGACTACCTCTCTTTTGATTTCCAGACCGACCAGGAGAAAAAAGATAGCCATAAGTCCGTCATTAATCCAAAGCGCTACCGAATATTTGAGGTGTATCGCCGGGCTTTCAAATCCTAACGGCAAATTAAGGAGCTTTTCAAATGAGGCCCCCCATGGAGAATTGGCAATAAGGAGTGAAATAATGACACAAAGAAAGAGGATAATCCCCCCGCTTGATGCTGAGTTGAAGAACTGCTGAAATATTTTTCTCATTATAGAATATCGAAGTTTGTTTTTACAAAGGTATAGCCAGAAGAAGGGTGGCAAAAGTAAAAAATGGACATATCGGCTCTTGGGAAGCCTGTTATGAGCTTTTTACCGTATATTTGTAGGTAATGCCTATCAAGTTATTGAGAAATATAAAATTAAATCGTTTTACCTTCTCGAAAAGTCAGGAGGAAAAAGGTGTGCTCGGTCAGCAATTCTCCGGTAAACATGTTCTTGGAGCGTACGTCTTTCCGTGTAAGGATTTAAAATCTAATCAACCGCTTTTTAACGATGGTTTTCCTTCGCTGATCTTTATGCCCCGATCTACCGATCATGTTCGCTTAAGAAGAAAAAAAGAGATTGCCCATTTAAAATCGGCTTGGGCTTGCTGCGGTGTTATTCAAGATACGCATTGGGAGATTCCGGAGGGCCTTGAATATATTCTTGTTTTACGCTTCAATCCCTCGTCTTTTTACTCCCTGTTTAAAATTGATCCGATGGTTTTCCGGTCGGCACCTGTTTGCAGTTTTCAAGATTTGGTAAGTGCAGAATGGTCATCGATGATAAATGAGATGTATCAGAAAGAGGGTGTTTCAGAAAAGATCAGCTTCTTAGAAAGTGTGCTATCCGAACAGGACACAGATGACTATTTGCCTTATTTTTTACAGGCTGCAATTGATCATATCGAACTGCGTAGGGGGAATACGACAGTATCAGATGTATTAAAAGCGCTGGGTGAAAAGGTAAATCATAAATGGTTGCAACGTAACTTTGTCAAATACCTGGGCATCTCACCAAAAAAGTACATCTCCCTTCAACGTTTTATATACGCGTATGGAAGGTATGGTGAAAACAAGAACCCGGATTTACTCGATACGGCTCTTCATTCAGGTTATTATGATCATAGTCACTTCTATAAAGATTTCAAACAATATATCGGAATAACCCCTTCCCAGTATGCATGGGATTAGTTATGAACGACATTGGCGTCTGTGGAAGCGATTAACGAGTTGATCCAGGTTTTTCTTGCCATTCGGAGAATGATTTAGTCAGTGTGCTTAGAAAAGTCTGCACCGGCTGTGCTCCAGAAATTGCATATTTTCGGTCGAATACAAAAAACGGCACTCCCGTTACACCCAGAATTCGAGCTTCCCTGATGTCCTCTTGCATTAATTGATGGTATTCTTCATTCGTCAATGCTGTTTGTACTTCTGTTTCATCAAGTCCGATGTCTTTACCTAACTCGGTTAGCGTTTCAGTGTCAGCAATATTTTTTCCTTCGGTAAAATAAGCATAGAACAAACGTTCTTCGATTTCATTACCCAGGTTCTTCGTTTTGGCAAACTGTATTAATCGATGAGCGTTCTGCGAGTTAGCCATTACCGCCTTTTCGAAATGATAATCCAATCCGGCGGCGCTCGCTGTTTGTGTCACACTTTCTAGCATTTCATCTACCTGATAATGACTCATCCCTTTTGTTTTCACCAGATAGTCTTTCATGCTCTCGCTGCTCACTTCTGGCGCAGAAGGATCTAATTGAAAGCTTTTCCAAATTATCTCTATTTGATTTTTATCAGTGAACTGTTCCATTGCCTTCTCCAGATTCCGCTTTCCGATGTAGCAAAATGGACACATTACATCACTCCAGATTTCTATTTTCATATATTCTATTATTATTTACTATTGCCTAAAGTTAAAGATATCACTATTTCTAAATTATCCAAGTCCCCAATCCGGTTTGTGAGCCGATAATAAGTGTTGTATTTCTCCGCGAATATAAAGAATGGGTATTTGAAAAAATGTAACATAAATATTTTTCTGTTTAAACGGTTAAGCGTATCTTGGATGTCAGAAATCTACCAAGGTAAACTTAAATGAATGACAAAATCAACAACAACATTAGTCGACGTAAAGCGCTTACTGCTGCTGCTTCCCTAGCTGGATTGTCGGTAGTACCTTCATTCGCGCAAGAGACAGAGAATGCACAGGCAGTTTATCGCAAAAAAACTGAAGCGGCAGATTCGCGACTTTATACTTTACGTAGCCAGGTTTCCAGGCAGTTTACGACTTTTAATGAAAAAACGAAACAGAAAGCGATTCCGATTAAGCCTGGAGGGAAAGTTGTTTTAGTTGAGCATGACAAGCCTGGTATTATCAGTCGGATGTGGATTACCTTTTCGGGATGGTTTTGGGAAAACTGGGATCTGAGTGAAGAAAAATGGCCTGATCCAACTATTTTAAAGAAGTTGGTATTACGGATCTATTGGGATGGGAATGAATACCCCTCGGTAGAAGCACCGATGGGGGATTTTTTTGGTATCGGTCATTGCGAATTTAAACATTATGTGTCTGACTACCTGGGAATGTCAAGCGGGGGTTTTTACTCTTATTTCCCGATGCCCTTTGAAAAGATAAAGATCGAAGTCGAAAATTTTCATGACAAAGTAGAACCACATGTTTTCTTGAATGCAAACTATCAGGAAATGCAATCTTTACCCGCTGATGCCGGTAGGTTTCATTGTTTATATAATGCCGGAACGAATGAGGGTCCGGATCCATTGACCATTGTAAAAACGAAGGGGAAAGGTCATTTTGTAGGTTGTTGTTTGTCGATGCAAAGTTGGTTGCCAAATTATATGGGTTACTTAGAGGCGCCTGAATACTTTTATATTGATACGGAAGATAGGACGAAAGCCACCATCGTAGGGACGGGCTTAGAAGATTATTTTAATGGGGGATGGTATTTCAGAGATGGGGAGTTTAACGCTCCATACCATGGAGTACCTTTAAAAGATCCGCTCCGTTCGATGATAAGTATGTACCGGTTTCACAACGAGGATGCAGTCTGTTTTGAGGAAAGTATAGAAATGGCATTTATCAATCATAGACCATCCCGACCCTTTAAGTTTTCTTCAACTGCGTATTGGTACCAAAACACGGCGGCGCGGTTAGCATTTCAATTGCCACCAAAAGATAAGCTTGTGGACTGGTACCGGATTCGGGATACAGATCACCAGTCTATTCCATAGGGAACAGTCTGTCTTATACCCACTGTCCGAGCGACTATAATTGGTTTGTAGTACACTATTGTTTTTTGTATTTAGCTCTACAAGGTTCGATGCAAGGGTAATTAATAATTAATATATCTCGGTCGTGTTCAAATGAATAGTTGCTGTATTCTGGGTCTAGACAGTCAGGAGAGGTAAATGTCGAATCAGCAATCGAATAAGTTCCTGAACTCGGACTGTCTGAATTCATTGACATATCACACAATCTACCATTTGATGTGATTATTCCGTTATTCTTAAAACTTATAATTTTATCACTCTCCACAGCAGTAAATGTCCCGCTTCCGTCGCCTGGATCAGCTAAAACTTCGATCAACTTCCAGTCGCCGATCAGTTCTGTGTTGTGAACAGTTTTGTCATTCTTGTCACAGGAAGCCAAAACTCCGATGATCGCCAATGTTAAAATAATTTTTTTCATAATGTCTTGTACTTTTGGTTTTGCACTGATACCGTTATTTCTTATAAACGATGTTGGGTAAAATTTTTCTTATTTCATCTAGTATTTGTTCATTTGATTTATCTTTTGCGGAATAATAAATTTTCTTACCGTCAGTCTTAGTAAATAGAATAATAGGTTTGTTGTCCGAATTCAAAATCAGTTTTACTATTTCTCCATTTCTTGTTTTGAAATAACCTTTATTTATTGTTCCAAGTGCAAATCCATTTGTCTTTAAAGTGATTTCAGGCAATTGTTTGATTAGCTCAACGCTTTGGATTTCAGCTTCAGTTAACCTCTCTCCATAACTTCCTCTAAAAGATATGCTCTCAGAATCAATGCTTATTTTGTTTTCTTTAAATGCATACCCTAAAAGCCAGACAACAATGAGTAGTGTGAATATGAGTACAACAATTCCTATTTTATTCCATTTTTCACTAAGTCCTTTCGAATATTTTGAACTTGTTGAGATAAAATAGATATAGGCGACAATGGGATAAATCCCTAAAAATATTCCGCCGGCATTGTCGTCGACAAAATATACTAAGATAGACCCAAGCACCGCAAAGGATATTCCTAAGAATATATGGAAATTTCGGAAATAGGGGATATATGCATGAATGTCCACCTTCTTTCTATCTTGTTCGTTCATTGTGTTGTAGCCCGAAAGAAGGTATTTGGCGTTATTTTCGGTGAGAATAAATCCAATTGCAACAAAAAGCAAACTCGTTCCGATAATTACGTAAATCATATTTTTAAATTTTGCGTGACATTAGCATTAGTGAAACTGTTTCACCAATTCAACGTTTAAATGCATTTCGATTTATAACTACGTAAAGATATTGAAATTTTGATTTGTGAGGAATTATTGGTCGTCCGGTGTTTCGATCGTAACATTCCCTTTCAGAATTTTAGAGATCGGGCAGCTTCCAGAAATTTCTATTCGCCGTTGTTTAAGCTTATCGTCTACTTCCGTATCACCGAAGGAAATAGATTTATCGATACGGGTTGTGATTTCGCCGGTTCTACTGTTAATCCGTTGACCGAGATTTGCTTCTACTGTAATTTCAGGGATATTAAGTTTTTTGTGGTCGATATACATTCTCAATGTTGCTGCAGTACAAGCCACTAGTGAAGATAAGAGTAAAGTGTGAGGATCTGGACCTAGATCTTTCCCTTCAATTTTTTCGGGCTCATCGGTAATGAATTCACCGTTTCGCCAGTGAATGGAGGTCTTGTATTTTTGTTCTCCGATTATAGCCTTTACCGGCTTTTCCATGATGTATTTCATTTCTTAGCGCTCGTTTTAATCTTCTTTTTTAAACCATATATCTTCATATTCCTCAGGTTGACGCTTGAACTGTGCATGCACGAAAGGGCAGAGGGGGACTATTTTTAAGTTGTTCTCACGTGCATAGGATACCAGTTCCGTTAATAGTAATTTTGCAAATCCGCGACCTTCGTATTGTGGATCGACTTCAGTATGGTATACGGTTAGTCGAGGTGCATGTACTGAAATATCCATTTTTCCCGCTTTGTTACCATCTGAGGATAGTTGAATTTCTCCGCGGCCTTTTTCTTCTAATATTACTTTTGTTGTTTCCATATCAGTGAGGGTAATGATGTTTGTTATTGAACAAATCTATGGGGATGAAGTTTCGATACGATGCACTTAAGTTAAGAAAGAATGTTCGGGTGCTTCTTATCTAAAAAGTTGAAGAGTCCATGAACTTTTTTTTATATTAGTTTGATAGAAGCTGATATAACGGTTATCATAACAGTAACGCAGGATACTAAAACAAGCGAGAACGATAGACGAACAAGTAAAACCTCAAAATCAATGAAAAGATCAGACATTACAGAACTTCCAGACTATTTCGATTATTATATCAATTTGAATGAGGATATAGAGCTTACAGAGGCTTTCGATCAAAGCTTGAGGCAAATTGATGATGTCGACATTGAAGAATTAAAACGTATTGGATTAAAAGTGTATGCGAAAGGGAAGTGGACAGTCAATCAAATAATACAACATCTGACCGATTGGGAACGTATTTGGTGCTATCGGACAATGCTTGGTGCTCGTCAAGAGGGCTCGCTCCCAAGTGGAAATGACCATATTGCTATGGCCGACAATTCAAATGCGAATGATTTAACAATGGAACAGCTGCTTGCAGAACTCCGTGCAGTTCGTGTGGCGACCAAAGCGATGTTTGACACTTATAATCATGAAACACTTTCAGCAAATTGCAGATTCAAAGACACTCAAATGTCTGTTTTTGCGATGGGTTACAATATTATCGGGCATCAACTCCATCATTTCAACATTATTCAAGAGAGGTATTCTCCGCTAGCGGATTGAAAATATAGATAACATATTTAGGTCGCTTATCGCAAAAATAGCTTTCATGTTCCGTACCATCCGCCTTTTAGCCCATATAAAAACCCTGTAAGTTAATTGCTTACAGGGTTTTTCAGTGCGCCCACCTGGGCTCGAACCAGGGACCAAAAGATTATGAGTCTTCTACTCTAACCAACTGAGCTATAGGCGCGGCAATTCTTTTTGGGTTTTGCGATTGCAAATGTACATATTTGTATGTAGATATTGAAAAAAATATGCAAAATATAAAGAATATCATCTTCGATTATGGTAATGTAATTTTTGAACTGGATTTTCAGAAATTGGAACAGGCGTTTAAGGATATCGGGATTCCGGATACGGCTTCGTTTTTTACGCATAAAGTGCAGAATGAGCTGTTTGATCAATTGGACCTGGGTTCTATCAGTCCGGCAGAGTTTAGAAATGAGGTGCGACGGATAGCTGGAAAACCGGATCTGCTGGATGATGATATTAACAATGCATGGAACGCGCTTTTGGTGGGTATCGCAGAAGGCAATCATGACGTGCTATTGGAAATGAAGGATAAGTACCGGACTTTTTTGTTGAGCAATAACAATGAAATGCATTATGATTATATTATGCGATACCTGAAAGATAATTTCGATCTGGATGATAATTCTTCATTCTTTGAAAAGGATTATTACTCACATCTGATGGGGATGAGGAAACCGAATGCGGAGATTTTTGAATTTGTGTTGAATACGCACGGTTTGGTGCCTGAAGAGACCTTGTTTATCGATGATAGTCCGCAACACTTGGAGGCGGCAAGTAAGCTGGGAATAAAAACGGCTCTGGTGGAGAGACCAGAGCCGTTGAGAAATATTGTTGACCGCTTGGGCTTGTAACAGCTAACGGTTTTGTTTACGTCTTTTGATTTCTTTGGTGATTAGACTAAGCTCACGACTGGTTTGTCCGGCTACAGAGGTGTTCTCTTGCGCACGACGTATCAAATAGGGCATAACGGAGACAATGGGACCGTAAGGCATGTACTTAGCGACGTTGTAGCCGGCTTCAGAGAGGTTAAAACTCAAATGATCACTCATCCCTAATAATTGGGCGAAATAGATATTTGAATGACTGTGCTGGATAGCACGCTTGTTCATTTCTTCTGCTAGAAGATTAGAGCTTTCTTCGTTGTGGGTGCCAGCCATAAAGGCAATCCGGTCTAGATGATCTAGGCAGAAGATGATGGCTGCATTGAAGTCTCTGTCTGATGCGGCTTTGTTTGGTTGGATAGGCGATGGGTAGCCTTTTTCTTCTGCGCGTTCGCGTTCGATCTCCATATAAGCACCGCGAACGAGTTTTGCCCCGAGATAAAAACCTGCAGTTTCAGCAAAATAGTAGTCTGCTTTGAGAGAGGCTAGCTTATCGTGACGATAGAGCTGGTAGGTATTGTAGACGATGGCTCTTTCACGATTGTATTTTTGCATCATCTCTCTGGCAATGTCGTCGAAAACATCTTGAGTCCACGAAAACTCTGCATCGATTAGAACTAATAGATTAGTTTCATAGCAGCTTCTGCAAATCCGGTCGATGCGTTGTTTGATGCGTTCGAACTCTTGTTCTTCGGAAGGGCTTAGCTCTTCTTTATTATTAACCTTTTCGAATAGTTCGGTTCTTCCCAATCCGGTTGGCTTGAATACGGAGAACGGGATATTGGGGTCATGTTTTGCCCGTTCGATAGTTCTTAGAATCTCTTGACAGGTTTCGTCAAAATCGGCTTCTATGTCTTCGCCTTCAACGGAATAGTCAAGGATGGTGTGCACATGGTATTCTGCAAGCGAATTGATGGCTTGTTCACAGTCTTCGATGGTTTGTCCGCCACAAAACTGGTGGAAAATGGTTTTCTTGATAATCCCTTTGATGGGTAACCCGATCCGTAAAGCTAGATTAGCTAGAGGACTGCCTACTCTAACAAGCGTGTTGCTTGAGATTAACTTGAATAGCCAGTAGGCTTGTTTAAGATCAGCGTCTGTCTTGCTCTTGAATGCAATTTCGGTATTGTCGAATGACAAGGCTTGCTTGCTTTCTGGAACCGCTGAAAGGTGTGTTTTCATTGGACAAAGTTAAAAATAAATTGGTTTAAAATAGTGAGCGATTTTAAGCGTTTTTTGTAACTTCGGCGCTATGACTGAATTTAAAATTGATTCTGAATTTATTCCCTTGATTTCTTTATTAAAGGCTACAGGCTTGGTGGAAAATGGCGGCGAGGCACAGGCTGTAGTGACGGAGGGTTTGGTGAAACGCGATGGTGAAGTAGAACTGCGGAAGCGCTTTAAAGTGAGACCTGGGATGAAAGTAGAGTTTGCAGGACACACAATCAAAGTGATATAAGCGAATTAAGGTTTTGACGATAAATATGGAAAATATACAAAGCATAGGTTATTCGGTTGTTTTTGACGATGATTTTAAGCATCTGGGCGATTTGTTGGCCGAAAGGAAATATGATAAGGTATTTGTGTTGACAGACCGGAATACTGGTGAGTTTTGTTTGCCGGTATTGACTAAATTGATGCCGGCTGATTTTAAATATGATATTATTGAGGTTGATCCTGGGGAGGAAAATAAGAATATTGATTTCTGCATTGGGGTTTGGAAGATGTTGCTTGATTTTGGTGCAGAGAGAAATTCTCTGATGATTAATTTAGGCGGTGGAGTAGTGACCGACCTGGGTGGCTTTGCGGCTTCGACTTATAAGAGAGGGATAGACTTTATTCAGGTTCCGACTAGCTTGTTGTCCCAGGTGGATGCTTCAGTTGGGGGAAAGACTGGCATCGACCTGGATTCGGTTAAGAATATTATAGGCACGTTTACTCAGCCTCAGGCGGTGTATATTCATACTGAATTTTTGAAAACGCTGGATCAGAGGCAGCTTGTTTCTGGCTTTGCTGAGATGATTAAGCATGGGTTTATTTTTGATGCTGACTATTTCCAGGCATTGAAAGCTTTCGATTTTGAGAATCCGGATGCTGGGTTGATTTACCGCTCTGTGGAGATTAAGAATGAGGTGGTGACAGAGGACCCAAAAGAGAAGGGTTTGAGAAAGATTTTGAATTTTGGACATACCATTGGCCATGCGGTGGAAACTTATTCGATTGAGAATGATGCGGAGCCTTTATTGCACGGGGAAGCAATTGCTGTGGGGATGATCTGTGAGGCTTTTCTTTCGCATAAGCATAATGGATTAAGGGCAGAGCAGTTGGAAGAATTGGTTCAATATATCCGCTCTGTATTTCCAAGTTATGAATTAAAATCTGCGAGCTTTGAGAGTCTGTTGGAAATCATGAAGAATGATAAAAAGAATGTGGGGGGGAGAATTGGTTTTGCTCTGTTGCAAGAAATAGGTAAATGCAGCTTTAACTTATATCTTGAAGAGGATAAAATTAAAGACGCATTTACCTATTACCAGTCTTTATAAACTGACTTTTATACCGAGGTTATACCATCTTCCAGGCATAGGCGTAGCAGCTACTTCGATGTATTCGGTATCGAAGAGGTTGCTCGCATTCGCGAAGATAGCGTAGGAGCGCCAGTGATAGCTGACTCTGGCATCGGTAATGAAATAGCTTTTGTAATTGATGCGTTCTTGAAAACGCTCGGTTAGGGTTACGTTAAATCCTTCATAGCCAAGTGTTGCTTTTGCTACTAATTGATGACGCAGGCTTTCGATAGCGTATTTGGATAGATTAGATTCAGGATCTTTACTTTCTAGAACCGGATCAAGATAGGTGTAGGAAAGACCGGTCATTAAATTAATGCGATTTAGCTGACTGCGATAATCGATGCTCATGTTTAGACCATTCACCGTATTCTTGAGAAAGTTTTCGGAGCGCCAAGGTTGTTCCTCGTTTAAGCGTACCCAATCGATAAAGTCATCTACCGAGCGATGGAAGTAGCTTGCGTTCATACGGACTTTATCGTTGTTATATTTGATCCCTCCTTCAGCATACCATGATTTTTCTGCCTCGAGGTTTTCATTGCCGACATTGCTGGGGGTATCGTAGTATAAGTCGGTTAACGAAGGAATTCTCTGACCGGTACCGGTATTAACATATAGATTCCAGTAAGAGTTGATGCTGTAGCCTAAATCTAAACCGGGGTATACCTGCCAGCCGAATGCGCTATTGTAGTTGACATAAGCGCCGGCATTGATCTGAAAGTCTTTGATCTGTTCGGTTCCGAATTCAGCATAGATCCCAACATTTTTACGGGTATGGTCGCCGATGTTGGAGCTGTTGATCTTTTCAAAGCGTGCTTCTGCTCCAAAACCAAAATCACCAAAGTCGGTCCGGTAGTTTGCATTTAGCTCCGGACTGAGTACATGGGTGTAATGTTGGTTCCTGGCGGTGGCAAGGTCGTTTCGATAAAAACGATAGTCGTCATAATTGTAACGATAGTTGATTCTTGGGGATATGCTTAGCCGATCATTTACTTGATTGGAATAGGTGACAGATCCGATGCCTGTCTGAACAATTTCAAGTGCTTCTTTGTCAATGGGCGCAGCGTAATAACCATTAGCTCCAAAATTATTGTAAATATAGCCGGCCATGATAGATAGACGCTCACGCGGGCTTAACTGCACGTTGCCTTGGTAAAACAGTTTGTGATTTTTAAAGGCTGTATTATAGCGGTGTCCAGAACCACTTTGAAGATCGCCGGAAAGGAGATGATTTTGGTTTTCATCGGCATAGCTTCCGGCTATTTGGATGCCTTTTGATGAATAAATTTTATCAGGGTTTTCTTCGTTGTCTTTAAAATTGGTTCCGGTGTTGGCCTGAGCTTCGATTCCGGTTCGGTTGGGTTTGACAGTCACGATGTTGATAGCACCGGTAAGGCTGTTGATTCCGTAGATTCTGGCGGCTGAGCCTTTGAGTACTTCAATTCTTTCGATGATGCCGATTGATACAGGAAGGTTCATGGTGTTGTGCCCCGTTTGGGGGTCGACCATCTTTACGCCGTTTAATAAGATGATCGTTTGCTCGAAGGTTCCGCCATCGATGCTGATGTCAGTTTGTGCGCCCCATGGACCTCGTTGTCTGACGTCGACTCCGGAAACATAGCTTAGGAGCTCGTTTACGGATTGGACAGGGAGTGTCTTAATTTGTTCTTTGTCAAGAATGTACACATTTCTGTTTTGGCCTGTAACGGGTAGCTGTAACCTGTTTTCGGTGATGACAACTTCATTAAGTGTCTGATCGTTCGTGTCTGAGCTAATCTGTGCCTGTGCTGCAAAAATAGGAGCAGAGGCTGCAACGGTAAGGAGTAGTTTTCTTATCATAAACAAAAAATTGAGCGCCAAAAGTAAGAATATTTTCCACAAATGGAACTCTATAGATCAGGTTGACCGGCGTCGACCCAGGCGGTATACCAATAACTGCCGATGGAGAGGATAGAGGCCTGCATCTGTCTTTCGACCATTCCGCCAAGTGCTTCGTGATAGCTACGGGAGTAATTTTTTGAGTAGGTTCGGATCAAAATATTGTTTCTGGTTTCATAGATAAACTTCTGATCGGGAGCTGTGAGACTGTCCAACTGTTTTTCGATGTGCAAGAGCGTATCAGTTAATAATGAGCTGCTTTTGACGATATCCCATGCGTGAGATAGGGGTTGTTCGATATAAGAAGCGCGACCGACGAAGTAATTGTATTCATGAGCAAAGAGTTCGGGTAGTCTGCTTTCCCAAAAGCCATGAATGCCTTCTTGCCCACTAAGTTGTCCATTGTAGTTTTCAGTAGTGTGAAGCGGTGAATGTGCATCAGCGATGTAATGACCGATATCTGCCGAAATTCTTAAAATCTGATTGATATTTTTTTCTTTGAAAGCTTCGACCAATTGATAATAGCTGAGGTGAATTTGCCAGGGCACGATGCCACGCTTGCGCAAGCTGTCTTCAGAGAATTTTGCCACCGCCTCATCCCACCGTTTGGGAATGCTTTCGAAGGGGTCGGGCCCGTAGGTATCAATATCAATAAAATGACGTTCTGCCTCGCCCGGACTGACATAGCGCCTTTTATCGGGATTTACGGAATTTTCGCTTATATACTCGATGTTGTTTTTGTAAAATTTTGATAATGAGCTGGGTAAGGTGTATACGGCAGCACGGTTAATAATTCGGTGAGCGTGAAACCCCCATGAACTTAATGTTGTGATTAGAAAAGCTGCAAAGCCATAAATAAACAAGTATCGCATCTTCCAAATTTAAAAGACACTAACATAGCAAGCCGGCAGCAATTTTCAAAAGAATAAATTTTTAAAAAGTTTGATAATTTAAAATGTTCACGCTATATTTGCAGTCCGAAAAACATAATTGGATAAACTAAGCTAAAAAATGGCAAATCATAAATCAGCGATAAAGAGAATCAGAGCAAACGCTGCGAAGCGCTTAAGAAATCGTTACCAAGCTAAAACAACTCGTAATGCTATTAAGAAGTTGCGTTCAACTACTTCTAAAGAAGAGGCAGTAGCACAATTACCAGTTGTTGTTTCTATGCTAGATCGTTTGGCAAAGAAAAATGTTATTCATAAAAAGAAAGCTAGTAATAACAAATCGCGCTTAACCAAATTTGTTAATACCTTATCATAAATCAATTTGATTGGATATTTAAGAGATTAAATACAAAACAACAAAAAGGGCTACCGAAACGGTAGCCCTTTTTGTTGTTCGTTGATTCTTTTATTTCTTAGTCCTATTTCTTATTTCTTAGTTTGGACAAGACTTCATCCAGTTTTCTTTTATCTGCTTTGTAGGGTTCAAGATTAACTATTTCTACTTTGCGGTAATCAACAGGGTGGCTTTCACTTTGTAAATAGATGTAGCCTGACGATAGGGGTTTTCCATCTTCCTTTACTTTTTCATCGAAAAAGTCAACACCTCCACCGCCGATTTGAGGCTTCTCATAAGTCAGGACGGTATCGCCTTCGATTATGTGATGCACAACGGAATCGCCTAAAACCAGAAATTCGGCTTGTACCCATTGGTCGCCGTGATAGGTTTTGCTGCTCGAGTTGACACAATGAGGTGTGTAAAGTTCACCGTCGAGTATAACATTGGTGCCCGGAGTGCATAGATTACCTGTACTGCGCTTGTTCGTGCCGTCGCCTCCTAAAAATTGGCCTTCAATGGAGATTGGAAAATCTTGATTCTTTAGCATGGTATAGGGATCCTGGCCGTGTAGCATAGCGCCACTGTTGCGAAACGCCCAACCAGGTCCGCCTGCAACCTGTTCTCCGTGAAACCGGTATTCCACCCTCAGTAAATAATAGGAGAATGGTTCTTTATAGGCAATATGACCATATTTCTCATCAAAATTTTCGTAACCGTCATAGGAAATCCGTAAAAGACCGTCTTCTACGCGAAACGTATTACCAAAATTGTCATTCACTTCGTGTTTGTTGATTTTTATGACCCAGTCATTCAGGTCTTTCCCATTAAATAGGCTGATCCATTGAGGGTCGTCTGATTTTTTTGTATTGCTTATACTAGCGCAAGCTGCTAAGGTAACGGTAACCGCAAGTAAGAGTATTGCTTTTTTCACACAGAATAATTTTGGCGTGAATATATAGATTTTGATACTTAATTCCGGCTAATTGTCAGAATTTCCTTTTGATGCTTTACTTGGCTATATTCGTCAGCATAATGGAAATTTATGATAAACACCAACATTTGGCTATCCATAGCTGGGCCGAAGAGGACAGGCCAAGGGAAAAGCTGTTGACACAGGGTCGGCGTGCGCTGACTGATGCGGAATTGATAGCGATTTTGATTGGGAGCGGTTCCAGAAATGAGTCTGCAGTGGAACTGAGCAGAAGGATACTGTCAGAAGCGAACCATGACTTGAATGAGTTATCGAAGTTTACTGTTCAGGATTTGTGTAGATTTAAAGGCATTGGTGAAGCGAAGGCTATAACTATTGTAGCTGCTTTGGAATTAGGGCGTAGGAGACAAGAAACACCGCTTCATGAGCGTAAGCAGATAACAAGCAGTAGGGACGTGTTTGATGTCTTAAAGCCGAAATATTCTGATTTGAATAATGAGGAGTTTTGGATTTTATTGTTAAATCAGGCAAATCGAGTTCAACGAGTCCATCTGATTAGTAAAGGCGGTAGGGCAGGGACCGTGGTGGATGCGAAATTGGTGTTTGAGGCGGCGCTTCAATATAAAGCGACTTCTATTATTTTAAGTCATAACCATCCGTCGGGTAATCTAAAGCCGAGTGAACAGGACAGGGTACTGACAAGAAAAATAGTAGAAGGTGGTCGATTGTTGGATATTAGGGTGTTAGATCATTTGATCTTTGCAAATCATTCCTACTACAGTTTTTCTGATGAAGGCGAACTATAGATTCTGCAAACTTAGCGCGAATTTATATCTTTGCACATCATCAATATAACAATAGCACCATACTCGAATGAGAATATCATATAATTGGCTCAAAGATTTTATAAAATTTGATCAATCGCCTGAAGAACTATCTGAAATATTAACCAATATCGGTTTGGAAGTTGAAAGTCTCGAAACCGTTCAAAGCATTCCTGGCGGACTGGAAGGTCTAGTGGTTGCCGAGGTTTTGACGTGCGAACGACATCCGAACGCAGACAAACTGAACCTGACGACTGTTAACAACGGTTCAGAAATATTGAACGTGGTATGCGGTGCGCCCAATGTTGCGAAAGGGCAAAAAGTTGTTTTGGCGGGTGTTGGCACAACAGTTTATCCGGTGGAGGGAGAGCCATTCAAAATCAAAAAAGCTAAAATCAGAGGAGAGGCTTCAGAAGGAATGATCTGTGCGGAGGATGAAATTGGCTTAGGTCAGTCACATGATGGAATTATGGTATTACCGGATGAGGCAGTGGTGGGCACCCGGGCGAAGGATTATTTCGGATTGCAAGATGATTATGTATTTGAGATAGGCTTGACTCCCAACCGTGCGGACGCAGCATCACATATTGGGGTTGCCCGCGATATTGCAGCCTATTTAAGAAGAAAGGTGTTGTTGTCAAAGGTTGTTGATATTGAGGAAGGTACGCCAAATATTAAAGTGACAGTAGAGGATAGTACTGATTGTCCAAGATACAGCTCTACAACGATTGAAGGAGTTACGGTAAAGGAGTCTCCACAGTGGTTGAAAGACCGATTAGCGAGTATTGGGATTCGTGCTATCAATAATATTGTAGATATTACAAACTATGTATTGCATGAGCTGGGTCAACCTTTACATGCTTTTGATGCCGAAAAAATAAAAAACAGGCATATTGTCGTAAAAACGCTCCCACAGGGAACGAAATTCGTCACGCTGGATGAAGTAGAAAGGGAGCTGACGGATGAGGATTTAATGATTTGTGACGAAGAGAAACCACTGTGTATTGCGGGTGTGTTTGGTGGGCTTTCCTCAGGAGTGACAGCAGACACGACGAGTGTCTTTTTGGAGAGCGCCTATTTTAATTCGGTATCGGTACGAAAAACGTCAAAACATCACGGTTTGAAAACCGACGCTTCGTTTCGTTTTGAAAGAGGTACGGACCCTGATATTACGGTATATGCATTGAAGAGGGCTGTGAAGTTGATTCTGGAAATTGCCGGAGGAAAGCTTGTTGGTGGTCTTTCAGATGTTTACCCGAAACCGATAGAGCCGTTTAAAATCTCTGTAAGTTATGCACGCGTGCGTAGTTTAATAGGAAAGGATATTCC
Organism: Pedobacter indicus; assembly: GCF_003449035.1. NCBI lineage: Bacteria > Pseudomonadati > Bacteroidota > Sphingobacteriia > Sphingobacteriales > Sphingobacteriaceae > Albibacterium > Albibacterium indicum. Next base: position 1,383,875 of record NZ_QRGB01000001.1, read on the forward strand.
GAGTGCGGAGATTAAATCGATTATCGAGGCGCTAGATATTAAAGTAGTTTCAGAAAGTGAGGATGGGCTAGAGTTAGAGGTGCCTCCATACCGGGTTGATGTAAACCGTGAAGTTGATATTATTGAGGAGGTCTTAAGGATCTATGGTTATAATAATATTGAAATTAAACAGCAGATAAAAGCGTCTCTGAATACATCTCCAAAACCTGACAAGGATGCGGTACAGGATCAAATTTCAGATCTTTTAATTGGTAATGGATTTCATGAGATATTGAACAACTCATTGACGAAATCTGCCTATGCGACTGATTCTGACCGGGCTGTCAAGATTCTAAATTCGTTGAGCAGCGATCTGGATACGATGCGCCAAAGTTTGTTGTATTCAGGGCTAGGTGTGATTGCCTATAACCAGAAAAGAAAGTACCCTAATCTTAGGCTATTTGAATTTGGGAATGTTTACTTTAAAGAAACTGAAGGATATGTTGAAAATAAACATTTGAGCTTGTTTATGACGGGTAACCAGGAAAGTGAACAATGGAACGCCACGTCAGATAAAATTTCATTCTACGATATGAAGGGTGTTGTTGACGGTCTCCTGGCGCGTTTAAAACTGGATGTACTTCAGGTTAGAGACTTAACAGCTCCAGGTTTGTCTTACGGACTGACCTATCACAGGGGCGATAAGGAATTTGTGAACTTTGGTGCGGTAAGTAAAGAGGCATTAAAACTGACTGATGTGCAAGGAGAAGTGTTTTATGCTGAGTTTCATTGGGATACAATTCTGAAAGCGATTCGAAAAAATAAGATTGTATACAAAGAGATTTCAAAATTCCCATCAATGAGGAGAGATTTAGCAGTTTTGATTGATGAAGGTGTGAGTTTCGCATCGTTGAAGGAGCTCGCGGAGAAAACTGAACGTAAATTACTGAAGGAAGTTAACGTCTTTGACGTATACAAGGGAGATAAACTTCCGGAAGGCAAAAAATCATATGCCTTGAGTTTTGTGTTTCAGGACGAGGAAAAAACGCTAACGGATAAGCAGATTGATTCCATCATTCAGAAATTTATACGTAACTTTGAGAAAGAACTCAATGCTGAAATAAGAAAATAATTGATAGAGATATGCCAACTGTTTCTGCACAACTAGATCGAATTGTTGATCGTTCTGCTAAGATGATTGACCTGTGTGTTACATTACAAGAAGAGAATGATTTATTAAAATTGGAAAATCAATCCTTACAGGTAGCGGTAGAAACTAGTACAGAAAAGATTAAGAGCCTAGAAGAAAAGGTAAAAGCACTCGGTGTTGCACGCACATTGGATGGACTAAATGAGACGGCTGAATTATTAAATGAAAAAAATCTTGGCATAAAGCAAAAAATTGACGATTTTGTGCGTGAAATTGACAAGTGTATTTTGTTATTAAAATAAAGACGGCAGATTGCCGGCGAACAAGGCTCGAAAATGGGAGAGATTTCCATAAAAATAAATATAGCAGATCGGATATATCCTCTTCGTATTACAACAGAAGAAGAAGAGATTATAAGAAGAGCTGCTAAGCTAATAAACGATCGCATCAAGGAGTTTCAGGAGAACTACGCGGTGCGTGACAAACAGGATTTGCTTTCGATGTGCGTGTTGCATTATGCAACTGCGTCATTGAAGGCTGAGGAGGCCTCTAAACACGAGGATAAAGATGTTGCGAAAAAGGTTCAGCAACTGGACGAAATCCTGGCAGATTTCTTTAGCGAATAACGTTCTTTAAAATAGAGCCATAAAAGTTTAGCCGCAGTTAAATGTAGGTTTTACTATTAAAAACTTAACGCTTCAATATTACATGCGTGAAAATGAGATGTATTCAATTTGACTCGTTCATCTAGAAATGATCAAAACGCAAATCCTGTAAATGAGAAGTTTTTAATACATAAGACCTTAAATTTACTGTGGCTTTTTTTGTTAGGAACTTAATATAATAATCAACATGGAAATAATACTATACATAATTTTAGGATTGATAATAGGGCTCGTGATAGGTCGTTACCTGCTGAGAAAGGTGTTTAGAAAGCAGGAAATAGCTGTTCAGAATAAAGCTAAAAAGATTTTGAAGGAAGCTGAGCAGGACGCTGAGCATTTGAAGAAGAATAGATTATTGGAGGCGAAGGAAAAGTATCTGCAACTAAAATCAGAGCATGAAAAGGAAATCAGCCAGCGTAATAATACGCTAAATCAGCGTGAAAACAATTTGAGGCAGAAAGAGCAAAATGCTAACCAAAGATTGGAGAAAATAAACCGGGAAAGCCAGGAACTAGAAAATAAGCGAAAAAATTTAGAGCGCTTGACTGAACTTAATGAGAAGCGGCAGGAAGAGGTTGAAACATTGAAAAATCAACAAATAAAACAATTGGAATCTATCGCTGGATTGTCTGCGGAAGATGCCAGAAATCAATTAGTTGATAATTTAAGGGAAGAGGCAAGGACAAAGGCTTTGAGCCAAATTAAAGACATTGTTGCCGAGGCAAAGTTGACAGCAAGTAAAGAAGCAAAGAAAATTGTCATCCAGACGATTCAAAGACAGGCGAGCGAAAGTGCAATTGAAAATACGGTTTCTATTTTCCATATTGAAAGCGATGAAATTAAAGGTCGGATTATTGGTCGTGAAGGTCGGAATATTCGTGCTTTGGAGGCTGCTACCGGTATTGAGATTATCGTAGATGATACGCCTGAAGCCATTATCTTGTCAGGCTTTGACCCGGTTCGTAGAGAAATTGCCAGATTGGCTCTGCATAGATTGGTTACCGATGGACGTATACATCCGGCTCGTATAGAAGAAGTTGTAGCGAAGACTAAAAAGCAGATTGAAGAGGAAATTGTAGAGATAGGGGAAAGAACCGTAATTGATTTGGGAATTCACGGTTTACACCCTGAACTGATCCGTATGGTGGGAAGGATGCGTTATCGTTCTTCTTATGGTCAAAATCTTTTGCAGCACTCTCGTGAAGTGGCTAATTTCTGTGCGACCATGGCTGCAGAGTTAGGTCTGAATGTAAAGCTTGCCAAACGAGCTGGGTTGTTACATGATATAGGTAAGGTGCCAGATGATAATCCTGATCTACCGCACGCATTACTTGGTATGCAACTGGCTGAAAAGTATAAAGAGCATCCGGAAGTTTGTAATGCAATTGGAGCACACCACGACGAGATTGAAATGACTTCATTGATTTCGCCAATTATTCAGGCATGTGACTCGATATCGGGCGCTAGACCGGGTGCGCGGAGAGAAGTGGTTGAAAGTTATATTAAGCGATTGAAAGATTTGGAATCACTGGCTTTGTCATATCCGGGAGTAGAAAAAACGTTTGCGATTCAGGCGGGTAGAGAGCTAAGGGTAGTAGTGGAGAGTGAAAAAATATCGGATGCTCAATCAGAGATTCTAGCAGCTGATATTTCTAATAGAATTCAGACGGAAATGACGTACCCTGGACAGATTAAGGTTACTGTTATCCGGGAAACGCGCTCGGTGTCATTTGCTAAATAAAAATGGGTACAACAAATAAGCAGAAAGGCAAGGTTCCTGGTAAGATTGAGGGACTGTTTATTGAATATGCTCAAAGCCACCAAAACACAACAAACGTCCTGATCCATTGGATTTGTGTGCCATTAATTACGTTTAGCCTTCTTGGCTTGGTTTGGATGATTCCATTTCCGCATATATCATGGTTGGGATCGATGAATGGTTTCGTTAATTGGGCTTCATTTCTGATTGCTTTTGTGATTTATTACTATCTACAACTTTCACCTACTTTATCTTACGGAATGCTGTTTGTTATTGGGATATTCAGCTTTTTTATTGTGCAATTAGAGTATTGGGAGGCTGCTGGTGGTTTACCTGTATGGATGGTCTGCGCTATTATATTTGTGTTGTCGTGGATCGGACAGTTTATAGGACATAAAATTGAAGGTAAGAAGCCTTCATTTTTAACAGATTTGAAGTTTCTTCTGATCGGACCGATATGGTTATTGTCAAAACTTTATCGGAAATTGAAGATACCTTATTAAGCATTTCGTTTAATATAAAATAGGGGAGATGAATGTTTTGTACGCTATTCAGGGAACGGGGAACGGTCATCTGTGTCGAGCCATGGATATTGTCCCCTCTTTGCGGAAACATGCCAATGTTGATATATTGCTGAGCGGAACGCAAGCTGATATTAATCTTCCGTTCGATATAAAGTACCGACTCAACGGTTTAAGTTTTATTTTTGGCAAACACGGCGGAGTAGACCTATGGAAAACCTTCGTGCATTCTAAATTTAGGTTGTTTATTAAAGAGGTAAATGCGTGCCCGGTACAAGACTATGATTTAGTGATCAATGATTTTGAACCGGTAAGCTCATGGGCTTGTAATTTAAAGGAAAAGTTTTGTATAGCTTTGAGCCACCAAGCAGCAGCAGTTGATCACTCTGCTCCCAACACAGAAGAAATAGATCGATTAGGGAAGTTTATTTTAAAGCATTATGCCCCACATGATGAGGCTTATGGTTTTCATTTTCAGTCTTACGCTAATAATATCTTTACCCCAATTATTCGTCAGCAGGTTCGGGAGAAAAAGCGAACTAATAAGGGCCATTATACTGTGTATTTGCCTTCCTACGATGACGAGGCTTTATTGAGGTATCTATCTCGATTCCCGGATGTAAAGTGGGATGTGTTTTCAAAACATAATAAGCGAAAATTTACATCGAATAACATCAGTTTTCAGCCAATCGATAATACATTGTTCATCGAAAGCATGGCCAGTTCCGAAGGTATATTATGCGGTGCTGGTTTCGAAACGCCTGCGGAAGCCTTGTTTCTGAAAAAGAAGTTATTGGTAATTCCAATGAAAAACCAATATGAGCAGCACCTGAACGCTGCTGCTTTGAAAGATCTGGGTGTACCGGTTGTTCGCAATATTAAACCAGAAAACGACGTTCAAATTAGAGATTGGTTAGAGAGTAATCGCATTGTAGATGTTGATTATAAGGATGAAGTGGATGATATTATATATGCGATTCTTGAAAGGCATGCAAATAATATATATTCGTAGATAGAATTTGAATATTTAAGATATAGATTATGAATAAGTTAAATCTAGTTTCATTTTTAGCTATCATCTTGTTGGTCGCTTGTCAATCCAATCGACAAGAGAGTGAGTCTGTAGAGACTGACTCTCTCACAAAGGCATCAGGAGATACCGTTTTTCATGGTATTGACGGTGAAGTTAATAATGGTGTGTTGACGAAAGAGTGTTATCTCGAGGTTGCCGGTAAGGATTCGTTAAAGTTGAATATCGAGATTGATGAGCAATCAAAAGTGACAGGACGACTTGAGTTTGTGAATTATCAGATGGATAGCAGTTTTGGTGAAGTAACAGGAGAAGTGATTGGCGATACTCTAGTTCTTGTTCATGAATTTCAAGCAGAAGGTATGGATAATAAAGTGCAGAGGTTATTTCTTAAGAAAAACGATCAGTATTTTTTAGGAAAGGGAGCTACAGAAGAAGTAAATGGAATTTATATTTATCCGGACCGTAGCGAGGTGAGTTTTGAAAATACGCGTGTTTTGAAAAGGATCGATTGTGACATTATCTAAATAATGAGTATCTCTCCAATACGTGGCCTTTTATCATTTGCGTTATTCTGCTTTGCTCAGTTGTGTTTTGCTCAGCAATATTCAGTAAGCGGAACGGTTCGTGATGCTGCGACGGGCGAGACACTCATTGGTGCGTCAATCCGTGCTGGTGAAAATACAGCAGTAGCCAACGGCTACGGATTTTTTTCACTGACGATGGCGGCGGGTGAGTATGAGTTAGTAGCCAGCTTTATAGGTTACCAATCGACCACCCAGTCGCTCATCCTCGACAAGGATACTACATTTACAATCCTATTGGAGTCGGCGACAACGTTAGACGCAGTTGAAGTTAATGCAAATTCTGCTGCAAAGAATATTAATTCGCCGATAATGGGTGCGAATAACTTTCAGGTTCAGGATATCGAGAAAGTACCGGTTTTGTTCGGTGAAAAGGATATCTTGAAGACCGTACAGTTGTTGCCAGGGGTTATATCTGGTGGAGAAGGTAGTAGCGGGTTTTTTGTGAGAGGTGGAGCTGCGGACCAAAATCTTATTATTCTCGACGAGGCTACTGTATACAATGCGTCACATCTTTTCGGTTTCTTCTCTACATTTAACTCAGATGTTATAAAGGAAGTAACTTTACATAAAGGGGGGATGCCAGCTCAGTATGGCGGACGGCTTGCATCTGTTTTGGATATTCATATGTTGGATGGGAATAAAAAGGAGTTTAGGGCAAAAGGGGGACTTGGTCTTATTGCTTCGAGACTAGCGGTAGAAGGTCCATTGAAAAAAGATAAGGGTTCTTTTATCATTAGCGGTAGACGGACTTACGCTGATTTATTTTTAAAGCTTTCGCCTGATTCGACGATAAACGGAAGCAAACTCTATTTTTATGACCTGAACCTAAAAGCAAATTATCAGTTTAATGAGCGAAATACGCTTTATTTGTCGGGTTATTTTGGGAAAGATGTTTTAGGTTATGCCAATACTTTTGGGTTTGATTGGGGCAATGCGACAACAACCCTACGCTGGAATCATGTATTCAATAATCAGTTATTCTCGAATACGTCACTGATTTATGGACGCTTTGATTATAATGTCGATGTATTTGATGAGGATGCAAACTTTAATATTGCATCAATAGTCGATAATTTTAACCTGAAGCAGGATTTTCAATATTACGCAAAAAACAATCATTCTCTTTTCTTCGGATTTAATGTACTGAACCAGAAGGTTAGTCCGGCCGACTTTGTTTCGCGAGATACGACTACCTTATCGTCGATTGCGTCGGAACCAAGAAAAGGGATGGAGCTGAATGCCTATATTTCCCATGACTGGAAAATAACCGAACGGTTAAATGCACTTTATGGATTACGTGTTTCTGGTTTCCTTGCTCTTGGCCCGGGAACTTTTAATACCTATGATAAAGATGGAGATATAGTTGAATCAGTGTATTACGACGATGCATCAATTGTCGAACAGTACTTCATGCTCGAACCTCGGGTATCGCTGAACTTTAAATTGAATGACCAATCTAGTATAAAAGGTTCTTATAACAGGAATAGCCAGAATTTACATTTGTTGAGTAATTCTACTGCTTCGCTGCCGACGGACGTATGGGCTATGACGAGTCAGAATATTAAACCTCAGTTAGCAGATCAGGGGGCAATAGGTTATTTTAGAAATTTCCGGAATAATCAGTACGAGTTTTCAGCAGAGCTGTATTATAAAGAAATGTCTAATCAGATTGATTTTAAGACAAATGCTGATATCCAGGCAAATCCGAACGTTGAAGCTGATCTATTGTATGGTGATGGCAGGGCTTACGGTTTGGAATTCTATCTGCGAAAGCATACGGGTCGGTTAAACGGATGGCTAAGTTATACCTTGTCAAAAAGTGAGAGAAGCTTTCAGGAAATCGATAATGGGGCTTGGTTTAATGCTCGTCAGGACCGAACTCATGATCTTTCATTGGTGGCGATGTATGAAATTAATGATCGTTGGAGTCTTTCCAGTACCTTCGTTTATAGTACAGGAAATGCAGTTACCTTTCCGAGTGGTAAATATCTTGCTGACGGAAAACCGATATGGTATTATTCCGAGAGAAATGGTTATCGTATGCCTGATTATCATCGATTAGATATTGGTTTTACATATGAACCAAAATCGAAAGGTAAACTTAAATCGACTTGGGATTTTGGTATCTACAACGTTTATAGCCGCAAAAACGCATATATTATTGATTTTAGGGAAAATGAGGCGAATCAAACAGAGGCTTATAAAATCGCGTTATTTGGTATTATACCTTCCGTGACTTGGAATTTTAACTTTTAGGCGATGAAAAACTTGTCGTTTTTTATAATTATTTTTTCCGCAGCTTTGCTCTCTTCATGTGAGAAAGTAATCGATTTACAGCTGCGCGATGCCGAACCTGTTTTGATGATTGAAGGAACGATTAGCAACTTACAGGAATGGCAGGAGGTTAATCTTTCTCATACAGTACCCTTCGACTCGGAACTAAGAAGAATGCCTGTGACGGGAGCAAGGGTTTTTCTAAGAGAGGGCAATAATGCCTGGAAAGCACTTTCTGAGTTTCAAGACGGACAGTATATCATTCGTGATTTTCGGGGTCGGCCAGGTGTGGAATATTCATTGCGTGTAGAGTATGATAACGAAACCTATGAGTCCACGTCGAGAATGCCGGAAGTCGTACGAATCGATTCAACCGGCGTGAGCGTTATGACCTTCGATGAAACAAGGCGAACTCCCCTTGTTTTATTTCAAGATCCGCCAGCGGAAAAAAACTATTACTATTTTGAGGTGGAAGTGAATGGTGATGTTGTGCCCTCGCTGTTTTTGTATAATGATAAATTTAATAATGGGAAATACGTAACAATTAACCTAGATGATTTTGAATTAAACCTGAATCCGCTAGATAGCGTGGTCGTTGAATTAAGGAACATCGATGAAGGGAGCTATAATTTTTGGAAAGGCGTACAATCTCAAACGGCGACATCTGCTTCGCCCGGCAACCCTCCATCCAATATATCGAATGGTGCCTTAGGCTACTTTTCTGCGTATGCTGGTAACAGTGTCTACTTTATAATGGAATAACGTAATAATAGAACAAATGTGTCTGGCGCTAACGCGGTCAGTACCTACAAGGTTTTGAAGCGATACCCTTTTTTCTTCCAGTATTCGATTGCTCTCGGTAATGCATATAATACACGTTCCCGTGACTTGATATTATCATGAAAAACGATGATTGAACCGTTTTCTGCGGTTGACAAAACGTTTTTTAAACACTGTTTAGGGGTGATAGTACGATCAAAATCACCACTCATAACATCCCACATGATGATTTTATACTGTTTCTCCAACTTCCGATATTGCTTTCTGGTACCTCGACCGTATGGAGGACGGAAAAGGTCTGTTTGAGCAAGTTGATTGCAATGTTCGACGTTTTCTATGTAGTCATTATAGGGGGTATTCCAGCCTTTGAGATGATTATGCGTATGATTGCCCACTCGGTGACCCTCGTCTAGGATACGTTGGAAAATATCAGGATGTTTTTTAATATTATCACCTACGCAAAAAAAAGTAGCCTGAATCTGGTACTCTTTCAAAATATTTAAGATTGCAGGTGTAACATCTGGTATGGGTCCATCGTCAAACGTTAAAAATAAATAAGGTAGATCACGGCTATGATGCCAGATGAGCCGAGGATATAACCAACGAAGCCAAATAGGTGATTTTATAGGATACCACATGTTTGTTAGGCAAATATAAGAATAGGAATGGAAGACTTTAGTTTTGAATTAGATAAATATGCCAAATGAAGGATCGTAATTATTACATAAAATACATAGCTGTTTTGGCTTTTCTTTGTTTGGGTGCTTTCTGGTTTCCGGCAAATGCGCAACAGGTCATTACGCTTAGGGAGTCGATTGAGCTGGCACAAAAAAACAATTTACAAGTGAAACAGGCGTTGTTTCAGGCAGCTTTGACGGAGCAAGATGTTTATCAATCGAAAATGAATTTCTACCCAAGGTTAAACGCCGGAGTTGACGGGAGCTTAAGATGGGGAAAAAGTTTTGACCAGCTGACCGGTGGACTGACGGAGTCAATCAAGTCTTTGAATGGAAGTGTAAATGCGTCAGTACCTATTTTTCAGGGGTTTCAACGTGTTAATGAGGTGGCTGCCAATAAATATCTTTTGCTGGCAGACCAGAGTAATACAGAGAGGATAAAGAATGATCTGGTATTAGCTGTTGTAACAACTTATTTGGAGGCACTGACGAATCAGGATTTGCTAACAGCAGGTAAGCAGCAATTAGCTCTCTCTCAAGAACAACTTAAGGCTGAAGAGATAAACTTCGAGGTTGGTAACAGGACGCTAGCTGATTTGTCTCAAGCAAAAAGTCAGGTAGCCACCGACGAATTGAATGTGACTTCAGCTCAAAATGCTTATGATGTTTCTATCCTTGACTTAAAGCAGTTAATGGAATTAGACCCATCGACGGAAATTGTTTTGGAACAACCACCGTTGCCGGAGTTCGAAAACATAACAACAGCTTATGCAGCGGATGAGGTTTATCTTGAAGCGAAGTCGATTTACCCAGAGATCAAACAAGCTGGCTATAATACGTTGGCAGCTGAGAAAAATATTGATATCGTGCGAGGCGGTTATTATCCCACGTTAAGTTTGAGCGGCGGATTAGGGAGTGGGTATTCGTCTGCTGATAAGGATTATACAACAGGGGAAGAGCGGCCGTTTCACCAGCAGATAGATGATAACTTCAGTACATTTGTTGGGTTGTCGCTGTCGATTCCTATCTTTAATAATTTCCAAACCCGTATTGCTGTTAAAAAAGCGAAGATTTCCTATGAGAATGCATTATTGGGGGAACGACAAGCGGAAAACAATCTGGCTAAGGTGATTCATCAAGCAGTAGTGGATCTTCGGGCAGCTGAGAAAAGCTACTATTCAAACGAACAGGCATATGACGCCTCTAAACAAGCATTTGAAGTTATCAAGCAGCGTTATGAGGTGGGACTAGCTAATTCAATTGAGCTAAATACATCGCAGACGAATATGAATAAAGCTGAGTTCGATTTGATTCAAGCAAAATATAATCTGATCTTTAGAGGTAAGGTGATTGATTTTTACCTTGGTAAACCGATCACGTTCAACTAAAACCTATACGAAATAATACTATGGCAAAGAAGAAAAATAAACTAAAATATGTTATCATCGGCTTGGTAGTGCTATTGGTGTTTGTGATTATTGCAAATAAAATGGGCTGGATTGGTCAAGGGAATATAACAAAGGTAGCAACCGAAAAAGTAGAAAAACGAACGGTTAATGAAACAGTTTCCGCTAGTGGTAAAATCCAACCAGAGATTGAAGTGAAGTTGAGTTCAGAAGTTTCTGGTGAGATTGTGGAGTTAAATGTGAAAGAAGGAGATATTGTAAAACAAGGGCAAGTGCTCTGTCGTGTAAAACCGGATATTTTACAATCAGGTTATGATCGTGCGGTCGCGTCTTTGAACTCACAGAAAGCTACTTTGGCAGCCGCGCAAGAACAGTTAAAGCAAACCGAAGCGTCTTTTGAAAATATTGAGGCAAACTTTAAACGTAACGAGGAACTATTTAATAAAAAAGTGATCTCAGTGGCTGAATTTGAAACAGCACGATCGGAATATTTAGGTGCAAAGGCTAATTTGGAAGCACAGAGACAAAATGTTGTGGGCACTCGTTATGGTATTGACCAGTCGCAGGCGATGGTTAAAGAAGCGGCAGATAATTTGGCGCGGACTACAATTTACGCTCCGGTTGATGGTGTTGTTTCCATGTTGAGCGTTGAGCTAGGTGAGCGTGTAGTGGGTACCGCGCAGATGGCAGGTACTGAAATTATGCGGATAGCAAATATGGTGTCTATGGAGGTAAATGTTGACGTAAATGAAAATGATATCAATCGCGTCGCTGTAAATAATGAGGCAACGATCGAAGTCGACGCATTTAGAGATCGCAAGTTTAAGGGTATTGTTACTGAAATTGCAAGTTCTGCTAATGATCTGGCTACTGCCACGACTGAGCAGGTAACCAACTTTAGCGTTAAAGTACGCATATTGAGAGAGTCTTATGAGGATTTAGGCAAGGATGGAAATCTTTTGACTTCTCCGTTTAAGCCAGGATTGTCAGCAACGGTTGATATCCATACACAGAAAGACAACGGCTTGTCTGTTCCTATACAGGCTGTGACTACTAGAGAGCGTGGATCTGCTAACGAAAACCAGACAACGGATAAAGATAGTACAGCAACGGATAATGCCAATGCGCCTGATGATACAGCGAACGTTGCAGGGAGAAATGGCACCACAACCAACCAACCTGCAGGAAACCTCCAAGAGGTAGTATTTGTCTATCGCGAGGGGAAGGTTCATCAAGTTGAAGTAACGACCGGTATACAAGATGATAAATATATTCGGATTTTAACGGGATTGAATGAGAATGATGAAGTCGTTGTTAGTCCATTTACTGCAATATCCAAGACATTAAAAGATCAGGAAACCGTTGAGAAAGTGAAGCAAGAGGAGCTTTTCTAAGGTATTTTTCAATAATTAAAAGTGCTTTCTGTATCTTTGTTGTATCTATGCAAGAACAAGAACCAATACACGAAGGGTCCCGAAAAGAAGTCATGGCATATCTTGAGCCGTTTATGCTCAATGAGATGAGTGAATATTTAAAACCGGTAGAACAAATGTGGCAACCGGCCGATTTTCTGCCGGATGCTTCAAGAGATACATTCTTCCAAGAGGTTAAAGACCTCCAAGAATCAGCGAAAGAGCTTTCGTATGACACGGTAGCGGTTTTGATTGGCGATACGATTACAGAGGAAGCACTTCCCACCTATGAATCCTGGCTAACCATGGTTGAAGATGTTTCAAAGAATGGTCAGGGTGGTTGGATGAAATGGGTCAGAGCCTGGACAGCTGAAGAGAACCGCCATGGCGATTTGTTGAACAAATATCTTTACCTTTCGGGTCGGGTGGATATGCGTCAAATGGAGATATCTACTCAGTATTTGATTCAAGATGGATTTGAGATTGGTACTGGCCACGATCCTTATAGGAATTTTATTTACACTTCATTTCAAGAACTAGCCACGAATGTATCTCATCGTCGTGTGGCTGGTCTGGCAAAACAGTCAGGCGATAAATTACTAGCGAAGATGTGTGGCGTTATTGCTTCTGATGAAGCACGACACGCAAAAGCCTACATGTCTTTTATAAAGAAGGCGTCTGAAGTCGACCCGAATGAGGTATTGATAGCATTTGCTGATATGATGCGCCATAAGATTGTAATGCCTGCTCATTTCTTACGGGAAATGGGGGTAAATATAGGTCAGACCTTTGGACATTTTACAGATGCTGCACAACGTTTGGGTGTCTACACCTCCGTAGATTATGTTGATATTATGAAGACCCTTATTACGGAATGGAACGTTGAATCTATGCGCAACTTAAATGAAGCTGGTGAAAAGGCACGTGATTATGTAATGACTTTGCCTGATAGATTAATGCGTGTTGCTGAAAGGGTTCGTTTACCCAATATCGAATACAAATTTAAATGGATTCACGGTTAAGTCGAGTCTTTAGTCATTAGATACGTTAAGAAACCACAAACCTAGTCCCTTCCATTTATACCTTGATTTGCCGTTACTAGCAGGGTATGGCATTATTTCAAAAATAAATCTATAGTCGATCCTATTTATTGATAAAAAACTATATTTGTTTATAATTTAAATTCAGTCTAAATAAAATATAATACAAATAGACGAATTTATTTGATGGATAGTTGTAACATAAACTGTAGTTCCGACTGTGAGAATTCGGTATAAATATGGATCAGGGAAACAGCATATCTCAATATCAGGTAGATCGAAGATTATCGACTAGGGACGAGTCCTGCAGGCGGGAAAATAAAGACAGTGGTGTTCATTTGGTTTTCAAGGGGATTTATATCTGGCATTCAAAAATAAGAACAGAAATATACCATAAGGTATCCACCCGTTTCGATATGCCTTTCTTACAAATGTTGTTTTGCATAGATGATCAACGCTCGTTAAAAGGGCATGTCGGTGGATTAAACTCCGAGTCGCACTGTCTTTTTTATGTTCCGAAGAATACAGCAAATCGTTTACATACCAAATTTTCTTCGGGCGCGGAGGTTATGGGAGTTAATATTGAAATGCCACTGTTTTTTGATCTTTTACCAAAAGATAATAAGATTCTCGTCTCTCTAGAGAAAAAAATCAAGGACAATGAAGCTGTCAATTTATCTCTAGGTTTTCAGCCTTTAACAATTGCTATGAAAGAAGTCATCCACCAGATTTTAAATTGTATGCGAAAGGATGACTGCCGCTGCCTCTTCTTTCATGCAAAAGTTGTCGAGCTGCTGAGCCTTCAGTTGGAACAGCTAGAGCTAGCGAGCAATCACGCTAGCCCTCCTCCTCATAAGTTACTTAAAGAAGAGGAGTTAAAACGAGTGTATCGAATAAAAGAGATTATTGAAAAGAACCCGCAGAAAAAGTTTAGTCTGATTGGGCTTGCCCATACTGTAGGTACCAACGATTCCACTTTAAAAAAGCATTTTAAAGCTGTATTCGGAATGACTGTTTTCGGCTACCTGCATGCATTTCGTATGGAGCAGGCAAAGCGGTACTTACTCGATACCGATATGAAAATTAGTGTGATTGCTCAATGCTCTGGTTATAAATATCCAACACATTTTAGTGCCGCCTTTAAAAAGTACTTTGGTTATTTACCAACCCAGATTAAGCAGAGCTAATTCTCTTTTCCCCGTTTTTCAGAACTCTGATTTCCACGATTAACATTAGACTGTTTATTGTCCGTTTCATTAGCAGTTTGTCCACCGCTATTTGGAATGCCCTGATTCTTTTTTAATTTTTTTACGTCCGTATGTTCGCGGTTAGCGATTGAGTCAGGTTGGTGCTTAGCGTCCCGCTTTGCCGGATCAACTATATTTTTTTCTTGATCTTTCATATCTTCTTTATTTAACCTTGTATATAAAACCAACGTTGGGGAGTTGTTTTTGTTTAAATATCTATAACTTTGCGGAATGGGTACATTATTAGATTCGGGTCATAAGCCGTATAATTACTATGGGTCATATCTTCGTGATAAATACGACGGAAAGCGCGTTTTCAAGATTATCGTAGATGGACACTTTACTTGTCCTAACCGGGATGGCAGTAAGGGGTATGGTGGATGCTCTTATTGTAATGTCGACTCATTCACACCCGATACAGCACGTAAATTACCCAGTATCCGTCAGCAAGTAGAAGAGGGTATCGAACGGGCAGTTAAAGGCTATCGCGCAGAGAAGTTTATTATCTACTTCCAACCTAACACCAATACCTATGCGCCCGCCCATTATCTAAAATCATTATATGACGAAGCTTTGAGCATAGCGCCGGAAAATGTAGTCGGACTCTCTGTCGGTACGCGACCTGATTGTATTGATTTTGAAAAAATTGCGCTGCTAGAGAGTTATACTGACCGTTATGATGTGGATCTGGAAATGGGAATGGAGTCGATCTACAATGATACTCTTAATCGGATTAATCGCGGTTGCTCGCACGAAGAATTGGAGTCTGCCCTTAACTTAGTAAAGAACAGCCCTCTTGATATTTGCGTACATACGATCTTCGGGTTCCCTTGGGAAACAAAAGAGATGATGCTCCGCTATGCGGATGAAATAAACCGCTTCCCGCAGATTAAATTTGTGAAATTACATCATCTACATATCGTTGAGGGGTCTATTATGGGCGTTCAGTACAAAAGGGAACCATTCAAAGTATTTAGTCTCGAAGAGTATACTGATTTCTTGTGTGAGTTTATTCCTCTTTTAAGACCGGATATCGTCATCCAGCGGCTGTTCGGATTAGCAGATCAGGAATTATTGATTGCTCCAAATTGGGGTAAGGGAAAGTCAGCAATCCAAACTTATATTGATAAAGAATTAGAAAAACGGGGAGCTGTACAAGGGTCAAAGTATCAGCTCGTTGCAATATAAGATTGCTTTTTTGTTTATATTTCCAATTCGCTTCGTTAAACTTTTGTGAAATTTAAGGGTCTATTAAGTAGGATCAACTCTGGATATTATGAAAAGTTTGAAAAAAATCTATCAGGCACTTTTAAT
The DNA here is from genome assembly GCF_003449035.1 of Pedobacter indicus. NCBI lineage: Bacteria > Pseudomonadati > Bacteroidota > Sphingobacteriia > Sphingobacteriales > Sphingobacteriaceae > Albibacterium > Albibacterium indicum. The sequence goes on from NZ_QRGB01000001.1 coordinate 1,399,716, forward strand.
AGTAGCATTCCTTTTTGCAATTACAGATGTTTCTGCTCAACCGCGTCATAAGAAGTATGAGAAGGCGCGGAAAGAATATGCAAAGAAAAGAGAGAAAGCGTACAAATCGTATAAAAAGAACGAACGAAAATGGGTTAATGAACGTCGTCATCATGATGAAAGGTATCGAAAAGAACACGGTAGGAAGGTAAGGTATGTTAAACGTAATGGCCCACCATCATGGGCACCTGCTCATGGTTATCGCGCCAAACATCATGTTTATTTCCGCGATTACTATACATTTTATGATCCGTATAGAGAGGGTTATGTATACCGCACGAATAATGGTTGGAGATTTTCAAGAAATGTTCCATCGTTTATGGTTGGGATAGATTTAGGACGAGCTCGTATTCAATTACTCACTGACCTACCTTTGAATAGGCGACCGGAACAGTATTACGATCGTTATGCGAAAAGATATCCTCGTGATTCCAGGATACATATAAACATTAACCTTTAGTAAATAATTTTTATAAGAACGGCCTTGAGATTAAGATTCTTAAGGCCGTTCTTATAAAATATTCAACAGGGGATATCTAAATTAGATATTCGAAGAGAGTCTGATCACGATTGATTTCTTTAAAATCAAATCGCTTTTCTTTCATTCGTTCTACTAAGGAATCGTAATCTTCAGGTGACCGTAATTCGATTCCTACTAAGGCCGGTCCACGCTCCCTCTCTGTTTTTTTGATAAACTCAAATCGAGTAATATCATCGTGTTCACCCAATACTTCAGTAACAAATAAACGCAAAGCGCCTGGACGCTGTGGGAAATTAACCAAGAAATAGTGTTTTTTCCCTTCATATTGAAGAGATAGTTCTTTGATTTCAGCCATCCGATCAAAGTCGTTATTTCCTCCACTCACGATGCAAGCTACCTTTTTGCCCTTAATGACATCTTTATAAGCATCTAATGCTGCGACAGTAAGCGCCCCGGCGGGTTCCGCGACGATTGCTTCGTGGTTATATAATTCTAGAATAGTAGAGCAGACTTTTCCTTCTGGTACAAGTTCGATCCGCGAAATATATTTTTGACAATATGCAAAGGTCAGCGTGCCCGCTCTTTTTACCGCGGCACCGTCTACGAACGTATTAATATGATCTAAAGTAATTGGTTCTTTAGCGGAGAATGCCGACTGCATGCATGCTGCACCAAGCGGTTCTACTCCATAGCAAACCGTATCCGACTTAGCTTCATGAAAATAGTGTCCAACGCCGGAGGCTAGTCCGCCACCGCCAATGGGAAGCAAAACTATATCAACATCTGGTAAGTCTTCTAATATCTCAACACCAACAGTCCCTTGTCCTTCTATGACGGCTGAGTCATCAAATGGCGGGATAAAAGTCATCTCATGCTGATCCGTGTAAATTAATGCTTCACGTAAGCAATCATCAAAAGTATCTCCGACAAGAATAATCTCGATGAAGTCACCGCCGAACATGGCTGTTTGATCTATCTTTTGCTTAGGTGTATGACTAGGCATGAAAATTACGCCTTTGATTTGTTGGTTTTTACAGGAAAAAGCAAATCCTTGGGCATGGTTGCCTGCACTAGCACAAACGACTCCCTTCTTACGTTCGTCGTTTGTTAATCTAGAAATCTTATTAAAAGCACCCCTTAATTTATAAGAGCGGACCACCTGCATGTCTTCGCGCTTCAAATAGATTGATGCTTCGTATTTCTTCGATAATCTTGCGTTTTTTTGCAGAGGGGTTCTATTGATGACAGATTGAATACGTTTCAACGCACTCACTGAATCTATCTTTAAATCTGAACGTTCGTTCATTTAATATCTATGCGTTTAAAGTCGTCTTATTTACCAAGTCAGTTAAATCATCGTCAGTGATGTTCTTTTTTCCGTCCGCTAAGTCTAGGAACTTATGGTATACAATATCCAATTCTCCTTTTTCTAGTTGGAAACCAATGCGCTCCAAATGATGTTTTAACGCATGTCGGCCACTTCGTGCAGTTAAGATGATGTCCGCTTCGTCCAACCCGACGTCCTCTGGTTTGATAATCTCATAATTTTCGCGATGCTTCAAGAACCCGTCTTGATGAATTCCAGAACTATGAGCAAAAGCGTTTCGTCCCACAATCGCTTTATTAGGTTGAACAGGCATATGCATCATGCTCGCAACCTTACGGCTGATAGCGGTAAATTGTTTGCTATTGATGTTTGTTTTTAGACCATCAAAAGCATTCTGATGAACCTGGACGATCATAGCGACCTCCTCTAAAGAGGTATTCCCTGCCCGCTCACCAATACCGTTGATCGTACACTCGACCTGTCGGGCGCCTGCCAATACACCGCTGATTGAATTGGCAGTTGCTAATCCCAAATCATTATGGCAATGAACGGAAATAATCGCATTATCAATGTTTTTTACATTTTCTTTCAAGTATTGGATCTTGGCAGCATATTGATGCGGTAAGCAGTAACCATTTGTATCTGGGATATTTACCACGGTTGCGCCCGCAGCAATTACAGCTTCAATCATCTTTGCCAAATATTCGTTATCGGCACGCCCAGCGTCTTCTGCGTAGAATTCTACATCTTCAACCAATGATTTTGCATATTTGACTGCAGCTACGGCGCGTTCCAAGATCTTTTCACGCGTACTGTTAAATTTGTACTGGATATGCATGTCAGATGAACCAATACCTGTATGAATCCTGCCTCTTTTTGCATATTGCAGTGATTCTGCTGCAACTTTGATGTCGTTCTCATTAGCACGGGTCAACGCACAAATAATTACATCTTTTAAGTTTTTAGATAGTTCAACGACGCTTTGATAATCGCCCGGACTCGATACAGGAAAACCTGCTTCTACAATATCGACACCTAATCGCTGTAGTTCTATTCCAATTTCAACTTTCTCAGGGGTGCTTAATTGACATCCCGGTACTTGTTCGCCATCGCGAAGCGTTGTGTCAAAAATATAGAGGTGATTTGGATCATGTAACATAATAAGATCTTTTTACTGTTTAATAAATTCTATTGGACGACTTGCTTTTGAGCTTCGATTGCTTCAAGGACCTTTGCACCCATATCCGCCGTACCCAAAATATAATCTTTTGATGTAGAAATATTGGTGATATCGGTTGTTCGGTAGCCTGCCTTTAGCGTATCAGAAACCGCATTTGTAATCGCTTTAGCTTCTTCTTTCAACCCAAAACTGATCTCTAACATCAGAGCTGCAGATAGGATGGAAGCGAGTGGGTTTGCAATGTTTCGGCCAGCGATATCATGAGCTGAACCGTGTATAGGCTCAAAGAAACCTGTACCATCACCAACGGATGCGGAAGCTAACATACCCATAGAACCGGCAATCTGCGAAGCTTCATCCGTCAGGATATCGCCGAATAAATTAGCGGTCAGAACCACATCAAATTTTCGAGGATTCTTAACCAGCTGCATCGCTGCATTATCGATAAACATGTGTTCAGTTTCGACATCCGGATACTGCTTGCTTACTTCTTGAACTACATCTCTCCACAAACGCGAAGTTTCTAAGACATTCGCTTTATCCACCGAACATAGGCGTTTACTTCTCAAACGCGCCGCTTCAAATGCTTTTACCGCTATCCGTTCTATTTCATAACGATGGTAATTCATCAAGTCAGATGCAAAACTTCCGTCTTCGGCTTTATGTTTTTCACCGAAATATACATCACCCGTCAATTCACGGAAAAAGAGAATATCCGTACCTCTTAAAATTTCAGGCTTAAGACTTGAAGCATCCAGTAATTCATCAAAGAGTAGAATCGGGCGTAAATTAGCATACAATCCTAATTCCTTTCTTATTTTCAATAAGCCCTGCTCTGGGCGTATTTTAGCTGACGGATCGTTATCATATTTTGCATGACCAATTGCACCGAAAAGAATAGCGTCACTGTTTTTAGCTTTGTTCAGAGTGTCTTCAGGTAGGGGAGAACCGGTTGCTTCTATTGCTACATGTCCCATGATAGCCTCATCGAACGAAAATTGGTGACCGTATAAATCCGCAATTTTCTCAAGCGAAGCTTTGCCCCATTTTGTTACCTCCTGTCCAATGCCATCTCCGGGAATTACTAGAATGTTTTTTTCCATAGATTATCTTATTACGAAAGCTTAAACATATTGGCGTCTAAGCTCGTATTCTTCAATTTTATCTTTGTTACTTAAAATAAAGTCAATATCATCGTAGCCATTTAAAAGACAGGCTTTTTTGTAGGGATTAATCTCAAATTTAGCAGTTTCTCCCGTAGGAATCAAAGTTATTTCCTGTGCTTCCAGATCCACTTTAATTGAAGCATCGGAGTCTTTATAGATTTCTGTAAAGATGCTTTGCAAAAACTCCTCAGATACTTGGATGGGCAGGATACCGTTATTTAGCGCGTTCCCCTTAAAGATATCAGCAAAGAAGCTGCTGATTATCACATCGAACCCATAATCGCCTAATGCCCATGCTGCATGTTCACGACTACTCCCGCATCCAAAGTTTTTACCAGCAACCAAAATGTTTCCCGAGTAAGTGTCATCATTTAATACAAATTCGGCTCTTGGATTATTCTCTGAATCGTAACGCCAGTCGCGAAACAGGTTTTCTCCAAAACCTTCGCGCGTTGTCGCTTTTAGAAAACGCGCTGGGATAATTTGATCGGTGTCTATATTTTCTGTCGGCAATGGTACTGCCGAGGATTCTATGTTTTTAAATATTTTTGTTGCCATTTCTATATCATCTCTCTAATATCTGTAACTTTTCCAGTAACCGCTGCAGCCGCCGCCATCAACGGACTAGCTAAGAATGTTCGTGAATTCGGCCCTTGTCTTCCTTCAAAATTTCTATTGGAAGTAGAAATACAGTATTTCCCCGCTGGAATTTTGTCTTCATTCATGCCTAAGCAAGCACTACAACCCGGTTCTCGCAAAGCGAAGCCAGCTTCAACAAAGATCTTATCAAGACCTTCCTCTTTAGCCTGTTGTTCAACCTGTTTCGAACCAGGAACAATCCAAGCAGTTACATTATCAGCTTTACGCTTCCCTTTAACAAAGTTAGCGACCTGCCTTAAATCTTCTATTCGTGAATTCGTACAACTTCCGATAAATACATAATCAACATGGTGACCGAGCATCGCTTCATTATCCTTCAACCCCATGTAGTCCAAGGATTTTAGATAGGATTGTTGTTCTTGCTTATCGAACTCATTCCGATCTGGAATATTTTGAGAGATACCGATTCCCATTCCTGGATTGGTTCCGTATGTGATCATGGGCTCAATATCTTCGGCTTTAAAATTTAAGATCTTGTCAAACTCGGCATCATCATCAGAATAAAGCGTTTCCCAATACGCCAATGCTTTGTCCCACTCTTCGCCTTGCGGAGCAAACTTTCTACCCTTTATATAGTCAAATGTTGTCTGGTCTGGGGCAATAAGACCTCCGCGCGCACCCATTTCAATACTCATATTGCAGATCGTCATCCGACCTTCCATGCTTAATGAACGAATAGTGTCACCGGCATATTCAACAAAATACCCAGTACCACCAGCTGCGGAAATTTGTGAAATAATATATAAAATAATGTCTTTGGCACCTACCCCTTTCTGCAGTTCTCCATTCACTTCAATTTTCATTCTTTTTGGTTTCTGCTGTAGCAGGCATTGAGTAGCTAGAACCTGCTCAACCTGCGATGTACCGATACCAAAAGCAATCGATCCGAAAGCACCGTGTGTTGAAGTATGGCTGTCTCCGCATACGTAAGTTCCACCCGGACGGGTTATGCCTAACTCGGGTCCGATAACATGCACAATCCCTTGAAAAGGATGTCCTAAACCGTAGAGCTCGATTCCAAATTCATCACAATTTTTCGTTAACATATCCACCTGTACTCTCGAGAGCTCTTCCTGGATAGGTAGGTGTTGGTTTATAGTTGGAACATTATGATCAGCCGTCGCTACTGTCTGCTTTGGCCTAAAAACTGGAATATTTCTTTCTCGCAGGCCATTGAAGGCTTGCGGGCTAGTTACCTCATGGATAAAATGAGTGTCGATATATAAAATATCCGGAAAACCTTCCCGATTACTCACCACATGATTATCCCAAATCTTATCGAACAATGTTTTCCCCATAGTATGTTTTCTTGTCTTTTGTTTTTTAAATAATCTATCCACTTAGCCTGACTTTTCCTGTTTTCACAAGAATCAAGCTAAGTGGAAGTAATAAAAACTTACTCTTTTAACGAGTAAGTTTGCTGTGTGTTTATTAGATCTCTTCTGTCTGATTTTCAGGACGAAGGCTACGTACAGCCTTTCCAGCCTGCCACATTTCGCTATCCTGAAGTTCTTTTAGTTCAGCATCAAGTTTAACGCGATAATCGGATTTGCTGTTACTGTCAATTGACCTTTGAGATTCTTTTCCAGTCGAAACGCTATCATAAAGCTCGTTAAATACCGGAAGGGTAGCATCGCGGAATTTTTTCCACCAGTCTAGAGCACCGCGTTGAGCTGTTGTCGAGCAATTTGCGTACATCCAGTCCATTCCATTTTCTGCCACAAGAGGCATCAATGATTGTGTTAGTTCCTCAACAGTCTCGTTGAATGCCTCAGAAGGGGAGTGTCCGTTATTACGAAGCACCTCATATTGAGCAGCAAAGATACCTTGGATAGCACCCATTAATGTTCCTCTTTCACCGGTTAGATCAGAAAATACTTCTTTCCGGAAGTCAGTTTCAAATAAATAACCCGATCCAACACCAATACCCAAGGCGATGGCGCGGTCTCTCGCCTTGCCCGTTGCATCTTGATGAATTGCAAAAGAAGAGTTTAGTCCTTTTCCTTCTAAGAATAAGCGACGTAAAGATGTTCCAGAACCTTTCGGAGCAACCAAAATTACATCAACGTCTTCGGGGGCTACAATACCTGTTTGGTCTTTGTATGTAATACCAAAACCATGTGAAAAATAGAGTGCTTTTCCAGCTGTTAAATGTTTTTTTATAGTTGGCCAAAGTGTAATTTGTCCTGCGTCAGATAGTAGATACTGAATGATGGTTCCTTTTTCAGCCGCCTCTTCAATTTCAAATAGAGTTTCACCTGGTACCCAGCCGTCAGCAACCGCTTTATCCCATGTTTTTGAGTCTTTACGTTGACCAATAATAACATTGATACCATTGTCTTTTAAATTCAACGCTTGCCCCGGTCCCTGTACACCGTATCCGATAACTGCAATAGTTTCGTCTTTCAATGTCTCTTGGGCCTTGCTCAAAGGGAATTCTTCCCGGGTTACAACTTCTTCTATCGTTCCACCAAAATTAATTTTTGCCATTGTTTTCTACTTTTTTTTGTTAGTATAAATTTAAATATAATAATGTTTATATAGAATTACATCGTGAAAACTTTGTCCTGCTTATCCAGAAACTCATTCTCTTTCACTTCTGGAGCTGGTTCTTCACGCTCAAACTCCTTGAGTTTCTTATGGAAGCCTTCACTATTTTTAATGATCGCAATTCGTCCACTTCGTACAAATTCAATTAAACCGAAGTTGGCCAATGCTTCTGTCAGCTTGTCAATATCTTCAGTATGTCCTGAAGTTTCAAATACCGTGTAATCATTTCTAATCACTACTGCGCGTGCTCCGTATATCCTAGCTAGGCGTTCAACATCAGCTCCTTCAGTTACTTTTTCGGTAGCAACTTTAAAAAGAGCTTGCTCTTGCCAGACAATTTCACTGTTGGTGTTGAAATACGCTTTCAAGATATCAACTTGTTTTTCGAGTTGTCGACACACTTTTCTAACCACCTCTTCACTTTCATTGATTAAAATAGTAAAGCGAAAAATTCCAGCGACTTCCGACGGTGAACCGCTGATACTTTCTATATTGATCTTTTTTCGGGAGAATAAGATAACGATTCTGCCGATAATTCCAACCTTATTTTCGGTATAGATGGTTAATGTATATTCTTGCTTTGTCATCTTCTTCGATTTTTATTTTAACCTGATTTCTGCAACGCTGCTTCCTTGTGCTACCATCGGGAAAACATTGTTTTCTTTTCCTACCATTACTTCAAGTAAATAGGAATCCGGATGATCCAACATGGTTTTCAATGCATCTTTCAATTGTTCACGTTCACTTATTCGTTGACCGTCAATATGGTAACCCTTTGCTACAGTTACAAAATCCGGACTGGTTATATCAACAAATGAATAGCGCTTGTCATTGAACAGTTGTTGCCATTGTCTCACCATTCCTAAAAACTCGTTGTTGAGAATCAAAATCTTTACTTTCGCACCAAACTGCATGATGGTACCCAGTTCTTGAAGAGTCATTTGAAAACCACCATCGCCAATAATAGCGACGATCGGTCGTTCGGGGGCACCGTACCAAGCTCCGATTGCGGCCGGGAGTCCAAAACCCATAGTCCCTAACCCGCCGGAAGTAACATTACTCTTCGACTGGTTGAACTTAGCATAACGGCAAGCTACCATCTGATGCTGGCCAACGTCCGTTACAATAACTGCATCGCCGCCAGTTAACTCGTTTAATACTTTGACAACTTCACCCATTGTCATGATATCGCTGCTTGGATTTAACTCCTCTTGGATCACTTCTTTAACCTCTTCCTTTTCCAGTTCACGGAAATGAGCAAGCCAATCAGTGTGCGATTTCTTGTCGACTAATTTAGTTAAAATAGGGAGTGTTTCTTTACAGTCACCCCATACCGCGACGGTGGTCTTTACATTTTTATCTATTTCTGCGGGGTCAATATCCAGATGAATAATTTTTGCCTGTTTTGCATATTTGTCAAGACGGCCTGTAACACGATCATCAAACCTCATTCCGATCGCGATTAAAACATCGCATTCATTGGTTAAAACATTCGGTGCATAGTTGCCGTGCATACCCAGCATGCCCACGTTTTGTGGATGATCGGTTTCTAATGCACTCAGACCCATTACTGTCCATGCAGCAGGAATACCGCTTTTTTCGATAAACTCTTTGAATTCTTTCTCTGCTTTTCCTAAAATAACCCCTTGACCAAAAAGAACAAGTGGTTTTTTTGCCTGATTGATAAGGTCAGCTGCCTCTTGTATGTGTTTGTTCCGAACAATCGGTTTTGGTCGGTAGCTTCGGATATGACTACATGGTTTGTAGCCAAGGTAGTCGAAGAGTTGAACCTGCGCATTCTTTGTTATGTCGATCAACACCGGTCCCGGCCTTCCCGAACGAGCAATATAGAATGCCTTGGCGAGCGCTTCAGGGATTTCACTAGCTTCAGTTACCTGATAGTTCCATTTAGTGACCGGTGTTGTAATATTGATCACATCCGTTTCTTGAAAAGCATCCGTGCCCAGTAAATGAGCAAAAACCTGACCCGTAATACAGACTATTGGGTTGCTGTCAATCATCGCATCTGCTAATCCTGTTATCAGGTTAGTTGCTCCCGGTCCACTCGTGGCAAAAACAACGCCGACTTTGCCGGATGTTCTGGCAAAGCCCTGGGCAGCATGAATGCCTCCCTGCTCATGCCTCACCAGAATATGCTTAAGTTTATCGTTATAATCATATAACGCATCATATATAGGCATAATGGCGCCCCCCGGATAGCCGAAAACAGTTTCGATACCTTCGGCTAACAAAGCTTCCAGGACTGCTTGAGATCCTGAAATTTGTGTCTTGGCAACAGTCTCGGTAGCGGTCTTGCTATCCTCGTTTTTTGTTTCTACCGTGTTCATATAATTTAAGCTATTAATAAAACATATTATTCATCTGTTACGCAGCCTTCACTTGCGTCTTTAACACTTTTGTGATATTTGTACAAAGCACCCTTGCTGACTGGTGGGGGTGGTTGCTTCCAGTTTAGACGACGTTTTTCTAATTCCTCATCACTTATCAAAACGTTGATTTCATTTTTTACAGCATCAATTCGGATGAGGTCGTTTTCTTGGATCAGCCCGATGTTGCCACCTTCCCATGCTTCGGGCGTCACGTGTCCAACTACAAACCCATGTGTTCCTCCCGAAAACCTTCCATCTGTAACCATTGCGACTGATTTTCCTAAACCGGCACCAATAATAGCAGAAGTTGGCTTTAGCATCTCAGGCATTCCGGGAGCGCCCTTAGGACCCACCTGCCGGATAATTATCACATCGCCAGCATGTACTTTCCCAGATTCAATTCCCTCAATCAACTCATATTCGCCCTCAAAGACACGTGCAGGTCCTTCAAAATATTCGCCTTCTTTGCCACTGATCTTTGCCACCGAGCCTTTTTGTGCGATGTTGCCATATAAGATTTGCAAATGTCCCGTTTTCTTGATCGGTGCCTCAATCGGATAAATAATCTTTTGATTTTCGAAATCCAAGTCTTGAGCCTCTTCCAGATTTTCAGCGACTGTTTTTCCTGTTACAGTCATACAATGACCATGTAACATGCCTTTTTTCAGAAGATACTTCATGACAGCCGGAATACCGCCTATTTCATGCAGGTCCTCCATGAGGTATTTACCACTCGGTTTAAAATCAGCGATTACAGGCGTTACATCACTTATTTTTTGAAAAGTATCTTGTGTGACTTCAACTCCGATGGCTTTCGCGATAGCAATGAAATGTAATACTGCATTTGTAGATCCCCCTAAAACCATTAAAGTTACAATCGCATTGTGAAATGCGTCGGCAGTCATAATATCAGAAGGTAGAATGTTTTTTTCCAATAGCGTGCGGATAGCTTTGCCCGCTTCTTCACATTCTTTTTCTTTATCACTGCTTAAAGCCGGATTAGAAGAACTATAAGGAAGGCTCATGCCTAGCGCCTCGATAGCGGAAGCCATTGTATTCGCAGTGTACATCCCTCCGCAGGCTCCAGCGCCCGGACAGGTATTTCTAATAATGCCTTGAAAGTCTTCTTCATTCAGGTTGCCTGCTATTTTTTGTCCTAACGCTTCAAATGCCGACACAATATTAAGGGCCTCTCCTTTGTATTGTCCGGAATGGATTGTGCCACCGTATAGCATAATAGAAGGTCTATTTAGTCTCGCCATAGCTATAAGTGATCCCGGCATATTTTTATCGCAACCCGGTATGGTGATTAGTCCATCGTAATACTGGCAACCTACAACAGCTTCTATAGAATCGGCAATGATATCACGGGTAGTTAACGAATAACGCATTCCCGGCGTGCCGTTTGACATGCCGTCGCTGACACCAATCGTGTTAAATATTAAACCAACTAAGTCTGCCTCCCATACCGATTTCTTAACTAGGTCTGCCAATCCATTCAGGTGCATATTACATGGGTTACCGTCATAACCCATGCTTGCAATACCTACCTGGGCCTTATTCATGTCTTCTGTTTTAAATCCAATTCCATAAAGCATGGCCTGTGCTGCCGGTTGGGTTGGGTCCTGAGTTAATGTTTTACTATACTTATTTAATTCTGACATCTTGTTGATATGATATTCTAATTGTTTTTTGTTTGCGAATTCAAGTTAATGGCTTCGGTTAGAATCGGCAAGGAAAAATCAAAATAAATTTATTTAGAATTTTATTTCGTAAAACAGGAATGTTGTGATATTATATATTTTGTACTTGTTTTTTTATTGTGATAAAAAGAAATAAAAATACCATAGACGAAATCGGTATTTGGTTCAATAATATGCTTGCATAGCGATTTTAACTGTTTTTCTGCGTAAAAGCACTCCCGCGACGGCAAAACCATAAAAAAAGCCTACAAAATTTGATTTTGTAGGCTTTTAGATTTTTTTTTAAAATATTGACTAGTCAACTACCGCTTCAGCTAAGACGATTATTTTGTTATCTAATACTTCAACAACTCCTCCCTTAATACCAATAATTTGTTCTTTATTGTTTTCATTGATAATGACATCACCGTCCGATAGGGTTGAAATGATGGGAGCGTGGTTCTTTAAAATCTGGAAGGAACCGTTTGTGCCCGGAACGGTAACGGAGGTGACCGTTCCTTCAAATACCAGTTTGTCGGGGGTAAGAATATTTAAAGTCATAATAGATTGGATTATCCCGCTTCGGCTAATAATTTTTTACCTTTTTCAATAGCTTCTTCAATGGTACCAACTAAGTTGAACGCTGCTTCTGGATATTGGTCAACCTCTCCATCTAAAATCATATTGAAACCTTTAATGGTATCTTTGATATCAACAAGAACACCCTTTAATCCGGTAAACTGCTCTGCTACGTGGAACGGTTGCGATAAGAAGCGCTGTACACGACGTGCACGTAATACCACTAACTTGTCTTCCTCAGATAATTCATCCATACCCAAGATAGCGATGATGTCTTGAAGTTCTTTATAGCGTTGTAGAATCTCTTTAACTCGTTGTGCTGTATTATAGTGCTCATCACCTAGAATAGCAGCGCTCAAAATTCTTGAAGTAGAGTCAAGAGGGTCAACTGCCGGATAAATACCTAATTCTGCAATCTTACGAGACAATACGGTAGTAGCGTCTAAGTGAGCGAAAGTTGTCGCCGGTGCAGGGTCTGTTAAGTCATCCGCCGGAACATATACTGCTTGTACAGATGTAATGGATCCACGCTTCGTTGAAGTGATTCGCTCTTGCATCATACCCATCTCAGTTGCTAAGGTAGGCTGGTAACCTACAGCAGAAGGCATACGACCTAAAAGTGCTGATACTTCTGATCCGGCTTGCGTAAAGCGGAAAATGTTATCGATAAAGAAAAGAATATCTCTTCCGGTACCTTCTCCGTCTCCGTCGCGGAAGTACTCGGCGATCGTAAGACCTGATAAGGCCACACGCGCACGTGCACCAGGAGGCTCGTTCATCTGACCAAAAACGAAGGTTACTTTCGAATCTTTTAGTGCATTAGCATCAATGTCTTCCAAGTTCCATTCGCCTTTCTCCATGCCTTCCATGAATTTATCTCCGTAATTGATAATTCCAGATTCAAGCATTTCGCGGATAAGATCGTTTCCTTCACGAGTTCGCTCACCCACGCCCGCAAATACAGAAAGACCCGAATAGGCTTTCGCTATGTTATTAATAAGCTCCTGAATTAATACGGTTTTACCAACACCCGCACCACCAAATAAACCAATTTTACCACCTTTAGCATAGGGTTCTAGCAAATCGATTACTTTGATACCCGTAAATAAAACATCAGATTCGGTAGAAAGATCCTCGAATTTAGGAGGGGTATTGTGAATAGAACGACCTGATGATTTTTCAATTTTTGAAAATCCATCAATCGGGTCACCTACAACGTTAAATACCCGGCCTTTGATTTCTTCGCCGATAGGCATTTTGATCGGTCCCTCGGTATCCGTTACGTCCATTCCACGGAACAGACCCTCGGTTGAATCCATGGCGATCGTACGTACAGTTTCTTCACCTAAGTGTTGTTGAACTTCTAAAACAATACGTTGTCCATCTGCTTTTTCGATTTCTAAAGCGTCGTAAATTTTCGGAAGGTTGGCTCCATTAGCAAAGCTAACATCCACTACCGGACCAATGATTTGTGCTATTTTACCAATGTTGGGCATAAAGAAGCTATTTTTTTAATATAAATAGTTAACGATTTACGTCTTATTCATCAGACCTAATTTCGGACTGCAAAAATAAGGTTTATACTCGGATTTCAAACAGATTCTTCAAAAGAATTTTATTTTACGCTAATTGGACAAAAGATGGTTGATAAATCATAGGGAAAGAGATATTTATATTACTTTCGCAATGAACGAAACATGACCGTTATGAAGAAAATTCTTGTAACCGGAAGTAATGGTTTTATTGGCCAAGAGCTGGTGAATCAGATACTACTTAGACAAGACATGAACCCAATCGCGTTGTCTCGGGGGGATAATAGGATTCAGCATGAAAAAGAATTCATTTATCAATCTGCCGATGTTTGTGATGAAGAGGCTTTGAAGTCGGTCATAGAGGAATACAAACCCGATACGGTCATTCATACGGTGGCCTTGGCCAATGTGGATCAATGTGAAGCGGATCCTGCTGAATGTAACCGTATCAATGTTACTCCTGTACAGCATCTGACCCGAATGGCCGAACAATTTGGTTTTCACTTAATTTACCTTTCAACTGATTTTATATTTGATGGTTTGAACGGACCTTATAAAGAAGAGGATGAAGCACGTCCCCTTAATCATTATGGTGCCAGTAAGTATGAAGCTGAACGAATCATACAGCAATCCAATAGTCTTTGGTCGATTGTACGAACGATCTTAGTATATGGTGCGCCTCGCGATCGTAATCGTTCCAACTTCGTATTATGGGTGAAAAAGTCGTTAGAGAATAAACAGGAAATACAAGTAGTGACAGATCATTTTCGCATGCCGACCCTTGTAGATGACCTTGCTGAAGCCTGCCTAACTATTGCTGCTAAAAGGGTAACGGGAATTTATCATATCAGTAGTGAAGAACTTTTCAGTGTATATGAAATCGCGCAAGAGGTGGCTGATTTCTGGAATCTGGATAAATCGTTACTAAGACCTGCCAAATCAACTGAGCTTGCATCCAAGGTAGAAAGACCCTCATATACTGGGTTTAATATCGATAAAGCCAAGGAGGATTTAGCTTTTTCTCCATCCAGTTTAAAAGAGGGTCTTGAAAAGATAGACCATGCCTTTTTTCGCTAAGCTATAATTTTTTCTATTTTTACCGAAAATAACACTGAACCACAATAAAACCTTTATGGCGAAGACTAAGAAAATAGCTTTACATACCAAGATTTTGATCGGCATGATTGTCGGCATTGTAGCAGGTGTCATAATCAAGCAACTGGGTTTAGATCCAGAAACATTACAAACCATAATTGCTTGGGTAGAACCGGTAGGGCAAATATTCTTAAGGATGGTCTTCATGACCGTAATACCTTTGGTGTTTGCTGCTTTGGTTATGGGTATTGCTGAAATCGGAGATCTGAAGCGCGTGGGACGAATAGGGGTGAGGCTCTTGTTCTACAGTTTAATTGTGAGTTCTGTTTCTGTGTTTATTGGGATAACCCTCGTTAATGTGTTTGAGCCCGGACACAGCTTGTCGCCCGAAACACGTGATTACTTAACAACCGAGTTTAAAGATCAATCTGACGCGGCTTCTCAAAATGCAGAGTTTGCCAAGGAACGGACTGTCGGCGATATTGTAACGAACATCGTGCCTAAAAACCCCTTAGCAGACATGGTAAGAGCTTTTGATGCGAACTATACCGGTGGCGGACTTCTGGCCGTGATGTTTTTCGCATTAATCTTTGGAATTGCCATGGCTTCGGTAGATGAGGAAAAAACCGTAACACTGAAGGCCTTTTTTGAGGGATTGTATGAAGTCGTCATCAAGATTATCGGTTATGCCATGCAGCTTGCTCCTTATGGTGTAGCCGCATTGCTTTTTAATTTAACTGTCAGCGTAGGAGCCTCGTTTCTACTTGTGCTACTTAAATACGTGTTGATTGTTCTGGCAGGTTTAGCCATCCATCAATTTGTTACCTATTCTATTATCCTTAAGTTTTTCGCTAATAGAAATCCTGCTGAATTTTTTCGTAAATCATCTGAAATTATCATTACAGCTTTTTCAACAAGCTCCAGTAATGCAACGTTACCTACCGCAATTTCAGTCAGTATCAATAAGCTGAAAATACCTAAGCCGATCGCGAACTTCGTTCTTACCATTGGTAGTACCGCCAACCAGAATGGTACCGCATTATTCGAGGGGATTACCGTGCTGTTCTTGGCTCAGTGCTTTAATGTCGAACTAAGTCTTATGTCGCAGGTAACGGTTGTTTTTCTGTGTATTTTGGCTGGTATCGGCACGGCTGGTGTGCCGGGAGGTTCTCTTCCGGTGATTGTGACAATATTGGTGTCCATCGGCGTTCCGGGCGAGGCAATCGGACTTATTTACGGTGTTGACCGCATCTTGGATATGTCAAGGACCGTATTGAATGTGACTGGCGATGTTACTGCAGCTGCTTATATTCAGAATATCGAAGATAAGTCTGAGTTTAAAAGCATCGGCCTGGAGGAAAATCCATAAAGTCGTTTGTTTTTAATTTTCACATCCTATTGTTAGGAAATTCCATGTCAGGAAAGTATCTTTAAGAAATTTAAAACAAATTAACTTTAAAATTAACCTTACTTTTTCACATGGATCCTTCAATTATTTTTATGGTAATTGGCATTGTCGTTGCCATATTCATACTGCTCTATTTTTTACCGGTCAATCTTTGGTTTACTGCCCAATTATCAGGCGTGCGTGTAAATCTGTTGAACTTATTGCTGATGAGGTTGCGGAAAGTATCACCTTCATTGGTCGTAAATTCGATGATTATCTCAACAAAGGCCGGCTTGAATATCACATCCAACGAAATTGAGACCCACTATTTGGCCGGCGGGAATGTGAATCGGGTGATTAAGGCCCTAATCTCTGCTGACAAAGCCAACATTCCTCTATCTTTTAAATCGGCTACTGCGATCGATTTAGCCGGGCGGGATGTGTTTGATGCAGTTCAAATATCCGTAAATCCGCGCGTCATCAATACTCCCCCTGTTGCTGCGGTTGCAAAGGATGGTATTCAGCTAATTGCAAAAGCCAGGGTAACGGTACGGGCAAATATTAACCAGCTTGTGGGTGGTGCCGGAGAAGAAACTATTCTAGCTCGCGTCGGAGAAGGCATTGTGACAACAATCGGTTCTTCCGAGACTCATAAACTCGTATTGGAAAATCCCGATCGTATTTCTAAAACTGTTCTCGAGAAAGGCTTGGATAGCGGAACAGCTTTTGAAATTCTCTCCATCGATATAGCAGATATCGATATCGGCGAGAATATTGGAGCAAAATTACAAACCGATCAAGCAGAAGCTGACCTGAAAGTAGCAAATGCGCGAGCTGAAGAACGGCGTGCCATGGCGGTTGCTTCTGAGCAGGAGATGCGTGCTAAGGCGCAAGAAGCGCGTGCCAAAGTGATTGAAGCTGAAGCTGAATTACCTCTAGCAATGGCAGAAGCTTTCCGGAGTGGCAATTTGGGTGTGATGGATTATTATAAAATTCAAAACATACAGGCTGATACAGATATGCGAGACTCTATTTCGAAACCTGGAGATAAGCGAAGAGGCGATAAAAAATAACGAGTAATTTTCCTGATATTTTGCGGATATCATGGAGAAACCTTGGTTTACATCATAGTGGATTCAAACTGCATTGATGCCGTATTAGGTCCGCATTTCTTGACGAAAAATGCGGACCCAATGCGGTTAATTTCGGAATTCATTTCACTTGGATCCTAAAGAAGGTCTTAACCAGTTCAGAAAAAGTCTTTTCCGAGTTACATCAGCTCGTTAAGGCCTGCTTCAAGTCCTCGAAGTTCGGCGAGTGCCTTTAACCTGCCGATTGCTGTATAGCCATGGTAGACTTTTTTGTGTAGATCATCTAACATCTGATGCCCGTGGTCTGGGCGCATCGGAATCCGTCGGTTTTCTTTGCGCATTAGGAGGATGGCTTCTTTCACCAGTTTCACCATGTTTGCATTGCCCTCTAAGTGATTCGCTTCATGGAAATTTCCGTTGCCTTCGCGTTGAACGCTACGTAAATGTAAGAAGTAGATTCTAGACCCTAAGCGCTGAATCATACCGGGTAGGTCATTCTCTGGACGCACTCCATAAGATCCGCTGCAGAAGCATAGTCCATTGGAAACACTTGGCACTGATTCTACCAAGAACGTTGCATCTTTCTCAGTACTCATAATACGGGGTAAACCGAGTACCGAAAAGGGCGGGTCATCGGGGTGGATAGCCATTTTTATATTGTTTTTTTCAGCGGTACCGATGATGTCTGAAATAAATTGAATGAGATTATTCCTTAACTTCTCTTCGTTGATATCTTTGTATTGGTCTAGCAAGCCTAATACATCAGAGACTGCGAAAACGCCCATGCTTCCCGGTAAACCTTGTAAACAGGCATTGCTAAGACTTTCCTGTTCATCGATTGACAGTTTGTCAAAATAGGCCTTTGCCTGATCGATTTCATCGGTAGAATAATCTTTTTCTGCGGTAGGCCTCTTTAATATGAAGAGGTCAAAGGCAATAAAAGCTAGCTTTTCGAATCGTAGTGTACGTGCCCGTGTTGGAGTCTCAAAAATAAGATCGGTACGTAGCCAATCCAATATCGGCATGAAGTTATAGGTCACGACCTCAACTCCGTTCTTGGCAAGGTTAACAAGACTTGTTTTATAGTTCTCAATATAGTCTTGGTAGTTGCCATTTCTCTTTTTGATGTCTTCATGGACGGGAAGGCTTTCAACGACGGTCCATTTTAACCCTTCGGCTTCGATCAGGTTTTTGTGTTTTTCAATTTCTTCTGCGGACCATATTTCTCCTGGTTCGATATGATGCAGGGCTGTAACGACCTCTTCGCAACCTGCTTGCTTAATGTCAAGGAGGCTTACTGGGTCATTAGGACCGTACCACCTCATCGATTGAATCATTTTCATCTATGATAAGTTTAATATTTATTGA
The DNA here is from genome assembly GCF_003449035.1 of Pedobacter indicus. NCBI lineage: Bacteria > Pseudomonadati > Bacteroidota > Sphingobacteriia > Sphingobacteriales > Sphingobacteriaceae > Albibacterium > Albibacterium indicum. The sequence continues at coordinate 1,418,243 of NZ_QRGB01000001.1, forward strand.
TTATAAACGTAAGGTAACGAAAATAGACATAAAAAGCTTTATAACATAAAAAAATTAATTTGAATGCAATCGGTTGCAATTGTCCGGGTAAATATGTACTTTAGTTTTTGTAATTTTTTAAAGTCGAACCAATAGTTCTTTGTTGGAAGCCTGATCAATCATTTCAAAAAACCAATTATGATGAAAAATCTTGGAATTACGCCTTCGAAAACAACCATACTCATGGTAAGTGTAGAGCAGGAAAGGGTAGGACTTATAATCGATCGTTTCATGCCCCGTTATGAAGTTTTATTCGCTTTCGACGAGGATGAAGCAATGCATTATCTGGATAGAAAGATTGTGACCCTCATTATCGGTAACGCGTCGGATTCGATTAACAAAGGTTTTGATTTATGTAAGAAAGTTAAATATTCTCGTCACCATTGTCATATCCCGATTATCTTACTGGTCGGAAAAGACTCATTATCTGTTAAGATCAGAGGATTCGAATATGGCGCAGATGCTTATGTAGAGACACCGGTTTTCGCTCCTTATTTAGAAGCACAGGTTAATTCTCTTTTAAAAAATAGAAATCGGGTTAAAGAGCATTTCGAGACGACTAGTACGAATTCCTTTTTTACGAGGAGAATAGATGATTGTGAGGAAAGCTTTATACATGAAGTCGATTCGGTCATTCAGCAATATTTGGATGATCCGGGATTTGATGTTGAATTTTTAGCAGAAAAACTTCATGTGAGCAGACCGACGCTCTATAGGAAAATCAAGTGTGTAACTAACTTCAGTCCGAATGACCTAATTAATATGGCGCGACTGGACGAAGCTTTGGGTCTTCTCTCTGCTGGTTATCGGGTTTATGAGGTGTCTGATAGGGTGGGATATAGCTCTCATAGTCATTTTAGTAGAAATTTTCAAAAATATTATGGGATGAATCCGCGTGAGTATATTGCCAATAAAAAACTATCGATGGTTGTATAGTCCAGTATTTTCTGCTTTATACCTCCAATTCGGGGCTCAAATTGGAGGCATAAAATAAACAGGACATGCAGTTGATTTCCTCTCATTGGTTCCATTACGCTACTTGAGCTTGGTTCTAGTTTTCTATTTAACGAGTATAAACTCCTGCTTCATGCATATTTACATTCTTAGAATTGCCGTAATCATCAATAAAGGTAAATTTAAAATATTGAAATTCAGATGATTCCTCTAGTTGGAGATAGACTGGAACGCCCGCACCGCCTCCGTTCCTTTCCAATACATGCGTTCCCAAAGAAGTCCATATATTCCCATCGTTACTTATTTCTATATCAAGGGTTCGCGTTGGATTTAGGCTTCGCTGATAGAAATAGAAACCTTCAATATTTTCTGTCATATTGCCCATATTAATAATTACCCAATGTGGATATGTATTTTCACTGGCAATCTCATTGACGAAAAGGTTTGTGAGGTTTCCGTCAATGAGATTAATGGCTAGTCGACCACCTTTTACATCTTCGCTGGAAGCTGTGATAGACCATCCTTCTGTACTGATAGGCACAGGTGAACCTTTTATTCGTAGCGAAGAATATTCTGTATAAAAGGTATCAATAGCTAGTCTGCTCGGCAGATAAAGTGTACGGTGACGGAATGTTTGTGGAGTGAAATTGGGAATGATCGTAGTAGCCTCCATTCCGTTGACAAAGATTTTTTCTTCTTTTCCTTCACTATCGCTATAGAAAACTTCCGAGCCAATGGCTGTCGTATCAGGAAGTGCTCCCCAGGCTATATGCAATGCTCCTTCATCCATTTCTGTTCTGTCGATCGGCCTAGTCAATAGAGAGCTGATATAATTTCCCCCATAGACTTTAGCTATTACTTCAATTTTGATCGATCGATTGCCTTCGTCGTCGAATGTGAAAATTTCGAAAAGATAATTACCTTCTTCGAAATCATCAAAATATACCTTTACACTGTCTCGTTCGCTACCGGACCGGTCGATCGGCACATCGATCGAATCCAAACGATTGTTCCAGAATATTCTCGCTTTAATCGCTTTTGGATCCGATGGAGTTTTCCATGCTAACAAAAGTCGATTGTGTCCAGGGTGAATGTGAATTGTATCTGGCCGGCCAGTATAGATGAGCTGTCCTTCCTCGAGGAACTCTTTATAGGTGTCGTTCATCTTAGAACAACTAGCTGCCGAAATGATTACTAAGATGGCAAGCAGTAAGTTGTTTCTATAGCTATTGATCAATTTCATATTTTTATCGTTTAAAATTATCCTATTGTAATTGACCCCAAAACGTAAGTTCTGTGATATAGATATAGTCCACATAGCCCCAGGTTTCTACTGTCTTAAATCGAAGATACCTAACTGGTGGTGTGCCCGTTGGGAAGATAAAATCCTCGCCAGTTGTTGTGGCATACATAGCATCTTCAGAAGTGACTGGGCCATCACCCGACGGTTTATATGAATCGCAATCCATTAGTTTGGTCCAGCCATCCCAACTGCCATCAGGAGCCGGTGGGGTGAGCGAGCCATAAACTTCTAATTTTTTAGGAGAACCTAGCTGATAAGCCCATTGTGTTCCTGGTCCTCGATGAAACAATTTAAAACGACTCAACACAGCCGTCTGTCCCATGTCAAATGTGAACGATTGCGGCATGTTAGAACCTGGTTTTGTATGGAAAACAGGTACCCCGCCATTAGGACCAATTCGATCGTCCCACATTTTATCAACAGTATGGTTGTTCTGTGGGTGCGGTTCATAAGTATCGTTCTGAAGAAAAACACCGTTAAAGTCATTCTTTGGAATGAGCTGCTCGAAAACGGGTGTTCGCGTAGCGGTAAGCGTGTCCGATAGGTTACCCCAGCGGTCGCGGATGACCGCGCCGAAGATTGTTGGCTTTGCCTCAAAGCCCCGAACGGAATGGATGCCCTCTAAAGCTTTTGTATAATAGGTTTCGATTTCGCGCATTCGACCAGACGAATCGACTAACAGTGTTACGGCCAAGCTAGCTTCTCCACTATTCGTAAAGGATATGGTTATTCCTCCAAAAGTCTCAGCGAAGTCCAGCGAAGAAAATGCTTCTTGTAAGGGAGACTCTAAGGGCCGAATCTTGACGGTGACTGGACTAGATTGTTTTTCCCCTTTACTTACCGCGTAGAGAGTTACTTCGTATTCGTCCGTAGACGGGAACCCATCCACGATTACCTCATCGGTGTACAAAGATGACTTCGTTTCTCTAGTATAATCGGGTCGGATATTGTAGACCGCTTTTACATAGCGTAGACTTTTGTCGTTTGGTAGATCATATGTAATTCGCGCTCCGCCCGGGAGGCTTTCTACTTGCACATTGCTGATAGGTCCGGGTGCTGCATCATCATCAATAGGTTCAGTATATTTTTCTTCTGAACAGGCATTGATAAAAACAAATGCTATAAAAAAGTAGAGTAATGCAAAATTCTTCATGGTTTATAACTTTAATGATTTTACCACCCGGGGTTTTGAACCGTATTCTTATTTGCTAATAATTCGTTTTCACGAATAGGCCAAAGGTAGTCACGCGTTGTGAAGCTTTGTTGAAAAAGCACCTTTTCTCTGTAATACCCTTCAGGTGTGCGTTGTTCGATATCCCAACCTGTAATTGGTTTGTTTAATTCTTCTGTTGCTTTTTTCCACCTCCGTAAATCCCAATAACGTTGACCTTCCAAAGCAAGTTCTATGAGTCGCTCACGATGGATTATTTCACGCAGACCATCTTGATTGAGCGGTTTTGTTGGATTTACAGAATGTTGGTTCCAGGAATCAACAACCCCTGCTAAACCGGCTCGTTCGCGTACTAGGTCAAGCCATTGATAAACCTCAGATGATGGGCCGTTGGATTCATTTAATGTTTCAGCATAAAGTAAGTATATATTTGCCAGACGAATAGTTGGCCAGGGGTATTGTTCTCGATTATAGCCGGTCGCAGTAATTACATTGGTGTAGTTAACGAGTTTTTTTGCCCAATAACCTGTTGCATTAAATGTGCTGTTAGTAACATTTGATGCGGGATCGCCTTTTTTGGCGGATACAAAGAATGCCTCTTCTTCGTTAAACTTTCCTTGACCGAACCAGATACCGCCGTCGAAACCTAAGCTTGCGTAAAATCGCTGTTCACGGTCAAAATTGAGATTCGCGGTTGTGTATCCTAATTTAATTAAATGGTCTTCCTCAGCTGAGGCTTGCCTTAAGTTAAATCGGCCTGCATAATCCCACGCTTTGTCTTCTTCAATTGGCACACCATTTTTTGAATAAAACATGGATGCTATTTTAATGGGAACCCCTGCATTGCCTCTGGCTCCAGCACTAGCACGATTTGCTGGATCAAGACCGCGAGGAGTGGCCTGAACTTGCATATTATCAGTCATACTATTGGAGTGGCCCCAAATAATTTCATCGTTCCACTTTTCGGTGACTGCATTGCGAATATTCATCTGAATCTCCATATCTGGCGAAACATTGTATTGCTGTCCACTTTGGCTATAATAATAAAGTCGGGCGCCTGCTGTTTCGGCTGCTTCGATGGCTAACCGGCAGGCTTCTTTGGCACGTTCCCATTTTTCGGCTGAATAGGTGGTGCTGAAGATTAGGTTCCCCTGCTTGTCTTTAAAATTGGCATAGTCGGGATTCCCATTAAAGAGAGGACTGGCAGCCGTTGTAAGTATATAGGCTTTTACCGCCAATGCGATTGGCTGGGTAATTCTACCTAGTTCTGTCGATTCATTTAGAATTTTGGGAGGAAGGTCGGCGGTGGATTCATCGAGTAACTCAACCACATATTCGAAGCACTCATCCAACGTATTGCGAGGAACTTTTACTGTTTCAGGGTTTGCATCAATCGGGAGATTCTCCTTCTTTAACGGGATCGGGCCATACATTCTAATGAGATAGAAGTGATAGTAAGCCTTTAAAAATTTAACTTCAGCGATCCATCTTAGTCGTTCGCTTTCCTCCATATCGGGCACGACACCTATATTCTCGAGAAAAATATTGCAGTCGCGTATGGCTTGATAGAGGTCGTCTCCAGAACGGGTTCCTTGCCAATAATTAAGAAAGGGATCGACTAAATTCTGATTGCCTTGAGCAATCTGCCATCCGGGAGTAATATAGTTGTCATGTAGCCATATTTCATCTCCTGCAGTAAATGCTGGATTCTTTTCTATGTTGCTTAGTTTAGGTAAATAGCTATAACAACTGAACAGAAAGCGTTCTGCGGATACCCTCATATTGAAAGAATTATCAATTGTAGCTACATTATCGGGTACGATATCCAGATAGTTTTGACAGGATCCGAAAGTGAGACCGGTGATCAGGCTGACGTATATATATAGTTTTTTCATGATCATGATTCTTAAAAAGATGCTTGTATTCCAATATTATAGACTTTTTGTACTGGATATCGGAGACCGTTGCCGGCCATTTCTATGTCCCATAGGTCAAACTTGCTCCAAGTAAGAAGATTGGTGCCGTTAGCATATATTCTTAGGTTGCTAATTCTGATCTTTTCGGTCATATGCGTCGGAACAGTATATCCCAATTCAACCTGTTTAAGTCGCAGAAATGCGCCATTACGCAGAAACCAAGTACTCGATTGAATATTGTTTTCAATAGGGTAGGTGCTTAAACGAGGAAATAGCGCATACAAATCTCGGTTATCTTCCGACCAGTAGCTGTCTGCGTAAGCTTGCAGTAGTTGATTGCGATAGAGTATTCCTGAATCACGTTCTTGATCGCTATAGTGATAGGGAACGAAAGGGGCGGTAGCTTCAGGGTCGATCCAAAATGATTCACGAGCCAGACCCTGAAAGAAGGTAGAAATGTCAAAATTCTTAAAACCATAAGAAACACCGAAGCCGTACACAATTTCTGGCATTGTTGGATAGCCGATAGGCACCATGTCCAGTTCGGTAATTTGCCCATCTTTATTGATATCCCGATATTTGATGTCACCTGCTAAATACTCACCGAAATTTTGTCTCGGTGAGTTCGTTACCTCTGCTTCGTCAACAAAAAGACTTTCTGCAATGTATCCCCAGCGTTGATTAATAGGGTATCCAACTCTCGATTTCCACCATTCATTGGTATAGTCGTATTCTTCGAAGATTTCGTATGCACTGGTGGCGTAAGTAAAGTTTGCCCGGGCTTGTATCCAGGATCCATTAAGAAAAGACTGATTATAATCCAATGAGAAATCGATGCCTTCTCCTTTTGCTTCACCGATGTTAGCTGCCGGTGTAGCCCATAAACCCATTGACGCAGGTGTTGAAGCGCGACTCTGGAGGATATTGGTACGATGTTCCCGGAAATATTCAGCAATAATGTTCCAGCGTTTCGATATACCCAGCTCTAATGCGATATTTGTCTTTTTTGCAGTTTCCCAGGTAATATTCAGGTCTGAGTATCTAGAAATAGAAACACCATTTCTAGGGTATCCATTGTTAGTTCCGAAAACGGCACGACGATTTTCGTCGTTTGGATTCACTTCCGATAAATACAGAAATCTGCCTGCGCCAATTGCGTCGTTGCCAACAAGGCCGTAGGTTCCCCGTAATCTGAGATTCGTGATGGTTTCCTTGAGTGGCTCCCAGAATTTTTCATTTGAAATCGTCCATGCTAAACCGGCCGAAGGGAAAAAGCCAAAGCGTTGTGCTTTATAAAAGCGTTCAGATCCGTTGTATCCAAAATTAAATTCCGCATAATAACGGTTATCATAGGAGTAGGTAGCCCTTCCTGATAGACCGACATTCCTAAATGGTAACGATTCTTGTAGGGTAGCAGAGTTTGCGTCTAGTGCTTCCCGAAGAATATAGACCAGCATACCACTTACATTATGTTTTTCAGCGAATGTTCGATTGTAATTGACAGCTGTCTCAAGGTAGACTGTCGAGCTAATTGTTTTTTCACCCGGTTGATAACTCAAATAATCTTCACCATCGTCGGGGTTAATGATGTTGACTTGATAGGTATTGTCGCGTAAGTTGTAGGCTCCTAACTGATAGTAGAATGGCTCGTATTGCCTAATTACGTCGAAAAATGATATGCGGGCGGTATTGACCAGTCCTCTGGCACTCAAGCCTTCGGTTATGAAACCGAAATCTTGTTGTAATTGAAATTGAGCATTCATGTTAGAGCGTGCATAATCTTTATAGCCTCGCACCATATCTGCATATGGATTCAGGTAATTTCCATCCTCAAAGTTTCCAAACATGATGTGTTTCACAAAACTATGATCAGCATCGACCGGATAATAGGCTGGGAAAAGGACAGGATTTGCTCTCATAACTCTCGTATAAAAACCTCCACCAGAGTAAATTGGACCAGTATAATCATCGAAGGTTCCTGAAAGTCGGGTAATTAATTCGGTTGTAGGGGTAAGGTTGATATTTACATTGGCACGTAAAGACGAGGTTTTGAGATTGATATTATTATTGAAGTTATTGCGATTGTCTACCTTTAAAACGCCGTTATCCTGATTAAACGAGCCTGCAACATAGTATCGAGCGACTTTTCCACCTCCGCTTACACTTAAATTTGCCCGTTGGTTGATAGCATGATCTTTAAATAGTTCTTCCCTCCAGTCTGTAGAAGGGAAAATTAGCGAGTTGGATCCTAGGACTGTATTGTTTATTTTTTCATCGGAATAGAGCAGACGCCCTAAGGGGTCCCTAGTGAGGATCGCCTCATTGTTCAATCGCATATAGGTTATCGGATCAGCAAGTTCGACGTCTTGTGTTGGGCTCGAAACTGAATTTTCGAGCCTGAAAGAAACGCGGGCTTGACCTTCCTTTCCTTCTTTTGTGGTTACTAATATTACCCCATTAGCACCTCGTGCTCCGTACAATGCCGTTGCTGTTGCATCTTTCATTATCGAAAAACTGGCAATATCGTCGGGATTTAGTCGAGCGAGATCGGTAGAAGTGAGTTCGATGTTATCTATTAGGATTAACGGGTCTTTTTTATATCCGAATGTGGTAACGCCACGAATAAAGAACTCTGCATTGTCAGCACCTGGTTCGCCGCTTCGTTGATAAGCAATGACTCCGGCCAGGCGCCCTGCAAGAGCGGTGGTTAGGTTACTCGAAGGAACTTTAAGCTCGCTAGGATTGATTGATGTAACAGAACCAATTAGGTCAGTACGTTTTTGTGTGCCAAATGCGACGACCACAGCCTCGCCTAACTGAGTAGAAGAAACTTGAAGTGTTACATCAATTGAGGTTTGATTGCCGATGACTATCTCGTGTGGATCGAAACCAACCATGCTAAATACCAAGGTTGTATTGGGATTGTCTGGAACTTCCAGAATATATTTTCCGTTCAGATCGGTGGTCGTGCCCTTTGTCGTATTTTTTATGGTGACGGAAACACCGGGGATCGGCCCGACGGAGTCTCTGACAGTGCCATATACTTCTTTCGTCTGTAAGATTTGCTCTTTGTCCTGATCGATCTCATTTCCTTGGGCTTCAAAGGAAAGAACGGTGGACATGAGAATCAGAAAAGCAATACATCCAAAGAGTAATGAATTGTTCATCATATCACTTTAATTTAGGTTAACGTATGAATTGGTTTGTCCTAATGGTTTAGGTTAAAGCTATAGCGCTAAGTATTAATTGGTTGAATAGTATGTAAATTGGTTACTTAAAGCAATTGGTATTTTATTGATAGCTGTGTATCAGTGTTTCGATGTGCCTCCTATTTTAATATTTACAAATAATGCTTATTGATGTTAAACACCACTAAAAGCATTGAAACCGCCATCCACTAGAATCGTTTCTCCCGTAACAAAGCCTGATGCGTCGCTCAGGAGAAAAATCAACGTTCCCGTTAGTTCTTCTGGTTTACCTAATCGCCTATAGGGTGTATTATCTATAAATTGTTTTGTTCTTTGTGTGTAATTGCCGGCGGAATCGATCAGTAGGTCTCTATTTTGTTCGGTTAAAAATACACCTGGTGCGATTCCGTTAACGCGGACGCCATCTCCATAACGTAATGCTAATTCAGACGCCATCCATCTCGTGTAACCTTCGATTGCCGACTTGGCCATTGTATACCCCAGCCCTCTGGTGATCGCCTGCTGCGCTGCTAGAGATGAGATATTAACGATGGATCCCTTGCCTTTTTCCGCGATAACCTGACCGAAAATATGGGTAGGTATGACTGTGCCAAAAAGGTTAAGATCTACGGCTTTTTTGGTGTCTTCTATTTTGGCACTGAATAAATTTTGATCTGGCTGTATTGTTGCGCCAGCGATGTTGCCTCCCGCAGCATTTACCAGGCCGTCAATGGTTCCCCATTTGTCTATAATATCTTCTTTGGCCCGACGGATCTCGTCTTCAGAGAGCACATCGGCTAAAATGTAGAAAGCTTGCCCGCCGATGGCTTCTATTTCAGAAACTCGTTTTTGCGCACGCTCCTTGTTACGACCTAGAACAACCACCTTTGCACCAGCCCGTGCTACTTCTAAAGAAAAGGAAGCTCCCAAAACACCGGTCGCCCCGCTAATAACGATCACTTTGTTCTCCAATGAAAACTGTTGTAGTCCTTGCATGTATGGATGTCTGATTTAGTATGATAATTTACCCTATTACAAATAAAAAAGTAATTAAAGAGATAAGAAAGCTAATTTGTGTCAATGATAATTGAATTTGTCTCAAGAACTCTGTTATCTTTTCTGTGAGGATTTCCGGACAATTAGTTCTGTGTCTAATATAATTGTACTCGTGATACTTGTATTTTCTTTTTGTTCTAATTGATTAACCAGAATTCTCGCAACACTTTCTCCCATTTCTTTACCCGGATAGTTAATCGTACTGATAGGCGGTTCCGTTACTTTTGAGATTAGGTCATTGTTAAAGCCAATGACAGCGACGTCTTCTGGAACTCGGAGTCCGGCTTCTTTAAGTTTCACGATCGTAAATGCAGCCGCGAAGTCATTTGCTATGAAGATACCGTCTGGCAGGGGTTTTCTTTTTAAAATATCATTTTCTAAACAATCGCGAATATCTTCTTCGCGTAATGTGTTGGAAATCACCGAATCGGAGGTGAGAGCTAGTCCATTGTCTTCGATTGCCTTTTTGAACCCTGAGAGCCTGTCATTATATACGTTCCTCGTCAAATTGCCCGTGATGTGTAGGATATTTCTACAACCTTGTTCTATTAAATGAGTTGTCGCTGTATGTCCAGCTTTGAAATTGTCAATTACAACTTTAGTTGTTAGAGGGTTATCCGTGACACGATCAAAAAAGATTAAAGGAATGCCCTTGTCGACAAACATATCCAAGTGTTTGAAATCTTTGGTTTCATTAGAAAGAGATATGATTAATCCGTCGACACGACTGTTATACATGGTGCTCGCATTGGTTTGTTCTTTTTCCTGTGATTCGAAAGACTGACTGATAATCAGATTGTAACCAGCATTGTTAGCAACTTTTTCGATCCCCGAGATTACAGAGGACATAAAAAGACTATCTAATTTAGGTATAATGACGCCAATCGTATTGGTTCGTTGCTTTCGGAGGTTACTTGCAAATTTATTAGATCTATAACCGAGTTCGAAGGCCAAGTCATTGATTTTCTGCTTCGTGTTTTTGTTAATTGCCGGGTGATCCTGAAGTCCTCTGCTGACCGTCGAGGGTGAAAGCTTTAATTTTTCAGCTATATCATAGATTGTGATTTCTTTTTTATTCATTCCTCGGTATTTTGATCGGTTAATAATCTCTAAATTTAAAAAAGCTTTTTGTAAATTCAATCGATTGCACGTGAAGAATAACAATCCGTTGGCATAAATTATACGAAATGTCTTATTTTTGAACGATTATTTCAAATAAATTCCACTGATGACGAATAAACAACAAAAAATCGCTGAGTTTGATCCGAACCAACCCGGCGCAGCAGATGCATCCATATTTGGACTGCCGTTTAACGCTGACGAAAGTGAGATCATCGTTATCGCAGTACCTTGCGAGGTTACAGTGAGTTATGGCGATGGGGCTTCTTTGGGACCTAATGCTATTTTGGATGCCTCTTATCAGATGGATTTATATAATCAAGCATATCCAGAGTTGTGGAAGCTGGGAATCTTTGTGGATGAGGGTCTTGCTTCCGATTGGATGCTCAAAAATTCGACTTTAAAAGAAAAGGCTCAGTCCGTCATTGAAGTACTTGAAGCGGGAGGTAGTATTGATTCACATCCAGGTTTAAGAGCTAATCTGCTCGAAATTAATAAAGCGTGTGAGCATTTGAATAGCGATGTGAAAGAGCGTGTTTTATATTGGAAGAAACAGGGAAAAAAAGTAGCCTTATTGGGTGGCGACCACAGCACGCCTTTGGGGTACTATCAGGCTCTTGCTGAGAGTTATGAAAGCTTTGGTATATTGCATCTAGATGCACATATGGACCTACGGATTGCTTACGAAGGTTTTACATATTCTCATGCCTCAATTATGTACAATGCCTTGCAGTTACCAGCCATTGAAAAACTTGTGCAAGTAGGAATACGCGACTTTTGCGAACAGGAAGTATCTGTTGTGAAGTCATCTGCGGGTAAGGTTAAGGTCTTTACAGATAATTACCTAAAAGAAAATGCTTTTGATGGCTGGAGTTGGAAAGAACAATGCAGGGAGATTATTGAAATGCTTCCCGAAAATGTGGCTATTAGCTGTGATATCGATAGTTTGTACCAATGGTATTGTCCGAATACAGGAACACCCGTACCAGGTGGATTATCTTTTGAACAGGTCAGCTATTTGATTCATGAGTTGGCAAAGAGTAAAAAGATAATCATTGGCTTCGATTTAGTAGAGGTGTCACCGGGCGAAGATAGTTGGGACGGGAATGTCGGAGCGCGTTTGCTTTTTAATCTTTGTGGCGCGTTTGCTAAGTCACAGGGACTGAAGGTAGGGGAACCACTTGTTTTTTAGAAACTGTGATAAAAGCCGATAGTTAACCAAAGGAGGTGTTCAGTATTAGAGCCAATAAGCTCTTCTGCACGGTAATCGAATCCTGTCTCAAGTTGTGTATTATCGGTGAGATTGTATCCAACTGATGAGCCTGCTCTTATCTCTAAATTACCGACCTGATCTTTCAAAATTCCGACGTATTCATTGCTGAATTTAAGATAAAATTCTTTCGGATCAACTTCCAGCCCGTTTAATGGCTTTTCCAGACTAATCCGATACCTTAGCCGATATTGGGTAGCTTCGTTTTCCTCTAGAGTTTGGTCGGTTCTAAACCGATGGGCTAAATTGATACCAGTGAGTTCTCGGCTAAAACTGTATTGCTGAATAAACCGATGAACAAAAGATCCGTCAATATCTTGCCTTCGTATCATGTAACCTGCTCCCAAACCTTTTAACACTCCTTTATCTCGAGTAATAATGACGTCCAGGTCAGTTCTTTCAAATTCTACACGACCACCAGTGCCATCGTAAGGGTTTTGGTAAAGAATTTGACGGTTCTCTAATTTAGAGTTTACTTTCCAACCATCAGTTAATTTGAAGTCGACATTGATTTGGGGCATAATTCCAAATCTGTTCTGAGCAAAGCTTGCTTGAAAAACACAGATAAACAGAAAGAAAAGAATTAAGATTGGTCTCATGGACGTATTTAACGAAGGTTTTTAATAAATTAAATGATTGAGGTTTCTTGATATTATTTTTTTTGTTTTAATGTGTTCACCCGTGTCTGAAAATATAGCTTCATAGGATTGTCTATCGCCATCTTTTCTTCCCGAGAATACGATTTCGTAATTAACTTCATACTGTTGACTCTGCGTTTCTTTTAAGAGAACTGACCGCAACAAGTTTGCATCTCCAATCCACTGAATTTGAATTTTGCGGATTTTATAACGATCGTAATTTCCTTGAAAATAATCTGTTATTTTTTGTTGTGCTCGTATGGGAAGTTGATCAAAACGTTGTATAAATTCTATATCCTGAAGATTACCTAAGGTGTCAAATTTGATACTATAAATTGTTCTGTTTTCTTTTATTTTCGCTTCTACAGCCATGCCTTCCAGATTCTCTTCTAAATACCACTTTATTTTTTGAGACCCCGAGAAGATGCTTTCTACGTAGTCTGTTGCTTTCATAGATACCTCTGAACTTTTGATTCGCGATTCTTTTTCGAATTTATCTTGTGAATAAAGCGAATTAACCATTAAAAATAGAACAACCAATAACCATGTATGCTTCATAATATTTACCCATTTTAAATATCTCGCAAGATATTAATAGGTTTCATTTTCCTTTTATAGACTATTGTTATCAAATAGTTAACTGTATGTTAATAATCTAGCTGCAAATATATACGATATAATTAGTTTTTCTGTATCTGCCTAGGCAGTTTCTGAATATGTTCTTAACTTTGTGATATGCCCTTATTTATTTCATCGCTCAATTCGGGAAGCAACGGCAATTGTTATTACATAGCAAACGATAACGAAGCAATTTTGATAGATGTGGGAATTTCTTGCCGTGAAATCGAGAAGCGAATGAAGCGATTGGAACTTTCTATGACGAAAGTAAGAGCAATCTTTATTAGTCACGAGCACTCTGATCATATTCGTGGATTGCGTGTATTGGCTAAGAAATATCAAATTTTGATTTACATTACACCCAAAACACTTATTTATAGTCGTCTTGCTCTCGAAGAGCATTTGATTAGGTCTTTTAAGGCTTTTGACATAATTAGAATAGGTGACCTAGAAGTTTATGCTTTTCCGAAGGCGCATGATGCAATTGATCCGCATAGCTTCCTAGTTTCGGGTGAAGGTGTGAACATCGGCGTATTCACGGATATCGGTGAGGTTTGCAATCAGTTGGTTACAAACTTTAAACGTTGTCATGCTGTTTTCCTGGAAACAAACTATGATGACGAAATGCTTGATAGCGGTAACTATCCTTTTTACCTAAAGCACAGGATCAGAGGGGGGAAGGGGCACTTGTCAAATAAGAAGGCACTGGACTTGTTTGTAAGTCATCGTCCTTCTTATTTAAGTCATGTATTTTTATCACATCTATCGGCCAATAATAACTGTCCTCTTACTGTTCAAAATTTATTTGCTGAATATGCAGATAACGTTGAAATTATTTTGGCTCCAAGAAGTCAAGAAACATCTGTGTATTGTATAGAGGCTACAAGTGTCGAATCTACATTTTTATCACCGAGTCGTGCACGACAACTTTAGTCCAATTTTTACTGTACTTATCAATAGCCGCTAAATGAATTGGGTGATTTTCATAAGTATCGACGTCCTCCATGGTGTCGAAATATACGAGAAGATTATAGGAAAAACTATTGTCTACAACATCTCTTTGATGAGTGTTAGCCGGAGGGCCATAGTGTAATGACTTGATATTTGGTATGGATTTTAACTCTTCAAAAAATCCGGTAAAGTCGTTTACTTCTTGTTTTGTAAGATCATCTTTGAGCCAGAAAAGCACATAGTGTGCAATTACCTCTTTTTCTTTTTTGGATGCCATGGTTTCTGTGATTGTTCCAGTGAGTATGCTGCCAGTTACAGCTGTAGCAGCTAGGTTTTTAATAAATTTTCTTCTCTCCATTCTTTGTTTAATAATTAATCAACTTGAAATAAAGATAAGAATTCCTAGTAATATAGTGGAGATTAAACTGCTTTTAATTCGCTGAGTAACTTAAAAGAATGGAGCCTAGCTTGAAGATCATAGATATAAGAGACCGTCATGAGCTCGTCGATCTGAGTTTTGCCTATGAATGAATCGATTTCCCCTTTTATTTTATCAGGGGTCCCGGTGAAGGTATAGGAAATCATTTGTTGTAAAGCAGCTTCTTCCATTGGATCTATTAAAAAATCGTCGGGGTCGACGGGTGCTTGTAGCTTTTCTCTTTTGCCGGTGATAACGCCTAAGAACATGTTCTTAAAAGAAGTAGCTAGTTTTTGAGCCTCTTTATCCGAGTCCGCTGCGATTACGTTTACGCAAGCCATCGTATAGGGTTCTTTTAGCTGTGAGGATGGCCGGAAGTTCTGGTGATAAATTGATAGGGCATGGTGCAATTGTGCTGGGGCGAAGTGACTGGCAAATGCGTAAGGTAGCCCTAGGGCGGCAGCTAAATGTGCGCTGTCGGTACTAGATCCTAATATCCAGATTGGAATATCCAGTCCTTCTCCTGGAATTGCCCGTACTCTTCCATGACGGTTCTCAGCCGATAAATAGGTTTGAAGTTCTTGGACATTCTTAGGAAATTCCATTGCAGCTCTCTGCTCTCGTCGCAGGGCCATTGCAGTCAACTGATCGGTACCAGGAGCACGCCCTAATCCTAAGTCGATTCGGTTAGGGAATAGGGTCGCCAAGGTGCCGAATTGTTCGGCAACGATAAGAGGTGCATGGTTTGGCAGCATGATTCCGCCAGAACCTACTCTAATTGTGGAGGTTCCCTGAGCAATATGAGCGATTAAAATCGCAGTTGCTGAGCTGGCCACACCTTCCATATTGTGATGTTCGGCAAACCAGTACCGATGATAGCCAAGCTCTTCAACATATTGGGCTACTTTTAAACTACTCTTGAAGGTGTCGGCAGGGGTAAAACCCTCTAAAACTGGTGCTAAGTCGAGTACGGAAAGTTGAATGTCTTTTATGGATTCTTTCTTCATGTCTTCTATCTGGATAATATTGATGGGTAACTCAAAGTTATCAAATAGAAAATGAGGAAGAGAAAGCAGATGGAAAATTTACTTCCTGAAGACTTTCTCTTCCCATGGAAGTTACCATACAAAAGTATAGTGACTTTCGCAGTTTTATTATGATCTAGGGTACCACCCAATAGTGGATAGTTGAACCATTTACCTGGATGGTCTTTTCTGGTTTCCAGTCACCCATATCGAATGCGTGTGATACAATCCTTGTTCCCGATTTTAACTTTAATAATTTGGGTTTCAGTTTAATATTTACGTCGGGAAGTAGATATAGTGTTACTACCGTTGCATCGCTAAGGTCAACATCGAACAGGTTCCCCTCGATAAACTTTACTTTATCAGTAACATTTGCTTTTTCAGCATTGGCATTAGCTTCACTGATTCTTTGGGGGTCGATATCAACTCCGGTTCCCTTGGTGCCATATTTTTTCGCAGCGGTAACTACGATTCGACCATCCCCACATCCTAAATCATAAAGGATGTCATCTCCCTTTACCTGCCCCAACTCGAGCATAGCGTCAACTACCGCCTGGTTAGTTGGAACATAGGGAACATCTAGTTGTGGTCTGTCTTGAGCCTTGACTGTCGCGACTGCGATAAATAGAATGGCAATCGCCATCATGTTTTTGAGTGTTTTCATCGTTTGTTATTTTAATTAGTTAATGAATATGGATTGACTTTTTATTTTTTATATTTTGGAAATAAAGTGGGATGAACCCAACTAGTAAAACCGCAATCCCGACTAACGCACCAATCCCAGTATGCATAATGCTTGAATAAAGGAGATAAGCGCAGGTCAAGCAGAATAAAATCGGCGTAACCGGATAGAGGGGAACTTTAAAGGGTCGCTTGGCCGAGGGTTCTTTCTTTCGAAGTACAAAAATAGATATGCCTACAAGCAAGAAAAAGAACCAAAATACAGGTGCGGTGTATTCAATGACCGTTTCAAATCCGTCCCGTGTCAATAGTCCGAGACTAATAAGGAGAAGTGACACGATAGCTTGTACAATAAATGCCGTAGTAGGGACAGATGTTTGGCTGTTCCATTTACCTAAAGGCGCGAATATAGAATAATCTCTTCCCAAAGCATAGGTGCTTCTTGCACCTGTAAAAATTGTTGCATTGATTGATGTGACGGCTGAAACAGCAACTAAAGCTCCAATAAGTTTGCTTCCGGTATTGCCAAAGGCTGTATACATTAAGTCACTGGCGATGGCGTCTGATTGTCCCATGTTTTCAAGACCGAGCACCTGAACAAACGTGTAATTAATTAATAAGTATACTGATGTTATGATTAATATGCTTACAATTAGCGCTTTGGCCATTGTTCTGCTTCCCGAATGGGTTTCCGCTGAAATATAAGCCGCTTCATTCCAACCACCAAAGGTTAATAGTACAAAGACCATAGCCAGTCCAAAAGACCCGGAGCTTAGTCCAGAGCTTGCTTCTTGTAAGGGTTTCGCATCATCAGGTGTAAAAAAGAGACCGGCAACAACGACGAGGAGGATTCCTCCGACTTCTACCGTTGTAAACACCTTTTGTGTCAGCGTTCCAAAACGAATATTTGCGAGGTTGATTGCCGTCAAAATGATGACAATTGTGGCAGCATAAAGGATGGATGACAGAGCGCCGACATTAAATATGACTGCTAGGTAATCTCCGAAAACATAGGCGAGAATAGCAATTGATCCAGTTTGAATTACACTAAGTCTGGACCAAACAAATAGAAAACTTACTTTTTTACCGAAAGCTTTTCTTATGAAATAGTAGTCGCCACCGGCATTGGGAAAGGCTGTTGTTAATTCGGCATAACAGAGTGCGCCAATTAAGGAGACGGCTCCGCCACCAATCCACGCGAGAAAAAACAATTCTGGACTACTTGAGTTCGCTGCTACTACCGAAGGGGTTCTGAATATGCCGGCGCCGATTACCAGGCCCACGATAAGGACAACTGCATCATTTAAGCTTAAACTGTTTTTTATTTTCGAATGTGCCGTGTCATCTTGGACATTCGAAGAGGCAATTTTCTCCATCTAAGTGTATAATGTCTTTTATTCTTAAGCGTCGCAGTCGTTGCTTAAAATATTCAACAGAATACGTGTGGTTTTGTTTGATGAATTGTTTTTACTAAAGCCTGATTATAAGATTTTTATGTAAAAAGTTCGATACCCTTTAAGATGATGTCACAAGCGTCATTAATTTCGTCCTCTTTGATAATTAGTGGCGGTGCAATTCGAAGAGCGGTCTCGCAGTGAAGAAACCAGTCAATCATAATTCCATTGTCTGCACAATATTTACTGACAGCTTCTACTTGTTGAAATGAATCGAGTTGTATACACATCATAAAGCCCAGTCCGCGTACTTCTTTAATTGACGGGTGTTGTAATTTTCTTCGAAAGAGTTGGGCTTTTTTTTCTACGGAGTCGAAAAGCTTTTCTTCTAGTATCACATTGATCGATGCCAGGGCGGCGGCACAACATACGGGATGACCACCAAAAGTCGTAATGTGTCCAAGCATCGGATTGTTGGTGATGACTTGCATGATTTCTCGGTCAGCAATAAAAGCACCGATTGGCATGCCTCCTCCAAGAGCTTTGGCAACTAAGAGGATATCTGGTACGATATCAAAATGTTCAAAAGCAAACATTTTCCCGGTGCGTCCGAATCCAGTTTGTATTTCATCTAGAATCAAAAGAGCTCCAGTCTCATTGCAGCGTTCACGAACAGCTTGCAACCATCGTTTGTCTGGAACACGCATGCCCGCTTCGCCTTGAACAGTTTCTAATATTACCGCAGCTGTCTTGTCGGTAATCAAGGACAGCTCATCAGAGCTATTAAAACTAATGTAGTTAATATTTGGCAAAAGAGGTCCGTATGCACTACGGTATTCATCATTGCCGATTAAACTAAGAGCCCCTTGAGTGCTCCCATGATAGGCTTTTTTTGCTGCAATGATTTCTGTCCGTCCCGTATATTTTTTTGCTACCTTCATCGCACCTTCCGTTGCTTCCGTTCCGGAATTGACAAAATAAACTGAGTTTAAGTTTTGAGGGAAGATGGAAACTAGCTTTTCTGCAAGTTTTACTTGAGGTGTTTGAACAAATTCGCCATATACGGTGACATGCATGTGTTGATCGACCTGATTTTTCACCGCTTGGATAACCTTTGGATGTCTGTGTCCGATATTATTAACTGCAAATCCCGAAACAAGGTCAAGGTATTTTTCACCCTTGGGTCCATATAGATAGACGCCTTCTGCGGATACTATTTCGGTTAGACGCGGGCTGTTTGAGGTTTGTGCAGTGTTTAATAAGAATATTTCTCTGTTAGTGAGCATCGTGATTATCTTCGATTCCTGCTTTGTAGCTCCTTGAAAAGCTGCTCCCGAAATTCTCTTTCGACTTCAAAAAATCTGGATGATTTGGATGCAGGAATAGCAGTTTTAAACTTTTCTCTGTATTTCTTTTTACATGCCAATACCTCTGCGTCAAAATCCAGTTCGTTACGATAAGATCTTTTTAGGCCATCTTCAGACCTTTTTTTATGCATAATTTGTCGAATCTCGTTTCGATATTGATTATAAAGCGGGAAAAATTTTTCAGCCTCTTGTGGCGATAAGTCGAGCTTTTTGGTTATATAAGCTATTTTGGCAACTTCTATTTTTTGAAAACGATTTGAGTCTTTCTGTGCGAAAATCGGCAGGCACGAAAATAATATAAAACAACATGTAATTAATAATCGCTTCATGACTTCCTATCAAATACTGTTCTCAAGATACGACTCTATTTCTTCCGAAGAAAATGAATCTTTAAAATCGTCTGATTCTTCTTCAAGCTGCTCTAGCTCTTCGCTTAATTTGATATAATCGCTGGTTTCGGAGTAAAAGGCCAAGTAGCTGATTATTTCATCAGCGGGAATCTCATCAATGATGTTTTCTACTTGGGCAGCAGCCGGTTCGACTTCCTTTTCACTTAATTGAAAGAATGCAACAACAGAAACTACCAAAGCGATGCTAGCTGCAGCTGCGTATCTTGCCCAAGGCAATTTTTCGGGTTTAGGCAGTGAGCGTATTTGTCCCTCTTTAGAGATTTCATCTAGTATCGATGCTCGAAAATTATCGAAATATGAAGGTGGAACGGTGAATCCATCTCTTGGAACTTTAGACTTTAACTTTTCTTCGGAGACTTTTAAGAGGATATCGTTGGTTAACTCCACTTGATAGTTTTCGGGAGTTAGTAATGTTTTTTGCGTACTGTCTATAATGTCCTTCCGTTGAAGAATATCTTTGCTTAAGTTAGTGAAATAGTTTTTTGGTACAGAAAAAGGGTTTTCTTGCAACTTCAAGTCGTTCAAAAAATCTTGATTGTTATATTCACTATTTCTTAGCTCTTTCATTGTATCTCCTTAGATAAGGTTTTTCTTAAAAGGTTTAATCGGTTTGTGAAAAATAATTCTCAATCTTCTTAACAGCTAAATGATAAGATGCTTTTAAAGCGCCTACACTCGTGCCGACGATTTCAGAAATTTCTTCATATTTCAGATCCTCGAAATATTTCATGTTGAAAACTAACCTTTGCTTGTCCGGTAAGGTGAGTAGAGCTTGTTGCAGTTTGATTTGAGCTTTATCGCCGTTGAAATAAGATGACTCTGTTAAAGTTTCAGCTAAGAATCCTGAGCTCTCGTCGTCAATCGATATATTAAGATTTTGCTTTTTCTTGTTTAAAAAAGTAATGCTTTCGTTCGAAGCAATACGATAAATCCAAGTATATAACTGAGCATCTTCACGAAATTTTGCCAGATTTTTCCACACTTTGATAAATACATCTTGAACGAGATCATTCGCATCGTCATGATCGAGAACAAAGCGACGAATATGCCAGTAGATTTTCTGTTGATATTTATCCAGAAGTAATCTAAAGGCTTCATCACGAGTCTTTTCATCGGCGAATTTATCAAGAATTAACTTATCGTCCATAGTAGTGAGAATGGGTATCTGTTAATAATACCCATTCTAAATGTGATTCGCTACTTACGCTTTATTACTTTTTGTGCTGCCTTTACAATGTCGTTTGAAGACAATCCGTATTTTTCCATTAGCTCTGCTGGCTTGCCACTTTCACCGAAGCTATCATCTACTGCCACGTATTCTTGAGGAACTGGATGGTTTTTAACAAGAACTTGTGCAACACTATCTCCCAACCCGCCTAGACGATTGTGTTCTTCGGCAGTGACAACGCAGCCTGTCTTCTTTATAGAGTTGATAATAGCCTCTTCATCGAGTGGTTTGATTGTATGTATGTTAATGATCTCTGCATCGATGCCTAATTCAGCTAATTGCTCTCCAGCTTGAATTGCTTCCCATACTAAATGCCCTGTAGCGATAATACTAACATCTTTACCTTCATTTACCATCCATGCCTTTCCGATTTCGAATTTCTGATCGGGATCGGTAAAAACTGGAACAACAGGACGTCCAAAACGAAGATAAACAGGGCCGTCATGTTCTGCTATGGCGATAGTGGCCGCTTTGGTTTGATTATAATCACACGGGTTGATTACAGTCATTCCGGGAAGCATTTTCATCAGTCCCAAATCTTCAAGAATCTGGTGAGTCGCCCCGTCTTCACCAAGTGTTAATCCCGCATGGGAAGCACATATTTTAACGTTCTTTCCTGAATATGCAATTGACTGGCGAATTTGATCGTATACGCGACCTGTAGAGAAATTTGCGAATGTGCCCGTATACGGGATCTTTCCGCCGATTGTCATCCCTGCAGCTAGCCCCATCATATTTGCTTCGGCAATTCCAACTTGGTAAAAACGTTCTGGAAATTCCTTAATGAAGGCGTCCATTTTCAACGAGCCGATTAAATCTGCACAAAGAGCAACAACATTTTCGTTCTTTCGTCCAACTTCGGCTAGTCCGGCGCCAAATCCTGAACGAGTGTCTTTTTTTTCTGTGAATGTATATTTTTTCATTTGTCTAATGCGCTGTTAATAATCACCTAATGTTTCTTCGAGCTGATCCAATGCTAATTGTAATTGTTCGTCATTGGGAGCTACTCCATGCCATTTATGTGTGCCCATCATATAATCCACACCATATCCCATGTCTGTATGCATCAGGATCATAACAGGTTTGCTCTTGTTTGTTTTTATTTTGGCTAATTCAAATCCACGAATAACGTCAATCATTTGATTTCCGTTCATTTCAATTACGTCCCAACCGAAAGCCTCCCATTTAGCCTTCAAATCTCCTAAAGACATAACTGTTTCGGTTGGGCCATCTATCTGTTGACCGTTAAAGTCAATCGTAGCAATTAAGTTATCAACTTTATGGTGAGCAGCATACATGGCAGCTTCCCAAACCTGACCTTCTTGTAGTTCTCCATCTCCCATTAAGACATAAACATGGTGTTTGTCACCGTTTAGCTTTTTCGTTTGGGCAGCACCAACAGCAACCGATAAGCCCTGGCCCAATGAGCCGGAAGCAACACGGATGCCTGGCAGGTCTTCGTGTGTAGTTGGATGGCCTTGTAAGCGTGAATTGATCTTTCTAAATGTACGCAATTCTGAGATATCAAAATAGCCAGCCCGTGCTAGTGTACTATAAAAAACCGGTGATATGTGTCCTTGTGAAAGAAAGAATAGGTCTTCATTTTTCCCGTCCATGTTAAAATTCATGTCATGATCTAAAACATGGAAATACAAGGCTGTAAAGTAATCGGTACAACCTAGGGATCCTCCTGGGTGACCCGAGTTGCATGCATGTACCATGCGCACAACATCTCTTCGGATTTGAGATGCGATGCTCTCTAATTTGTCTATTTCTGCGCTCATTGAATTGATTATTCTGATTAAGGGTCAAAGTTAGTGATTTGCGACGTTATTAACGAAGCCAATTACTGATCGTATAAATCAAGGACTTGCTGGCTCGCCTCTTTGTTTTTTACTTTTTTAATAATGTGTTCGATAATCCCTTCTTCGCTAATAATAAAAGTTGTTCTCGCCGTTCCCATATATTTTCTGCCATAAAGGTTTTTTTCAACCCAGACTTGGTAATCCTCTACCATTTTTTTCTCGTCATCGACCAATAGATTAAATGGTAGGCCATGTTTATCAGCGAAACGTTTATGTGACCTTTCTCCATCCACACTAACACCAACAACTTCAAAACCCTTATTCAATAAACTTTCATAATTATCTCTGAAGTTACAGGATTCAGTTGTGCACCCCGGCGTATTATCTTTTGGATAAAAATAGAGGATAAGTTTCTTTCCTTTAAAATCATCTAATCTAATCGTTTCTCCAGTTTGATTTTTGGCGCTAAATGGTGGAGCTGGATCTCCTACTTCTAGTTTTTTCATTTTGATTTTTATCTTGTGAAATTTACTTGATATATCTTTTCATTGTTTCTGCCATCTTTAACTACCAACATGAAACGGTGTTTTCCTTTCGGGAGGTCTGGCTCAAAATTGTGCCACAATGATGCGGTCTTTGCGTCATATTCCATCAACACCCATTGTTCGTCTATATACCCATTGAAGGTACTAATGCCAGAGAGATCATCCGAAATTTTAAAGCTGATTCTAGAGCTGGACGCCATAGACTTGTTTTCACTAATATTAAGCGGTCTTATGATGGGAGCTTTGGTATCGCTTCCTACATAAAAACTGCCGAATTCCGAAACCTTTGCGTTTATGTATCCGTTTTCGAATGTACCTCCACGGGATCGGCCTCGGCCGTCGATCAACAAGAGTTTATCCTTCATGTGGTCGGGTATAGGTTCGGTTACCTGGATGCTTAAAGAATATGGCGTATGTACTGGGATCATTCGATTATGTACATGATGAACTTCCGAATATGCACCTGTCTTTTTCGGGGACTTAGAATATACAAAATTTAAATTGCTATAAAGCGAATTAGCCGGAATGTCCACGATGATCCCTTCCTGTTTAAAAATATTAACCTTATCAAATGGAAATAAATAGCTATTTTCCTTAAGATGCTGGTTTACTGTCAATGACGGATCGTATTTTACCTTAAAGGCAAGCGTACTTGTATTCCCTTTAACATCTCTTACCTTATAAAGCATATCGTGAATTTTGTCATCCTTTATATCAATCAATCCATTATTTACCAAATCACTATAAATGGTCAGCGGGTTCCCAGGTTCAACAAAGTTTTTTTGAACACGCCGGCTTTTTAAAATATACGTCGGATAATCAATGTGAGAGTTCATTGCCCGGTTATGGTGGAAAAACAGCCCGTCTAACGTTGATTTGAAAATTGTTTTCCCATCCAAAATAAGCTCGGTTGAGAAAATACCGTTAGAGTTAGCAGAGGCAGAGTTGCGGTCGACAGCCACAATCCCAAACCCTGTTTGCCCGTTTACAGCTAGTGTATTGTTTGGCGATAGTCGATAAACTCCATTGCCACCGGTTAGTTGCAAATGTTCACGTGGTGTATTTTCAGAAAAGGGAGCGTCTCCTAGTCGAAAAACGGTAAAACCACTTAGGGTAGGGGGAACGTTGTCTGGAATTGTCAAGCCGAATAATTGTGGGTTAATTACCTCCTCGGTTTTAGTGTCTCGTAATTCAAAGTGCAAATGGGGGCCACCTGAACCACCTGTGTTTCCCGATAGAGCGATTACATCTCCCCGTTTTACCTGCAAACGATTTTCACCAGGAGGGAAGTCAATTGCGAAAGATTGCTCTTCATACTGCTTGTTCTTGACTACTGTGGCAATTTCTTTATTAAATTGTTGTAAGTGCATATAGACACTTGTATAGCCGTTGGGGTGATCAATATAAAGAGCATGACCACCACCGCCAATTTGAACCCTTGCCCTAGATACATAGCCATCTGCGACCGCATAGACAGGATGCCCTTCTGTTTGTTTGGTTCGATAATCTGTTCCAGTATGAAAATGATTTGGCCGAAGTTCCCCAAAGCTTCCTGAGGCCTGAGGTGCTAATTTTAAGGGGGGGCTAAAGTAATCGACTGGCAAATTACTCTTGTCAGATTGACTATAAACAACGGTGGTAGCAAATAAAAATATACTAGTTAGTAATTTCTTTATGAATCTTAATCTGCTTCTCATTTTCACTTAATTCTGAAATCAATTAATTTTTGGTTTTCGAGGTATCCTTCCAAGTGATCGCCAATTTGAATCGGACCAACTCCCGCGGGAGTTCCTGTGTAAATTAAATCTCCGTTCCTTAGCGTGATGTATTTCGAAACGAAGGTAAGGATCTTAGCGAAAGAAAAGATCATATCTTTAGTTGCGCCCGTTTGTACACGCTGTTTGTTGACATCTAAATGAAAGTTTAAGGCTTGCGCATTGGCAAAACCCTCTTTCGGTAGTAGATTAGATATAGCTGCTGAATGATCAAACGCTTTTGCCAGTTCCCAAGGTAATCCTTTCTCTTTGTGTTTTTGTTGGATATCTCGAGCGGTAAAATCAATTCCTAAACCGATACGGTCGTAATATTTATCAGCAAACTTTTCTGCAATATGTTTACCCTCTTTACAAATGCGTAATACGACTTCGACTTCATAATGAATATCCTGGGAAAAGTCAGGGTAGTAAAAATCTTTGTTTTCTTTTAGTAGGGCGGTATCTGGTTTGAGAAAAATTACCGGCTCGGTCGGTACAGGGTTTTTTAGCTCGTTCGCGTGATCAATATAATTGCGTCCTACGGCAATAACCTTCATAGTGTTTTTTTTGGAAAGATACCTTTTAGAACCTTCAAATACAAAAAAAGGCATCCTCATTTCAAATGAAAATGCCTTGCAAACTAATTAACTATCATCTATTAGACAATTTGGATTCTTTTGACCACGGTTTCCGTTCCTGCCATGATTCTGATAAAATAGAATCCACTATTAAGATTACTCTTAATGGAAAATGTATGAACCTGATTGCCTTCTTCTAGTTCTTCCGACAATAAGGTGTTGATTTCGTTCCCTAAAGCATCCATAATTTTGATGGATACGTTTACTGTTTTACTTAGTTTAAAAGTAAGATTTAATTGTTCTGATATCGGGTTAGGGTAAATCTTAACATTGCTAAGTGTTTTCGCTGATTCGCGATGATCCATTTTTAAATACGGAGCGTATGGGGCGAACGGTTTAAAAGTATATAGAGCACTTTTGGGTCTATCTGTTCTTGTATCACTTAATTTACTTAGGATAGTCTTATTTTCTGTCGAATCCTGTAGCGTCGACGCAGCATCAGCTGAAGCACGATTAGGTAACCCCAGTAGTGTGCCGAGAAAGATGAGTGAAAAAATAAGAGTATAAAAGTAGTTGTGTTTCATAGATTACCTTATGATGCAAAAGTATAACATTTTTTATTGAATATACTATGTTTTTGTTAAAAAAGTAAGCTTTTAACAATTTTTAACAACTTTTTTCTTCTCGATAATAAACTGGAGCATTATCGATACAAACAGAAATCTTTGGAAATGGTTTAGGAATATATACATTTGCCACACAAAAAATCGAAAGGTGGAGAAACATAAGAATCTAAACCGCTTAAGCTCTGCTGGGTTATTAATTAGCCTAGGAATTATTTTCGGAGATATTGGGACTTCTCCACTCTACGTTTTTAAAGCTATAGTTGGAGATAATATTATTTCGTCTGACTTAATTTTAGGAGGTCTCTCTTGTGTTTTTTGGATCCTTACGCTCCAAACGACGATAAAGTACGTGCTTATCGTGTTGCGTGCGGATAATAAAGGTGAAGGTGGTATTTTTTCATTATACACCTTAGTAAAGCGTCGAGCTAAATGGCTGATTTTTCCGGCCATGATTGGTGGTGCAGCGCTTCTAGCTGATGGCATGATAACACCTCCAATAACGGTTTCTTCGGCACTTGAAGGCTTGAATATTTATTTTCCTGAGCTACCGACGGTACCGATTGTTCTTTTTATTATAACTTGTCTTTTTATCATTCAGCGTTTCGGGACCTCGATAGTAGGGAAGGTTTTTGGTCCGCTTATGTTCATCTGGTTTAGCACAATGGGGGTTTTAGGTCTTGCATATGTTATTCAACAACCTGATATTTTTAGAGCCATCAATCCATATTATGCGATTAATATTCTAGTGAATTACCCGAACGCCTGGGTTATATTGGGTGCTGTATTCTTATGCACAACGGGCGCAGAAGCACTCTATTCGGATCTGGGTCATTGTGGAAGATCAAATATCCGGGTAAGCTGGATATTTGTAAAAGCGTGTCTGATCCTGAATTACTTTGGCCAGGGGGTATGGCTATTGCAGCATCAAGGCCTGACCTTAAATTATCAAAACCCATTTTATCTCATCATGCCAGATTGGTTTTTGGTCTATGGGATTGGCATAGCTACGATTGCGGCTATTATCGCAAGTCAAGCGATGATTTCAGGTTCTTTTACGTTAATTTCCGAAGCAGTTAGACTCAATATTTGGCCCAAAGTTCGGATTAACTACCCTAGTAATCAAAAAGGCCAGCTCTATGTCCCTTCGGCTAATTTTATTTTATGGTTAGGCTGTATGGTGGTCGTATTGGTCTTTCAGGAGTCCCGTCATATGGAGGCTGCTTATGGTTTAGCCATTAATATTACTTTTTTGATGACCACCATATTAATAGGATATTTCTTAGATAAAAAACATTTACCAAAATATCTAATTGTGTTTTTTGTATCGGTCTTTCTACTTCTAGAAATTACTCTGCTAATTAGTAACGGGGTCAAAATAGTTCACGGAGGTTGGTTAACAATAATTCTGAGCAGCATTTTGTTTACTGTTATGTTATCTTGGTGGTGGGCTAGGAAAATCAAAAATGCCTACGTTCGGTTCGTTGATATCGAACACTATTATCCTGTACTTCAAGATCTAAGTGAGGATGAATCTGTTCCGCGATATGCTTCGCAATTAGTCTATCTCACATCTGCTAATTTTGTTTCTGAAATTGAATCGAAAATTATTTACTCCATTCTTCAGAAAAAACCGAAACGAGCGGACGTCTATTGGCTAGTACATGTAGATGTACGGGATGAACCTTTTACAAATGAATATAAAGTAACCAGTCTTATAGATAAAAAATTGATCCGTATCGATTTCCGACTTGGCTTTCGTGTCGAACAACGAATCAGCTTATTGCTTCGCAAGGTGATTGAGGATATGGTAAAAAAAGGTGAAATCGATATTTTCAGCCGATACGATAGTTTAAAAAAATATAAAATGGTCGGTGATTTTAAATTTGTTGTTTTACAAAAAGTAATTTCACGATCTAATAATCTGAGCTTTATGCAAAAGATCGTTGTGGATATTTACCATGTTCTTCGACGATTTAGTTTGTCCGAAGAAAAAGGCTTTGGTCTTGATTCCAGTTTTGTGACGGTCGAACGGGTTCCTTTGATGATTGCCGAAACAGAAGATATAACAATTAAGCGCGTTGATTCGTAACATGGTTATGTTTATCTTTTGGATAGACCCAAACACAAGGAACGACTTTCATAATCGATCTTTGCTTTATACTCGTAGAGTAAATCGCCACCAATGACACCTATCACAGGTTCCATGTCAAGTTGTTGGTACGCAATGTTGATGGTAGATAGATCTAAAACCGCAGCTTCATAGTTCTTCAGGTGCAAATCACCAATTTTGAAATCCGGAATTGTAAGCGTATAGCTTTCCATCGTATTCGTTCCCAACCCGGTCGATAGTTGGTCAGAGGGTTTAATTAATTCTGGATCGATATGAGTTTCCACACTGGCTTTATCAAATACAGTTTTTGATGCTCCAGTGTCCAAAACTGCACGGAATGGTTTGTCGAAAACGGTGACCTCCACCAAAAGGTGAAAGCCATCGTTTTGTAAATTCAGTAAGATCAAAGGAATTTCAGTCATTTATAATATACCGGTATCTTTCAGGACATCATTCATCTTCTGTACAGCATTTGCACTTTCGCTGAGGCGCGCTTGATCTTCATCGTCTAAGCTCATTGGCAAAATCTTCTCTACACCACTTTTTCCGATAATAATAGGTACACCGAGATTGATATCTGAGAAACCATATTCTCCGTCAAGGTACACCGACGCAGTAAATAATTTTTTCTGATCGCGGACAATACTTTCCACTACTGCTGCAGATGCTGCTCCGGGTGCATACCAAGCAGAGGTGCCGATTAACTTCGTCAACGTTGCGCCTCCCACCATCGTTGCCTTCACGATTTCCTCTTGATCTTCAGATGAAAGAAACTCCGTAACAGGAATACTATTCCATGTCGCATGTTTAATGAGCGGAATCATTGTCGTGTCACCATGACCGCCAATTACAATAGCGTTTAAATCTCCTGCAGAAGCACCTAACTTCTTACTTAGCTGATAACGAAATCTTGCTGAGTCGAGAGTTCCACCCATCCCGATAATCCGATTTTTGGGAAGTCCCGTCGCTTTCAATGCTAAATAGGTCATTGTATCCATTGGATTTGAGACAACCACTAAAATAATTTCAGGTGAATATTTTAAAAGATTTTCCGCTACATCCTTTACGATAGAAGCATTAGTGCCAATTAACTCTTCACGCGTCATTCCAGGTTTACGTGGAATACCAGAGGTAATCACAGCTACACTTGAACCAGCCGTTTTACTGTAATCATTTGTTACGCCTGTAATTGTGGTATCGAAGCCGAGCAGAGCAGCAGTTTGGGACATGTCCTGTGCTTTTCCTTCGGCAAAGCCCTCTTTAATATCTAAGAGTACGACTTCTTCCGCGAGCTCTTTGCGGACAATATTATCTGCAGTAGTAGCACCTACTGCTCCAGCACCTACGATTGTTATTTTCATAATGACTTTTTATTTGTGAAAGCTGCAAATGATTAAGTTCTTTAGCAAGATAGAAATAATGAAAGGATTTTTCAACTGTAAAGCTATTATTTATCCCATTTCCTCTTAAGACTTTGTTCGGATCCAGCGATGATTTTTCGCCAGTTTATTTGCTAATGTAACCCTGTTTTCGTCGATTTGAACGAGAAGAATAGGGAATTAATAGATAATTAATTGGTAAATACCCTTTACAAGTTTTCACCCAGATTTAGTAAATAGCTAAAACGGATATCCAATTGCGAGATTGAATATAATATTGTCTTTTCGCCATTGTTTATCACCGAAATCAATGCGGTCAATCACCCAACGCTCGCCTTGCGGCAAATAAGGGATTCTTATGGGGATAGCGATATCTGTTCTTAAGACCAAGAAAGTGAGATCAAAGCGTAAGCCGAGCCCAGCACCGACAGCCATTTCTTTTAAGAAGTCTTTGCTGATTGCAGCTCCTGGTTTGTTTTCATCTTCATTTAGCAACCAGATATTACCTGCATCAACAAACGCTGCACCATGAATAATACTTACCAACTTTCGGCGATATTCTAAATTGACCTCCATTTTAATATCTCCCGTCATATCAGGTATAAAGTTATATTCGCCAAATGGTTCTGGTTCGTAAGACCCCGGTCCTAATGCACGGGCTCTAAAGGCTCTTATACCATTTGGTCCACCACTAAAAAATTGTTTGATATAGGGCATCTGGTTGGAGTTTCCATATGCATAACCGAAGCCTAACATCGCGCGCGCCGCGATTTCAGATTTTGATCCCAGTTTTGTGTAATTCCGGAAGTCCAGGTCAGTTTTAATATATTGAGAAATAGGTGCATTCAGAAAACTGTATGTGTCCCCTTCATCGTAATTTGCACCTTTTATCAACCCGATAATATTGCCTGATAAATCCAGTCCGCCACGAAAATACATTGTATTTTTCCTGTTTTGTTCCATTGTGTTCGTATATGTAAACACATAGTTAGGCCCTATAATGAACTGCTTGTCAATGGCGTGCCGCAAGTTAGGGTTTCTTTGTAGCTCGAGTTCGTATTCCGGCGTGATATTCGACGAACGAACATAAGCTACCTCAAGTAAGTCCAGCTCATGCTCTTTTTGACTACTCTCTCGCCACGAATAGCCGAAGCCAAAGGTCATCGAGTTGAGTCGATATGCATTCCGACGGTTTAAAAACTCATAACCCGTACGGATCGTCGTATGAGGGACAAAACGCTTGGTGGGTGTCCACTTAAAAGGGGCAATGATTTGCGGGAAGGTAAGACTAGCTTCAGCACCATAGCGATAAAAGCTAGAGTTTAGATTTACGTTACCTCCAGTTTGAAGCTCATAACCGCCAAAAACTGAAAGACGGAAAAGTTCCGCTCCTTTAAAGGCGCTTCTGTGTTGCCAAGAAAGCGTAGCTTCCGAACCGTTATAAACTGAAGCCGTTTTGCCCAGAATTTCGAAATGCATGGACTTGGTCGGTTGCGGCGTGAGATAATAATAGACATCCAGCAAATTGCTGTCTGCTGAATCTACCGGAACAAAGTTGTTCTTGACAAATTTAAAGGTTCCAAGCCCTACTAGTTGTGAAATTGTTCGCGTGTGTTTAGCCCTCGTGTATAAATCTCCCTTCTGAAAAGACATGGGTCTCGCAATAGCACGTCGTCTATAGGTCTTGAACGGATCAATAATATAATAATCGCCATATCTTGTACTATCTGAGGGTATACCCAGTTGATATGTTCCTTGTTGCAGGTTATAGTCCGGGAAAATATAAATATTATTGATATAATACGGATGGAGACCTTGGTCAGGAGCCTCTGGTTTGACTGTGACAAATAAATCGACTTGATGATCACCAACAGTGCTATCCACTTCCACAAGCAAGTAATCGGGGTTAAAGTAATAATACCCTCTTGCTTTAAGTTCATTGTCAATCCTTGTTCGTTCGTTAACGATAACGTCAAAGTTGTAGGGGTTCCCGGGCTTCAGCAGAGATCCATCTTTCGTTTCATCAATAATTTTTCCGAAATCAGTGCTGTCTAGCTCAAAGACAACATCTTTTATTTTATAGTTATCATGTGGTGTAGCGAAATAAGATACCGTTGCTTTTCTGTTCTTAATTGTCGTATCCGAACTAACCTCTGCATTGAAGAACCCTAAGTTTTCCAATCTGTTTCTTAGCAAGTCCTCATTATGCGGTCTGTTTACATCGCTTAAAAGTACCGGAGGTTCACCGACTTTATATTTCAGCCAACCTTTAATGCCCTTTTCGGTGGTAGTTGAATCTCCTGCCAAATTATAGAAATACAGTTTTGGACGAAGACCGAGAATACTTGAATTTGGCTGTGGTCTCAGGTAGCTTTCCAGATTTGACTCCAACGGTTCAATATATTTCTCTGGAAAAGAGGTGTCAGGTTTAAGTTCTACCCGACCTTTCACATAAAGATTTTCTCCTTCTTTGAGATATTTAATATTACTGCAAGAGCTAGCAACAAAAAACATTACGATAGGTATCCAAACATATAAAGATCTAATTCTCATTCTCTGCTCCTTTCGCTCTGAATTGTATGACGTTGGTACTGTCGTTAGGTTGAGTGGATCGTCTTCTTTGCTGAGGTGCTGATTTCATTAATTCAATATTCTTTTTCTCTTGTTCTTCTTTTAGGTGTCTTTGTAACTTCTCAGCATTCATAAATAACTCAACAAACTTATCGTAGTCCATGTTGATATTAAAGCCAATCCCTGTTTCGATAACCTGCCCTTGTAGTGTTACTTCATACTGGTTTTTGCGGAATGCGCGGAGAAAGTATCTTCCGTCTCGCGATAGTTGATATTCAAGGGCGATATCGCCTGCAATATTTGTCGGTTGACGACCTGGTTGTCCTCCTTCTATTTCGAAATTAGACCCTACAGTTACCTTGAGTCTATCATTCAATAGCCGCTTGGAAACACCGACATTCAAGTCTGTACGATTTTGTTGAGTGCCGGTACTATAATCGTCTGTAGATTGAAGGTCGAAGTTCAATTCAACCCCGGCGATTAAGTCGCCAGCTAGATTGTTTAGCTGAGCACTTAAAAGTTCACTGACCGAATTACGTGCCATCGATTCGACACTACCTCCGGCTGCACTTGAGAATGGATTTTCGGCGACAAATCGACCTAAAATAATGAGAGCAAAAACTTGTTTATTCAATTCTGATTCATCTTCTCGTATTTGTGATAGACGGGTTTCCACTAAACTGGTCACATCTTGCGAGACACCGGTGTTCTCATCCTGCAAGTCGATACCGAATGAGATTTCGGGTTTCATCATTTCTCCAGTTATAAATAACTCGACTTCAAATGGGATTTTTTGTTTATAATAATTACTATTTCGTCCAGCAAGCTGGTTCTCTAAAAGATCGATCGGGGCTGCATCAATATCATAACCGGCTGTAATATTCAAATCAGCCGCCATCGGTTCGCCGTTCCATACAATTGTACTTCCCTGCTTAAAATCAAATTTCCTCTTTATCATATTGAATGAAAGATTGTAGTGCCCTTCCTCTACCTCATAAGTGCCAGCTAGGGACATGTTCCCTCCGGGACTGATACCTGCGTTAAGTTGAGCCTCTCCTTTAATAAACAGAGCATCGCCTGTTCCGGGATCGATAACCACATTAAATTCCGCATCTCGGTCAACTCCAATATTAAGGGAAACATCCATTCCAGTAACCGTTTGCGGGGTTTCTGCTATTTGCTGGTTAAACAAATCGTAGCTGCTCGTATCACTCCGATCAACAAATTTTACGACACCTTCTCGTTCTGCCAGTCCCGGTTCAGAGTCTGGTACTACAATAGTCATTTTTGTTTTATCATTGACATTAAGAGAACCATTCACTTCTGGACTTTCCATCGATCCGGTTATACGGAGATCGCTATCAATGAAAAGGGTTCCATAGAACAAGTCATTGTCAACTTGGGATGAATTTAAAACCTGGAAATCGGATGCTTTAAGAGCTAGATTGAAGTTAAAATCGGTATAGGTTGATGTTCCAACAATACCGTTAATTGTTGCCGTATTACCAACACTGTCAGCAATAGAAAAATCTCTGAACGCTATCCCTCGGTCGTTAAAATGGATGGCATCGTTATCGAAATAGAACTGAGCGTTTAACATGGACACATTAAGTTGTGCATTATTAAATAGTAAGCTCCCGTTTAAGCGAGGCGCGTCCGGAGAACCTGTAATATCTAATTTTCCGTTCAAATAACCATCAGCGCGACGTAGACTTCCAAAAGAAAAGGCTTCCAACGTAGACATGTTAAGCCTGTTGACGTTTAAATCAAAGTCCATCGTAGAAGATGCTTCAGGGGGACTGACATAGTCGCCATTTAGATTGACATCATTTCCATTACCGGTAATGGAAATGTTAGCGGCAAAAGTATTCTCTCGCTGATTGTCAACTTGAATATTAATATCTCCTACCGTATCCGTACCAAAATAAAAATCATTGACAGTCAGATCAGAAACAAAAACTGGTGAACTTTCAAAACGATCTACTGTAGCATCCCCATTAATGGCACCACCTAACTTAAGCGTCTCGCTTTCGATAAACTTGGTGAAAGTTTCTATCCTAAAGTTCGAGAAAACGGCATCAATCGGTGCGTTTCGGCTAGAGTCCCTTGATTGCAGCTGTAAGCTCTGTCCACTGTTTTCCAATACGAAATCATTGGCATGTATACCTAGTTCTCCAAACCTGATGGCGTTCCCTTCTTGTATATTCCACTGGTCATAGTTTAGGATAAGTCCATCCGGTTTCAATCTGAACAAAAAGTCGTTGTTCTCAGCTTGCAATTCTGCTCCAATATGATACTGATTAACATTTTCCGTATCACGAATCCAAAGGCCAGTATTCACAATGCTATTATTCACATCACCACTGATGAGGGTGTTAATTAGATTGATGTTGGATACGTTCACTTCGCCTATTACGCCAGCATAATATAGCGTGCTATCTGCTGTGTTTATGTCAAAGCTAACGTTATCTACAAGCGTACTATCGTATAGGATGTGAGGAGCGCCAATACGAGCGTTTAATGATTTGTTTTCACTTGCAAAATTACCAAAAAGCGTAATTGGCTCCATCTCACTCAACGCAGGAGCTATCTTAATAATAAGCGGTGAACGAATTAATTCTGCGTTGAACTCGAAAGTTTGTGGATCATAAGATGTTGTATCGACTACATTCGTCGGATTGTAATAGGTTTCCACTACATCTTTGATCGCTGTTCCTATCTGCGTCAGTTTATAGTCGCCATAGACCATCGCGTTCATAAATTCAGCTTCCAGGTTTAGTAGTTTCAAGGAGTCCGTTGCTTCCGAATGTAACTTAATACTATCTAGCGCATAGCGTTCACCGTTGTATAAAAGAAGAGAGTTTACTACATTGATATCTCCGTTAAGGTAGTCTGGGTCGGCTGTCGGCAAGTCAACCTCCATGCGACCATGATAGCGAATATCATCAGCTACCAAATTCAAGTTTTTCAAATTCAGGCTATCAACGCTTAGGTTCACCAGCAATTGAGGGTATTGTTCAGTCCAGGTGGCTTGCGCATTCATATTAACAGCGATGTTAGGATCAGTACTCAACATATTAGCCAAAATATTTCCTCTGTCTGCCTGAAAATCCAACTTGATATCATGATAGGGATAGCCCATTATCTCGGCATTAACAAGCGTTGCACTTCCCTTTGCAACCATCGTTTTTGGATCGAGACCTGTTCCTTCAACATCGGCTAAGAAAGTAATTGCCCCAAAAGTTGTGTCGTTTTTCAGAAAGCTACCAACATCCAGGTTTTGAATTTGAACTTTTGCACTATAGCTAGTGTCTCGCGCTGCACTATAATTAGCAAGTAAGTCTGCGTTACCCACGGAAGTGTTCAAATCTAAATTTGTTCTGAAGTTATTCATTCCTCCACGAAATGAACCGGCTAATTTGATGGAATTCGGTATTTCTATATCAGGAGGCAATAAGCTTTTTGCAATAAGACGAGTTAAGTCTCGGTTGCTACTCTGGATTGTTTTAATTTTTAAATCTGCGAACAATCGCTCCGGTTCCATTGCATTGCGGACAGAACCAGAAATGTTTACATAGGTGTCGTCTAGCGTACTTGCGATAAATCTTCTGATGGTTAGATCTGCTAAAGAGCCGTTAAGGTCTGCTTCAAGGTTGAAGGTGCGATCAAGAAGCGGCTGCATCACCTCCATTGTGTCCAGTGTAGGAACCAACAGAACAACATCTTTCATGCCGAGGTGACTATCATCAACCAATACAGTTAGGTCGATTAACCCCGGGTTTTCACTGATTGCATCGAGAGATGGATAGTTCAGCGTAACTCCACTTTCTAGTTGGGTATTCGGTGTCTCTAGAATAAAATCTTCCAATAAGACCCCTGTGTTAGTATAGGAAAATTTACTTTCCAGTTTATTGATTTGTAAACCACTCGTATCTCTAAATGTGAACTTTTGTAGATCGCCAGAAATTGAATCCATCGAGAAATATAGCTCATTAAGGTCGATGTTAAGATTGGAGATGTTCATATGTGCATAATCCAGACCTTTACGGAGCTTTGGCGACTTATTATCATCATATGCTATGTTTGTGTTTTTGAAGTTGATGTCATCAACATTCACAATCCAATTCATTGAAGTCTCATCTGTTGATGACGTGTCACGTTCCGGGGTACTAGGTGGTGTTGCTGAGGCAGAAGCCATTGCTAATGCCCCTTCGGTATCTTCTAATAAAAGCTTCTTAATATCTATTTTTTCGTTTCTTAGATCAAGGCTGTTAAAATCCACAAGTAAATTTGCAAATTTCAGTTTTGCATCCATTGCCGTTGCTTCATCGGCGTATGAAACATCAATGTTTTTAAGCGACACTTCGCCGAGCTTTACATCTGGCAATGCAGCATCTTCACCTGCAACAACCTCAACACCTAGGTCATCCGTAGCGGGCACGGAAGAGGCTTCTGCAACTTCAGACTGAATAACAACTGTACGAATCCCGTCAATCGTTATTTTCGGGATTTCAAAAAACATCTTTTCAAGGTCAAAAGTTTTTATTCGCGTGTCTAGGTGACCCAAATAGAAATCAGCGTCTGTTCCGATAATCTCATCTTTATAGCGTAATTGAATACGATCTAAGTTGATCCGGTCGATGGAAAATTCCATTGCTGCCGCCGTGTCAGTTGATTCTTCTTGAACCTCCTCTGAAACGAAAGCACGGATAATATAATCGAAGTTAAAAGCGCTATCAGGCAATGTTCGGTCAATATTAGCTGTAATGCCCTTGAGGTTCAGCTCATTGATTTCTACTTTATTATTCAGTAATTTTAAGAGACTTATATCAACAGAGAGACTTTCGCCGGCAAGCAGAGTATCTTGCTTTTGATCTTCAAAATAAACACCTTCTAAAACTAGGAGCTTCGGTAGTTTTAATGAAACTCTTTTTAATTCAACTGGCGTATCTATTTTAGTCTCTATATAAGATACCACTTTTTGAACAGCGAAGTTCTGTACGGCGGGGATATTAAGTAAAATATAGAGAAGGACAATTAAACCAATAATAAGCCCCAGCAACCATAAAACAATTCGTAAAGAAATTCTTAAATATTTATTCAACCTAGATCAGTAAAAGTAAAACGTTGTAAAACTAACCAATTCCAGTTAAAATAGTTTTAAAATACGCAAATTTGCCAATACATTATCATGTTAGAAATAAACTTTCTATAGAAAAATCAGTCTATATCTTATTAATGTATTTTAGATAATAAAATAAAAAATATGAAACTCCCGACTTTCTTATCTGTATTTCTACTTTTCCACCAATTAATACAACCGATTTTTGCACAAAATATTATCGAGGCTGATGCGTCTTTACGAGAGGCAATCGTATACGCACAAGGCGCTGAACTGAGGCACGATGTGAAAAATGTGCAGGTTCCGGCCGGCAATTCTGAGATAGTGATCAATCGCGTTGCTAAAAATATTCAACCACAAAGTATTCGGGTTTCAAGTAATAGTTCCGAGGTATCCGTTCTATCCGTTTCATTCGAACGGGATTATTTACATACAGGTAACAACAAAAGCTCCCTATATCTGGAGATTAAGAAAAAGTATGATGAGGAAAATGCGCTGTATAACGACATCGTCAATCAACGGAAAAGTGAGGAAAGTACACTTGCGCTCTTAGAGGCCAATAAAAATGTAGGTGGTCAAAATGGTGTGACACCAACCGAAATTGCTAATATGATCAAATATTACCGTCAACAGTATAAAGAAATATCAGACCGTATTGTCAGTATAAAGTCCAAAGAAGAGAAACAAAAAGAAGTTGTCGATAAGTTGAAGCAGCAGTTGGATGAGTCGGGTGGAGGTGACCAAGATGCCGGTCAGTTAGTTTTAAGGATCAATGCACCGCAGTCCTCAAACGATTCTTTTCATATTGAATACTTTACGAATAATGTTTCTTGGTCGCCTTTTTATGAAATACGAGTAGACGACATACAAAATCCGCTGCAGCTGCTTTACAAGGCAAACATTGTGCAAACTACGGGAATCGACTGGAAGCAGGTTCGTCTGACTTTTGCAGGTGGTAACCCCCAACAAAACAACAATGTTCCAGAACTGAGTCCATGGCGCTTAAGCTTCAGTAGTCCAAGGATTATTTCCACTCCAAAACGGATGGCTGCACAGCGCCTTGGAGCTGATAGTGAAAACATACAACAAGTTGCTGCAGCGGCTCCTGCGGATATGGCAGTTGTTCAAGATAATCAACTGAACTCAAGCTTTGTTGTCGAAATACCCTATGACGTATATTCAAATGGGCAAGCCCAATCAATTCAACTGCAAAGTCATTTGCTAAATGCAAAATATTCATACACAACGGTACCAAAATATAGCCCGAATGCTTATCTGACAGGGAAAATAATAGATTGGAACGCCTTAAACCTACTTCCTGGCGAGGCAAACCTGATTGTTGAAAATAATTATGCCGGTACATCTTATATAAACCCTCGCTCGACAGATGACACACTGACATTGAGTTTAGGTAAAGACGAACGTATAGTAGCGGAACGTAAGAGGATAGATGAAGAAGGTAGCCG
The DNA here is from genome assembly GCF_003449035.1 of Pedobacter indicus. Lineage (NCBI taxonomy): Bacteria > Pseudomonadati > Bacteroidota > Sphingobacteriia > Sphingobacteriales > Sphingobacteriaceae > Albibacterium > Albibacterium indicum. The sequence continues at coordinate 1,456,945 of NZ_QRGB01000001.1, forward strand.
GTCTTTGTTGGGCAATTCACAATCCCGAGAATTTACATATGAAATATCCGTTCGGAACTCAAGAAAGGAAGCCGCTGATATTGAAGTGAAAGAGCAATATCCGTTATCCAATGAAAAAGAAATAGAGGTGAAACTGAATGAAATTTCTGATGCGCAAAACAATCCGGAAAGAGGGGAGCTCACTTGGAATTTACAATTGAAACCGGGCGAAACTAAGAAGTTGATACTGAGCTATACTGTGAAATATCCGAAGGGTAAGACCCCGGTTGGATTGTAAATTCGTTATATTTGGGATTTTAAAGATATTCCAAAAATATGCCGAGTTTCTCTCACTTACACGTTCATACTCAATTTTCGCTTTTAGACGGTGCCGCTGAAATCGGCCGTATGTTTAAAAAAGCTTCGAACGATGGTATGAAAGCCATGGCAATTACGGACCATGGTAATATGTTTGGCGTTTTTAAATTCGTAGCTGAAGCGGCCAAACATAATGTAAAACCCATTGTAGGTTGTGAATTTTACGTCGTCGAAGATCGCCATGTCAAACAGTTTACAAAAGAAAAAAAAGACAAACGATACCATCAACTTATGTTGGCCAAGAACCCACAGGGGTATCGTAATCTGGTAAAACTTTGCTCTCTTGGATACATCGAAGGAGTTTATAGTAAGTGGCCGCGAATTGATAAAGAACTTATTCTAAAATACCATGAAGGTTTGATTGCTACCACCTGTTGTCTGGGAGCAGTTGTGCCACAATATATCCTGAACAAATCAGAGGAGGAAGCGGAAGAAGAATTTAAATGGTGGTTAGATCTTTTTGGCGAAGATTTTTATATTGAACTACAACGTCACAATCTTCCAGAGCAGGAGAAAGTTAATGCCGTCCTGTTAAAGTTCGCCAAGAAATATCAGGTAAAAGTGATTTGTTCGAACGATTCACATTACGTTGATCAAGAAGACTCTAATGCGCACGATATCTTACTTTGTGTGAATACAGGCGATCTACAAAGTACGCCGATCGCTACAGATGAAGAAGGCGGGAAGGGCTATCGCTTCGGCTTCCCGAACGATCAGTTTTTCTTTAAAACCCAGGCTGAAATGGCGAGCTTGTTTCACGATATCCCTGAAGCATTAGACAATACCAATGAGATTGTCGATAAGGTTGAAACCCTTCAGCTAAAAAGAGATATCATGCTCCCAAACTTTCCACTTCCTGATGAGTTTAAAGTCCATACGGGGCCTGAAGCGGATAAGGAGAATCAGTGGGAGTACTTAAAACATCTTACATATCTGGGTGCAAAAGAACGCTATCGGGATATTACGCCCGAAGTGCAAGAACGTGTTGATTTTGAGCTCTTCACGATAAAAACAATGGGTTTTGCCGGCTACTTTCTTATCGTTGCTGATTTCATTAAAGCAGGGAGGGATTTAGGGGTTTTCATAGGACCTGGCAGAGGTTCCGCAGCCGGATCAGTTGTTGCCTATTGCATAGGAATAACTAATATCGACCCCATTAAATATAATTTGCTTTTTGAGCGTTTTCTGAATCCGGATAGAAAGTCGATGCCTGATATTGATACTGACTTTGATGATGAAGGACGGCAAAAGGTAATAGATTATGTGGTTGACAAATATGGGAAGAATCAGGTCGCACAGATTATCACTTACGGCTCCATGGCTGCAAAGAGTAGTATTAAAGATGTCGCCCGCGTACTTGATCTCCCCTTATCTGAGTCTAATTTTCTGGCTAAGCTTGTTCCCGATAGACCAGGGACAAACCTCAATAATGTTGTCTTATCGCCTATTGATGACATTAAGAAAAATTACGGACAGGATATCGATAATATTCAGAAACTACGGGACTTCTATTCGAAGCCGGATGAGGTCAACGGCAAGGTTCTTAAAGAAGCTCTGATCTTAGAAGGTTCTGTGCGGAACGTAGGCATCCATGCAGCGGGGATTATTATCGCACCGGAGGATCTGACGAATATTATCCCTGTGTCAACTTCGAAAGAATCGAGCCTCTTCGTGACTCAATACGACGGAAGAGTGATTGAGGATGCAGGCGTAATCAAAATGGATTTCCTTGGGTTGAAGACGCTAACGATTATTAAGGGTGCTTTAGAGTTAATTAAGGAAAACCATAACGTCGATATTTCAATCGATGAAATCCCGCTTGATGACTTAGCGACCTTTGAACTGTACCAGCGTGGAGATACAAATGGTACTTTTCAGTTCGAGAGTGACGGGATGCAGAAATACTTGAAAGAACTGAAGCCAGATAAGTTTGAAGACCTTATAGCGATGAACGCATTGTACCGACCGGGGCCGATGGATTATATACCGAGCTATATCAACCGTAAACACGGTCGGGAGGAGGTCAGTTATGACCTACCCGATATGGAGGAATACCTCTCAGACACTTACGGTATCACAGTCTACCAAGAGCAGGTCATGCTCCTATCACAAAAGTTGGCAGATTTTTCTAAAGGTGATGCAGATGTTCTGCGGAAAGCGATGGGTAAAAAAGACCGGAAAACACTTGATAAGCTGAAACCTCAGTTTATTGAAAATGCAAAAAAGAAGGGCCACAAAGAAAAAGTACTGGAGAAAATATGGACTGATTGGGAAGCATTTGCATCGTATGCGTTCAATAAATCTCACTCTACCTGTTATGCATTTGTTGCTTATCAGACGGCTTATTTAAAAGCACACTATCCTTCAGAGTATATGGCGGCCGTTCTGAACAACCAGCATAATATTGAGAAGATATCCTTTTTTATGGAAGAATGTCGTAAGATGGGCATAATGGTTCTCGGCCCCGATGTAAATGAGTCAGATCTGCGTTTTTCTGTCAACAAAAAGGGCGAAATACGATTCGGACTTTCAGGTGTCAAGGGTGTGGGCGATAAGGCGGTAGAAAGCATCATCAGTGAGCGCAAAGAAAATGGTCTTTACGCAGATATATATGATTTCGCACGAAGGATGAACTCTAGAACGGTAAATAAAAAGGTTTATGAGAATTTGGTATATAGTGGGGCGTTCGACTGTTTTCATTTAAATCGAGCCCAATACTTTCATGTCGTTCCTGGTACGAGTCAAACCGGAATTGATCGTTTAGTGAAATATACAGTGGATCATCAAAATAATGCGAGCAGTGCTGCGATGTCTCTCTTTGGAGGAACCAGCGATGCCGACATTCCCGAGCCAACTTTAGCAGAATGTGCAGAATGGGATCTTATACTTCGGTTACGACATGAGAAAGACGTTATTGGGATCTTCCTTACGGGTCACCCGCTAGATAATTACAGCGTAGAAATGAAATATTTCTGTAAGAACACTGTGAAGGATCTTCTGTTACTCGATCAGGTTAAATCGGCCGATCAAGATCCTGATGTGCTCGCCAAATTCAAGAGTTTAGCAAATAAAGAAATGCTGATCGGGGGGCTAGTATCATCAGTAAATCATCGGACGACGAAAACAGGCAGGCCTTTTGGAATCTTTGTTTTTGAAGACTTTACAGATTCTTATGAGATTGCCGTATTTGGTGAAGAATATATAAAATTTAAAGGATTTTTAAATGAAGGATATTTTCTTCAACTGCGTGCGGCCTTTAAACCTAGATTCAGGCAAGAAAACAATTGGGAAGTCAAAATCTTAAATATTCAGTTATTGGATGAGCTAAGGGATAAACTCGCCAAACGAGTGACTATTCAATTGTCACTAAATGAAATATCGCCGGCATTTATGTCTGGTCTAAAGGAAATCGTAGAAAGGAATGCTGAGAGTGAGGGGCAAAAGAATTGCGAGCTCCGTTTTAAAATAATGGATTATGATAATGAAATCCGATTGGATATGCCATCCAAAAATATCAGGATTAATCCAGATAATGAATTTATTGAAAGCTTAAAAGGAATAAACATAACAGACTTTTGGTTAAACTAATGTCAGATTAACACAAATCAAAACCTTTGGTAAGGTATTTGAATACTTAAGTTTGTAACTTTGTACTTTAACGTATTGTAAGTAACGTATTTTAAGGAATTGTAAATCGTAAAATTTAAGAATATGGCTATTGAAATTACCGACAGCAACTTTGATGAAGTTGTTTTAAAATCTGATAAACCTGTATTGGTTGACTTTTGGGCTGAATGGTGCGGTCCATGTAGAATGGTTGGACCCGTTGTAGAAGAGTTAGCTCAAGAGTATGATGGAAAGGCTGTTGTAGGAAAGGTGGACGTGGACAATAATCCGGACATTTCCGTGAAATTTGGAATTCGTAATATTCCCGCACTATTGTTTTTCAAAGACGGGGAGGTCGTTGATAAACAGATTGGAGCAGTTCCAAAATCAGTTCTAGCTGAAAAGTTAGAAAAGCAATTATAATAGATATTATTATAATTAGGTTAGCAAGTAGCCTGGCTTATTAAAAAATAAGTCAGGCTTTTTTATGGCTATTAATCTTTATAAAGTTCCGTTTGCTGTTCTTTAACACCTGAGTCACGAATGTATTCGTCGTATGGCATGAGCTTGTCAATAAGCCCATTAGGTGTCAATTCAATAATCCTGTTTGCCACAGTTTGGGTCAATTCGTGGTCACGCGATGTAAAAAGTACTGTCCCTCTAAAGTCTTTTAATCCATTGTTCAACGCAGTTATAGACTCTAAATCTAAGTGATTGGTTGGTTCGTCGAGAAGAAGAAGGTTTGCCTGTTGCAGCATCATTCTTGAAAACATACACCTCATTTTCTCACCTCCCGAAAGCACAGACGACTTTTTCATCACCTCTTCTCCCGAAAATAACATACGGCCTAGAAAACTACGTACAAACTGATCGTCCTGGTCAGTTTCGGAATATTCACGTAGCCACTCGATCAAGTTATCGTTTTTTCCTTCAAAGTAGGCTGAGTTATCTATCGGCATATCGGCTACTTTGATTGTTACTCCCCATTTAAAGGAGCCAGTATAGTCTGTATCTCGTCCCGTGAGAATATCATAAAATGCGGTAGTTGCCAAACTATTTCTAGATAATACTGCTATTTTGTCACCTTTATTGACCATTAAGTTAATGTCACCAAAAAGCTTCTGACCTTCGGTTGTTTTTCCCAAATCTTCAATGGATAGAATTTGGTCACCCGCCTCACGCTCCATATTATTGAACATAATAGCGGGGTATTTCCGGTTCGAAGGCTTAATCTCTTCCAGATTGATCTTATCCAAAGCTTTCTTCCTACTTGTAGCTTGCTTAGATTTGGAAGCGTTAGCACTAAATCGACGGATAAACTCCTGAAGCTCCTTTACTTTATCTTCCATTTTCTTGTTTTGATCCGCGCGTTGTTTCAAAGCCAGCTGACTGGATTCATACCAGAATGAATAGTTTCCTGTATATATCGTCATCTTTCCGAAGTCGATATCAACAACGTGCGTACAGACTGAATCCAAAAAGTGCCTGTCGTGAGATACAACAAGAACAATTGCCTCGTAACTTGCCAGAAAATCCTCAAGCCATGAAATAGTATCAATGTCCAAATCGTTCGTCGGCTCGTCTAATAACAAGATATCCGGTTTACCAAAGAGTGCCTGTGCTAATAGTACTCGCACTTTTTGATTTCCATCCAATTCTTTTAGGAGCTTAAAATGAAGGTCTTCCGAAATTCCCAGATTGCTTAACAAAGTCGCAGCACCACTCTCAGCATTCCACCCATCCATCTCAGCAAATAGGTTCTCCAACTCACCTGCTCGTTCGCCATCTGCGTCAGAGAAATCCTCTTTCGCATAGATAGCGTCCTTTTCCTTCATAATCTTATAGAGTTCTTCATGTCCCATCATCACAGTCTCGATCACCGGAAATTCATCGAATTGATAGTGATCTTGCTTTAAAACAGCCATACGTTCTCCCGGCGTAAAGCTTACTGAGCCGCTAGTTGGGTCAACTTCTCCAGAAAGGATTTTTAGAAAAGTCGATTTACCGGCGCCGTTAGCACCAATAATGCCATAGCAATTGCCCTGTGTGAATTTTAAGTTGACATCTTCAAAAAGTGTACGCTTGCCAAAACGAAGGGATAAATTAGAAACTGTAATCATGGCGCAAAGGTAAGGATTAGATATCAATTTTAATTAAAACATCCGGCGTATAAACTAAATCCGCAAAAAAATGGTTTAATTTATAATAACCTAAATTAAAAAACAATATGCCAAGACCTCGCATCGCATATCGGTACATTGTCTGGCTTATGCTATCCCTTTCGGTACATACAGGTTATGCGCAATTCTTTTTCTTGCCTGAAGGTCAGTCAAGACAAAAGGTACCGTTTGAGCTGGTTCATAACCTGATTATAATACCAGTATCCATTAATGGTGAAGGCCCTTACCATTTTATTTTAGACTCAGGAGTTGGGCCAATTATTCTAACCGATACGGCTATGGTCGATTCACTCTATGAAAGTGACCTTTCTCTGTTTAAGATTCGTGGAAGAGGGATTGGTTCCGAAGTAGAAGCTTATGTGATGAACAACATGTACCCCTCAATCGGAGCAGCGAAAACCACTGGACTCTCTTTAGTCTTGCTTCGGAACGACCCTTTTCAATTATCTTCTTATGTTGGAATGCCAATTCATGGAATTATCGGCTCGGATGTCTTCAAGAGCTTCTCTGTCAAGATAAATTACATCCGAAAACAATTGACCCTTTATCGTCCGGGTGCGAATGTGCGGAAACGAGGCCGGCGAATTTCACTGGAGATTGTCAAAGACAAGCCCTTTTTACCCGTTACCCTAACAAATGAAAAAGTTACAAAACGCCTCCTATTGTTGCTTGACTCCGGAGCTGGCCATGCCATATCGCTAGAACGCCAAGAAGCAAACCATGATCTCATCCCCGATAGCACCATTGCAGCCAATCTCGGAGTAGGTCTGAACGGTCCTATCCAAGGGTTAATCGGCAGGTTAAATAACATTGAGCTGGGCGGATATACATTGGATGACGTGATTACCGCTTATCCTTCATCAGAATTTGAAGATCTGAGACAATTGCTCGGGGATCGTAATGGATCTATCGGAGGCGAACTGTTAAAGCGTTTTCATGTTTTTATCGACTATGCTGCTAAAGAGATTTATTTAAAAAAGAATAAAAAATTTCACACTCCTTTTGAGCATAATATGTCAGGTATGGAAATCTATGTTGTTGGCAATAATGAGTCCACGCAATTTTTTATCAGTCGGATTGAAGCCAACTCTCCAGCATCGAAGGCCGGTCTTCAAGTGCACGATGAAATACTTTCCATTAACTTCAAGGATATGTATGCTTATTCACTCGAAGACATTAATAAGTTGATGCATGAGCGGACATCACAACAGATTGTTATCGAAATACTCAGAGGGGGTGAGATTTTTTTTAAATTTCTGAATCTGGAACGAAGAATTTGATGTAGATAATTTATTTCAACAAATTAACAGAATATAAATCTTTTCTTCTGTCCTTCATCGTTTTAACCGTACCATATTCGTGAAGTTCTTTTAACAGATACAAATCCACATCTGCCAATACCAACATCTCTGTATTAGCCGTTGCTTCAGCTTTTATACCATTTGTTGGAAAAGCAAAATCTGAAGGAGTGAATACAGCAGACTGAGCATATTGTATATCCATGTTGTTTACCTTGGGAAGGTTGCCGACCGAACCTGCAATAGCTACATAACATTCATTTTCGATCGCTCTCGCCTGTGCACAACTGCGTACACGGGTGTAACCATTTTGTGTATCGGTCAAGAAAGGAACAAATAGAATCTGCATTCCCTGTTCAGCCAAGATCCGGCTAAGTTCAGGGAATTCTACGTCATAACAAATCAGTATCCCTACCTTACCACAGTCCGTATCGATGACCTTGACCTTATCACCGCCATACATCCCATAATACTTCATTTCGTTCGGTGTAATGTGCACCTTTCTGTATTCATCGTAACTTCCGTTTCGATGGCATAAGTAAGACACATTGTACAGCTTGTTATTTTCCACTAAAGGCATTGAGCCGGAAATGATATTTACATTGTATGAGACCGCGAACTCCTGAATTCGCTTCCGTATCTCCTCCGTCATTTCTGCAAGTTTACGCATCGCCTCTGTTTCTGGAAGATCATTGAATGGACCCATTAAGGGCGTATTGAAAAATTCAGGAAAGACTGCGAAATCTGCGTTGTAACCACTAACTGCGTCGACGAAAAATTCTACTTGATCGTAAAAATGTTCGATATTGCTAAACGAACGCATCTGCCACTGAACCAAGCCCAAGCGAATCGTTTGTTTCGACGGCGAACTCGCTTTAGCATCTTCTTCATAATAAATGTTGTTCCATTCCAGCAAGGTAGCATATTCTTTCGACTGCTCATCTTCAGGAAGATAATTCTTAAGAATCTTCTTTACGTGGAAATCGTTCGAAAGCTGAAAGGTTAGAGCAGGGTCATAAATTTCCTTCTGTTTAACCTTTTGGATATATTGGCGTGGTGTCAGTTTGTCTGCATGTTCATGATATTTCGGTATCCGACCACCGGCAATGATACTCTTCAGGTTCATTTCCTCACAGAGTTCTTTTCTTGCATCATAAAGCCGTCGGCCTAAGCGCAGCGATCGATAGTCCGGGTGTACGAACACCTCAATTCCATAGAAAATATCACCATCGGGCGCATGTGTCGTAAATTTGCCATTATCCGTTATTTCTTTATACGTATGGCCAGAATTCACATCCTTTGAATTGGTGATAATCGCAAGTGCACAAGCAACCACCTTTCCGTCTACTTCAACACAAAGTTGCCCTTCGGGAAAAACTTTGATTAAGTCACTGATATTTGTTTTGGTCCAAACTCCTCCTGCATCACCCTTATAAGCTTCAATCATAGACTTTTTCAGATCGTTGTAGTCCTGGATCGTAAGCTGTCTAACCTCTATATTCATATAATAGTTTGTTTTATTTTGATTCGATATAGAGCAAAGCTTTTGCCAGTTTTTAGAATAAGGTGTTACCTTTTGTATTCGTTTTACCTAAATGTTTGTATGCTAAGTCGGTGCATTCACGACCACGACTTGTTCTCATTAAGAAACCTTCCTGAATTAAAAAGGGTTCATAGACTTCTTCAATCGTTCCTTCATCTTCACCCACTGCTGTAGCAATTGTTTTTAGTCCCACCGGACCACCTTTAAACTTATCAATGATGGTCAATAGGATTCGATTATCCATTTCATCCAAACCGTACTCATCAACATTCAAGGCGTCCAGCGCATACTTTGCAATTTCCGTATTAATCGAACCGTCACCTTTAATTTGCGCGAAATCACGTGTTCTTCGCAAGAGCGCATTTGCTATTCTCGGTGTACCTCGACTGCGTCGAGCGATTTCGTATGCACCTTCATCGTTAATCGGCGTTTTCAAAATATGGGCTGATCGGAGTACAATATCTGTCAAAAGTTTCGCGTCGTAGTACTGGAGTCTGGAGTTAATTCCAAAACGAGCCCGCAGGGGAGCAGTTAACAATCCTGATCGAGTCGTCGCTCCAATCAAGGTAAAGGGGCTCAATGATATCTGAACCGAACGTGCGTTGGGTCCGGTCTCCAGCATGATATCTATTTTAAAGTCCTCCATAGCCGAGTAAAGGTATTCCTCCACAATGGGGCTCAAACGATGTATCTCGTCGATAAATAAAATATCACCATCATTTAAGTTTGTAAGCAGCCCCGCCAGATCACCTGGTTTATCCAGAACTGGACCTGATGTTATTTTAATACCTGTTCCCATTTCATTAGCGATAATATGCGACAGCGTCGTCTTGCCAAGCCCGGGAGGACCGTGCAAGAGAACATGGTCGAGCGCTTCGCCCCGCAATTTTGCAGCTTCGACAAAAATCTTCAAGTTTTCAAGTATCTTAAACTGACCTCTAAAATCTTCAAAAAACTGCGGCCGCAAAACCTTTTCGATATCCTTTTCTGGTTGCGTTAATTTATCTGGGTTGGGATCTAAATGCTCATTCATCTAATGTTGTATCAGTGAAAACAAAGATAAGATTTTAAGATAAAGAAATTTTAAGGAATACCCGAGCTCGCTGAAACTCTAGGATTTATAATTTCGGAAAAGGCTGTTTAGCTTCATCTGTATAACACCCAAAAAAGCTTCACGGAAAATACGCGTACTCATTTTTGAGGTTCCCGCCGTTCGGTCGGTAAAGATGATTGGTATTTCCACAACCTTAAATCCATACTGAATGGCCGTAAATTTCATTTCGATTTGAAACGCGTAGCCCACAAATCGAATTTTATCCAGCGGTATGGTTTCCAATACTCTTCGCTGATAACAGACAAAGCCTGCCGTGGCGTCTCTTATTTTTATTCGTGTAATTAAACGAACGTAGGCTGAGGCGAAATAAGACATCAATACACGGTTCATCGGCCAGTTCACTACATTCACACCTTTAATGTACCGTGAACCAATAACCATATCGGCACCGTTCTGACAAGCGGCGCGCAGACGTAACAAGTCATTCGGATTATGTGAAAAATCAGCATCCATTTCAAAGATATATTCATAATCTTTCGCTAGTGCCCACTTAAATCCGTGAATATAAGCCGTTCCCAATCCAAGTTTCCCTTTCCGCTCCTCGATATATAGCATATCAGGGAACTCCTCTTGCAATGATTTTACGATGGCAGCCGTACCGTCCGGTGAGCCATCATCCACAATCAAGATATCAAATGGGTCAGCTAGTGAAAAGACTTTTCGAATGATCTTTTCAATATTTTCTTTTTCGTTGTATGTAGGGATAATTACAAGGCTGTCGCTCACATGTACAAATTTAAATCGCCATTCTTTTAAAGATAAAAAGAATGGCGATTAATTACCGTCATTATTTTATAAAATTCTTTTAATGAATTCCATGCATGAGCTTTTTCAACCATGGCGATAATGCCATAAGTAGAATACCTGCGACAATCGATATGACAAAAAACATCATAAAGAAAGTGCTAATAGAGTAAGTTTGTGCGATTTGGTCTATATAACTTCCAATAAAACCACCCATGAAATTCGCTATAGCACTTGATAAGAACCAGAAGCCCATAATTAATCCGATTAGGTTCTTAGGAGAAAGTTTACTCATATAGGATAAACCAACAGGTGATAGACATAATTCACCCGTCGTATGGAAGAAATAAGCTAAGATCAACCAAATCATACTTACAGACGCTGTTGTTGCGCCTGATGGTATCTCGCTGGCTCCATAAGCCAACGCCCCGAATCCGATTCCCAGCAAGATTAAGCCAATTGCAAATTTAACCGGACCAGTAGGGTTGAATTTCGTTTCCCAAACTTTTGCGAACACAGTAGCTAGGGTAATGATAAAGAATGAATTTAGAATTTGAAACCACGACGCAGCTACTTCTGTTTCTACACGCGAAAATTCACGATCGATTTTCCAGAACGCGATTCCCCAAATGATTACAAAGCTCAATGCAGTAAAAAAGATTGATGCAGGGTAACTTGCAAATATCTTTCTTGCCAAGCTAAGCAACACCCAACTCAAAAGAATTAAAGGTATAATCGTAAGCAAGGTATCTACCCATTTAAAAGTCAGAGCAGCCTGCCCATCAAGCATTCGATTCGTATAATCGTTCGCAAAGATCGTCATTGACCCACCGGCCTGTTCAAACGCCAACCAGAAGAATATCGAGAAGAAAATCAACACACCTATTACAATCAGACGATCGCGCCTAACATTAGCAGGTGTCTTTTCATCCTCCTCTTCGTCCGTCGCCGCACCTGAGTGAATCTCCTCTTCACGTTTTTTAGCTTCACGTGGATCCTCGCCTAACTTTCCGAAGATCTTACGGCCAAAGTAGAATTGCAGCATACCGAAAAACATAAAGACACCTGCAAGTCCGAAACCCCAATGCCATCCGATATTTTCACCGATGTAACCGCAAAGTCCCATCCCTAAGAATGCACCTGCATTAATACCCATGTAAAATATAGTGTAACCCGCATCCTTACGGTCGCTGTTATCTGGATAAAGCTGTCCAACGATCGAAGAAATATTCGGTTTGAAAAGTCCATTACCCAAAATAAGTAAGCCTAATCCTGCATAGAAAAAAGCATCGGTAAAGCCTTCCAAAGCCATCGATGCATGTCCCAAAGTCATAATCAGGGCACCCCAAAATACAGCTTTTCTGTAACCAGTAATTTTATCGGCGATTAAACCTCCAATTAAAGGAGTTAAATAAACCAAACCTGTGTAGACGCCATACAGCTGCAAGGCTCTCTGGTTTGTCCATCCCCATCCCTCTTCGGAAATGGTACTGACTAAGAAAAGAACGAGTAAAGCTCTCATTCCGTAGTAGCTAAATCGCTCCCACATTTCCGTAAAGAAAAGAACAAACAGCCCGACAGGATGATTCAGTACTGTTTTCGTGTCAACACCATTTTTAATCAGGTGAGTGCTTAAAATTTCATCTTGATCCGAAGGTTTCATATAAAAGTAAGTAGTTTATTTTGTGTTTTATGTTTTTCTTTTGCTGATCTTCAAATGTCAAAAATGCAATAATAATCCGAAAATCAAAGCAATATTTTTCATATGTTAATGCTTTACACACTTAAATTTACAAATTTTCAAAAACGAAATCGGTAATTTTATTGAAGAGGTGCAGCGAAGTATTGCCTCCATAAATACCGTGATTCTTATTCGGATAGTAGGCCTGTTCAAATGGGACATTTGCTTGAATTAGTGCTTCAGAAAACATAACGCTGTTTTGGAAATGGACATTATCATCTGCCGTACCGTGGACTAACAAGAAATTCCCTTTGATTTTATCTGCGAAATTAATTGGAGAATTATTGTCGTAGCCTTCCGGGTTTTCTTGCGGCGTTCTTAAATAACGCTCGGTATAAATTGTATCATAGAAACGCCAGTTTGTAACAGGAGCTACCGCAATAGTCGTTTTGAAAACATCGGCACCCTTGGTGATTGCCAGGGACGCCATATAACCTCCATAGCTCCATCCCCACAGACCGATTCGTTCCTTATCCACATAACTTTGTTGGCCGAGCCATTTTGCTGCTTCAATCTGATCGATTATCTCATACTTGCCTAATTGAAGATAGGTCATCTTTTTGAATTCCGCTCCCCTGAATCCAGTACCGCGATTATCCACACAAACCACGAGATAATCATGTTGTGCTAAGAAATCGAACCAGTAGTTGTGATTCCAGGAGTTAGCTACATTCTGGCTTCCCGGACCGCCATATACAAACATCAGCACGGGATATTTTTTGTTTTCATCAAAATTAGCAGGTTTGATCATGTACCCATTTAAGTCCACGCCTTCTGATGTGGAGAAAGAGAAAAATTCGCGTGGCTTCACACCGTATTGTTCGTTTGTTTTCTTTGCTCCGCTATTATCTTCTAAAACACGCTCGACTTGCCCCTTCGCATTATTCAGCGTGATGTATGGAGGAGTGTCTACGCTCGAGTGATTTAGGATATAATAACTAAAGTCAGCGCTGAACGTTGCTGAGTTCGTTCCTTTTTTCGGGCTAAGTTTTGTTTTCTTCTTGCCCGATAGGTCAATTGAATATACATCCCTTTCCAGCGGAGAACTTTCAGTTGATTGATAATACAACGTATTTGTTTTCTGATTTACACCGTAAAGCCTGGTAATTTCCCAATCTCCATCAGTAATCTGACGTACCAATTTACCACTCATATCATATAGATAGATATGATTATAACCATCGCGTTCGCTCGTCAAAAAAAAGTGTTTACCATCTTTTAAAAAGGTCAAATCGTCATTGATATCGATGTAATATTTGTCAGTTTCAGTCAAGGCTATTTTGGATGAACCCGTTTTGGCATCCACAAACAGATAATCCAGGTTATTTTGGTGTCTGTTCATGCGCAACACGCATAGCAAGTCTGCGTCTTGTGTCCATTTAATTCGAGGAATGTATTGGTCGGTTTCAGAGCCGATATCAGCTGTTTGTGTGGTTTGACTCTGAAGATCGTATACATGGATGCTGACAATCGAATTCTTTTCGCCGGGCTTTGGATATTTAAATTTATAAACTTCCGGATATAAGTTTTCATACATCATCATTGAGAATTCCCGAACCTCGCGCTCGTCAAAGCGATAGAATGCGATTTTATTTCCGTCCGGACTCCAGAAGAAAGCTTTGGCAAAGGCAAACTCTTCTTCATAAACCCAGTCAGCACCACCATTAATAATCTCATTGTACTTACCGTCCGTAGTTACTTGAGTTTCCGCGCCACTTTCCAAATCTGTAATAAACAAGTTGTTATCTCGAACAAAGGCTACTTTCTTGGCATCTGGCGAAAAGGTAGCATACATTTGCTTCCCTTCCTTCTTAGAAACTGGTGTAATCTTTTTAGTTTGGATGTCGAAAACATAATAATAAGCCTTGCTAGAGCGACGGTATATCGCTTCTTTTTCATGCGCGATCAAGATTTTCTCTTCATTCTCACTAAAGTCAGTTCCGATTGGTAATTTGAGGTCTTCATACACCAAATCACTTTGCGAAAACAAACGCTCAGCAATCTCTCCGTCTTTATAATTGTTTCTTGCTACGAAGCGATCTTGCGTGGCTGGGTCGACTTCAATAGAAACATAAGTTTTTCCATCATTCATTGACCGCAAGCCCTGTACACTCTTTGTTTTGAATGTGCCATTTTTGTAGATGTCTTCTAGTGTAATTTTACTTTGAGCATTCGCTAAAATCGTTGAACCTATTAATAGCAGAACAAGGAAAGATTTCTTCATACCTATGTTGTTTTATGTCTGTTTTAAAATAAAATAATGCGCAAAATACAAATAATGTAATTGCTTTAAAGAATGTAATAAAGTTGATAGGCTATTTTTAGAGTTTTTTGATTACCATCGCACTTGCTCCGCCGCCGCCATTGCAAATGCCCGCAACGCCGATCTGGCCGCCCTGTTGCTCAAGAACATGGAGTAGGGTCGTTACAATTCGTGCTCCCGACGCTCCCAACGGATGACCCATAGAAACAGCTCCTCCATTAACATTTACCTTCTGAGCATCCAAGCCAAGTTCCTTGTTATTAGCTAAAGAGACAACAGAAAATGCCTCATTGATTTCATAAAAATCAATGTCGCTTTCTTTTATATTGGCAGCTGCTATCGCGCGTGGAATAGCTTTCGATGGTGCCGTTGTAAACCATTCCGGTGCCTGCTGCGCATCAGCATAACCCAGTATCTGTCCAATTGGCTTAATCCTCAATTCCTCGACTTTTTCTTTACTCATTAATATGAGAATGGCAGCCCCGTCGTTTAGCGTCGAAGCATTAGCAGCCGTTACCGTACCTTCTTTCTTAAAGACAGGTCTTAATTGAGGTATTTTATCAAAGTTAACTACATGAATTTCTTCATCTTCATCGACCAGCGTTACATCACCTTTTCTTCCAGTAATTTCGATCGGAACAATTTCGTTCTTGAATTTTCCCTCCTGACTTGCTTTTTGCGACCGCTTATATGACTCAATTGCATAAGCATCTTGCTCCTCACGAGTAAATTTACATTCCGAAGCACAAAGTTCCGCTGCTGAGCCCATGTGATAATCATTGTAAACATCCCATAGGCCATCCTTTACCAGCCCATCTGTCATCTGCCCATGCCCCAAACGGTAACCTGTTCTTGCCTTATCAAGGTAGTAAGGCACATTGCTCATACTTTCAGTTCCCCCAGCGATTACGACTTGATTAATTCCCAGCTCAATGCTTTGTGCCCCCAACATAATGGCTTTCATTCCTGATGCGCACACCTTATTAATCGTTGTGGCAGGCAGATCCCCTAAACCACCAAGCTTAGCCGCTTGGGTAGCTGGCGCTTGTCCCAAATTTGCTGATAGTACATTCCCTAAAAAAAGCTCGTCCACTATGCTTGCATCGATACCGGTGCGTTGGATAGCAGTAGCGATCACCTTGCCTGCCAGTTCCGTTGCGGTTAAAGAGGCTAGTTTTCCTCCGAAGCTTCCAATAGGGGTTCTAAGCGCCGCAACGATAAAAACCTGTTTATTCATAAGTTTCGAATTGGTTCATTGCAAGTTAGCAAAACTTGCTTTAATTTTAGTCAGAAATGGGAGATTCTCTTTAGAAATCTTAATTTTGGATGAAATACATCCATCGTGAGCAAAAAGAATACATATAAAAATAAGTTTCTTCAACAGAATCCACAGCTGTTTCGATATGCTTTGATGTTTTTCTGTGTGGCTATCATCACCACATTTTTACCTAAGCACCCTCGTTTCCGATTTGAATTTGAAAAGGGCAAGATATGGTTGAATGAAGATCTGGTTTCACCTTACAACTTTGCGATCCTTAAAACGTCAGAAGAGTTAGCAAATGACCGAGACGAGATACTCCAGTCTATCAATCCGATCTATAATTTTCAGTCAAAAACTGGTCCCGATCAAATATCGCGGATGCAGACTGATCTGAAAACAAAATGGGACGCTACTACTTTCGATCCCGAAGACGAACAATTCTATATGGAGCTCGCTACGGATATCCTGACAAAAATCTATGCAGATGGAGTCTTATCGCCCGCAAAGAAGTTCCAGATTGATGATGAACATTATAATTTCACACTCCTACGCGATAAAATTTCAACCACGAAGAATACTGCAGACGTCTTTACCCAAGAAACAGCCTTAGTGTACGCAGATGAAATCATACGAGCAAATAACCGTATTGAGCATAAAGAATGGTTAAGGCGAATTATTTCTGATTATATTCAAAATAATTACATCTATAATGAACAACTTACCGAGAGTCTTGAAAAAGACGCTTTAGCCAATATTTCGACTACCCGAGGAATGGTTCAAAAAGGAGAGCTTATTATCGCCGAAGGTGCAACCATTAACAACGAGGCATATCAGAAAATAGAATCCTTGCGAAATGCCTATGAAGAGGAGGCGAGAATAGGAGGGGATATCAAGGTCGTTATCTTGGGTCAAGTGCTCATAGTCGGGATGATCGTCTTTCTTTTAATGGCCTTCCTTTATTTGTTTCGGAAAGATATCTATAATGATAATCGACTGCTTTCGTTGATCCTTCTTGTCATAACCAGCATGTTGGTTCTCTTGTCTTGGGCGGTTACCATTAAGTTGCCAAATCTATACTTCATCCCATTTTGTATCGTACCGATCATTATTCGGATTCTGTTTGATACGCGAATGGCACTGAATATCCATCTTTTAATGGTATTGGTTGCAGCATATTTTGTGCCCAATAGTTTTGAATTTGTCTTTCTGCAGTTGACAGCCGGTATGGTGGCTATATATAGCATCAAAACACTGATTAAAAGAGAACAATTTCTCCTGTCAGCTCTACTGATACTTGCAACCTATGTCGTAGCTTATTTGGGAATGGTGCTGATTCGTAATGGAAATGTTGATGATATTCGTTGGGTTGATTTTGTACCCTTTATCGTCAGCGTTGTTCTGACACTTCTCGCTTATCCACTAATTTACGCTTTCGAACGTTTCTTCGGCATCACATCAGATGTGACCTTGATGGAGCTTACCAACACCAACTCACAATTGCTTCGAGAGATGTCGTACAAAGCGCCGGGGACTTTTCAGCATTCCCTGCAAGTGGCGAACCTTGCAGAGGCAGCAATCTATCAGATTGGAGGCAACACCTTGCTTATTCGTGCCGGTGCGCTTTATCACGATATTGGCAAAATTGTCAATCCTCAATATTTTATTGAAAATCAGACCAAAGGCTATAACCCCCATGATGGGCTCACTTTCGAACAAAGTGCGCAGATCATAATCTCACATGTCTCCAAAGGTATTGAAATGGCGCGTAAAGCTAATTTGCCTGAAGAGATCATTGATTTTATCAAAACCCATCACGGTACTACCCGAGTGGATTATTTCTACCAGTCATACATCAAGACATTTCCAGAGAAATTTGTAGATGAAGACCTGTTTCACTATCCGGGGCCAATTCCTTTTTCAAAAGAGACGGCAGTGCTTATGTTAGCTGACTCTGTTGAGGCCGCATCAAAAAGTATCAAAGAGCCTGATGCGAAAAGTATCAGCAATTTGGTTGACAAGATTATTGATTACAAGGTTGAACAAAATCAACTTAGAAATAGTGATATCACTCTTCAGGAGGTCGAGAAGATCCG
This sequence comes from Pedobacter indicus, assembly GCF_003449035.1. NCBI lineage: Bacteria > Pseudomonadati > Bacteroidota > Sphingobacteriia > Sphingobacteriales > Sphingobacteriaceae > Albibacterium > Albibacterium indicum. Next base: position 1,475,145 of record NZ_QRGB01000001.1, read on the forward strand.
GGAGATTTTTAAAAATATGCTCATGAGTATTTATCATGTTCGGGTTGATTACGATATCAAAAAAGATAAAAAAACTGAGAGCCAGCCAACAGGGAATTAAAGCCAGATTGATTCTCTAAAATATTTTTGCAAAGTAGTTTGATTTGCTATATTTGCATTCCTTTAAACGGAGAGGTGCCTGAGTGGCCGAAAGGAACAGTTTGCTAAACTGTCGTACTGGAAACGGTACCGCGGGTTCGAATCCCGCTCTCTCCGCAACTTTATAAGCTAAAGAAGACCGGGAAAAGGTTGCTAGTTAACTAGCAACCTTTTTTCTTTTAAAATGAGTAGGTTCTATTCTGAAGTTGTGATTCATCAATTATTGCTGTATTATTGTCAAAATAACCGAAACCAATTTACGTGAAGGAACATTTTTCTTTTAAAGGCTTTTCCGAAAATACTTCGGAAAAGATATTTAGGGAATATTATGCTCGCTTGAGCTATTTTGCATTCAAGTTTGTCAATGACAAGGATGTCGCTGAAGATTTGGTTCAGGACGCATTTCTGGCGTATTGGAATTCCAAAAAGCAAATTCCTTATCACCCTAAAGCCATAAAAGATTTCCTGTATTCATCCGTAAAAAACGCTGCTCTCAATGTTCTTAAACGACAAAAAGTAAAGGAACGCTATTTTTCCCTAAGAACTGAAGATGATATTGAAAATAGATCTGTTCTCGACAATATGATTGAGGCTGAGGTGATAAATGACGTTCATCGTGCCATTGCTCAGCTGCCCCAAAGCTGTAGAAATGTTTTTATGCTTGCCTACTTCGACGGACTTAGTAACCCCAAAATAGCGGAGAAATTAAAAATCAGCGTCAACACAGTCAGAAGCCACAAGCAAAACGGACTGCGGATCTTACGAGGGCAACTCAAACCCGAATTATTCGTCACCATCCTCGCAGTATTACTGAAATAAATTTTCAATTTTCTTTAGTCTTTTTTCTTACTCAAGTTTTCTTAATAAGAACAAAGCCTAAATTACATTGGATCCATACGAGTTATCGAAATTAATTTCCAAGCATATACAAGGAAAAACTTCCGAAGCAGAGGAGTGGCAATTAGCACAATGGCTCGACGAAGATTCGGAGAATCAAGAACTGTTTGAACGCCTAGTTGAGGCGGAACAATTAGAACACGGTCTGAAGTATTTTGACTCGCTCGATGTCGATTCCTCTTGGAAAAAAGCCAAGAAAAGCAGACTGATCAGTAGGTCAAAGAAAGCACTACCTTACATTGGTTATGCAGCTACGATCGTTGGTATCCTGTTTTCTATCAGCCTCTTCTTTGCTGATAGGTCGCAAAGTCATCCTTCAGAGCAAAGTCGACAAGTTTCGGTGCCGGATCAACATCCGCTTATACAAGGGGCTAACAAAGTGTCGCTGACCTTTTCCGATGGAAAAGTCGTCAGTCTTGACGAAAACTTCATAAGCATTTCGTTAGAACATGGCGGTATATTCTCCAATAACGACGGCGAGTTGAGATTTACTAATGAATCGCAACGAGGTGATTATTCTCATATTTATCATAAACTGTCGGTTCAAAAGGCGGGTACTTACAGAGTTGTTTTACCTGATGGTACAAAAGTCTGGTTAAATGCCTTGTCCGATTTGAAGTTTCCTGCTGCGTTTTCCGAAAGTGATCGTAAAGTACATTTAACCGGCGAAGCCTATTTTGAAGTTGCACCCGATCGTTCCAAACCCTTTATAGTCGAAGTCAACGACAATCGTATCGAAGTCCTGGGTACACACTTTAATATAAACTCTTATGACTCCAAATGGAAAGCTACCCTGTTCGAGGGAAGCATCAAAGTTTGGAATCAATACGGTTCAGAGCTACTGAGTCCTGGACAGGAGGCAAGTATTGTCGACCGTGAAATCACAATAGCAAAAGCCAATGTAAAAAAGGCAACTGCCTGGCGCAATCGAGAGTTCTATTTCGAGAATGAATCCATGAGCAGCATTCTAAAGGAGCTCGCGCGATGGTATGATTTTGAACTAACTCAACCTGCTGCGGTAGATAGAAAAAGCTACTCGGGTAGTATAAGTCGCAATCTGGAATTAACACAGGTACTAAAAGTATTAAGTTCTCTTACGGGCTATCAATTTCGAATTGACAACGGGAAGCTTATTTATAACTAATTAATAAACTAACAATCTAATCTAAAACTATGAAATCTTTTTATCGCATTTTAAAGTTTAACCTGCTCTTCATGCTGGTTTTTGCTTTGTCTGCTTCTGCGGAGATTAAGGCGCAAGACGTCTCTCTCCATGTAAAAAGTGGTACGTTGGCGACTGTTTTTTTACAGATATCCGAACAGACAGGCTACAAGTTTATTTATGATGATGCACTGATATCAAAAGTGCCAAAAGTATCTGTACAAGTTAAAAATAAAGACGTATCCGAAGTGCTGGGGGAGGTGTTAGAAGACACTGGCTTTGGTTTTGAAATCATTGAAGAAACGGTAGTGGTCAGTCGTCGAAGTGCTCAATCCGCTCCCGCAAACACCGCCTCAAAAGAAAGTCACCAACAAACCATTCAGGGCCGCGTTGTGGATGTAGATGGTAATAGCTTGCCCGGCGCAACTGTTTCTGTTCAGGGTAAAGCTGGCAGTGCAGTTGTAACCGACGCAAATGGTAATTTTTCTATCGTTGCGCAAGAAGGAGACATTATTGAAGCTAGTTTTATTGGCTATAATCCAAAACGAGCAACCGTTACCGAAGGATCCAGCGTGACGATCTTACTTGAACCATCATATGCCGAGCTGGGTGAAGTAGTCGTAATAGGGTATGGTACAATGAAAAAGCGGGATGTAACCGGTGCCGTGGCTCAGGTGAAAGGAGTTGATTTAAAGAATATGCCTGTACGGAACGCCACCGAAGCATTACAAGGTAAGACCTCAGGAGTTACTGTGACGTCGACTGGTGGCAGTCCCGGTACACCACCCGCAGTACGAATCCGCGGTATTGGAACGGTCAATAACAATAACCCTTTGTATGTCGTTGACGGCCTTCCTCAGACCGATATCGGTTGGCTAAACTCAAATGATATTGAATCTATGGAAATCCTAAAAGATGCTTCTGCATCTGCGATCTACGGTACGCGCGCAGCAAATGGTGTTGTGATGATCACAACAAAGCGCGGCAAAATGGGAGGCGATGTGCTTCGAAGTAATGTTACTTTTGATGCCTATTATGGTATTCAAAATCCCGTTAAGACCTATGAAATGATGAATGCGTCTGAATTTATGGATTATAAAAACTTGGCAAACCAAAACGCCGGCTTAGATCCTTACTTTACTGCATCTCAAAAAAATCAAGTACTCGATTTCCTGCGGTCAAATTTTGGTAATGACGAAGGGACAAACTGGTGGGAAGAGATTAACCAGGAAAATGCTCCTGTTCAAAGTTATAATGTAACCCTTTCCGGTGGCGTAAAAGGCCTAGCATATAATTCAAGTATCGGTTATATGGATCAAAAAGGTATTATCGAGGGTTCAGATTATGATCGGATCAGTTGGCGTACGAACTTTGATCATGATTTAAAAGATTGGTTCAAATTATCAGGTAATGTCGGTATCGTTAGTGAGAGTAGAAGAAATGTGCTGGAAGGCAGCCCGGGTTTCAACACAGCTTTTATCGCGTTCGTCGCCGATCCTATTTCGCCAGTTTTTCGTACGGGTCTAAGCAATATTCCCTCGTTTCTGGAAGATGCTTTTTTTATGAATGAGATCGATCCAAATAATCCTTATTCTTTTTATAGCCCGATACTGATGACTAATAAAGAGAATCCTGCATCACAGGTGAATATCTATAAGGATAACGTATGGAAAGGCTTGCAGTTGAAAGGTGGATTGGCGGCGGATATTCAGATTACCGATTACTTGAAATACAGAGGAAGCTTCGGTTTGGACCTGAGTCGAGGTGGTTCTGACGGATTTAGTCCCCGCTACCGCTTGGACAATGAACAATTCGTTACAGATGCAACTGTGAGCAAATTTGTCAGTCAGAGCGATTACTGGGTGCTTGAAAACACATTGACTTTCGAGAAAAGTTTCGATGATCATAATGTTATGGTCATGGTTGGTGCTTCAGCAGAGGAAACTAAATACGAAGAGACAGGAGCATCTAAACAAGGCTTGGTTACAAACGATGAAAGTCAACGAATCATCAACGCAGGTACGATCAATCCCGGCGCTTCCGGTTACAAATCCGAAAGTGCACTGGCATCTTATTTCAGCCGCGCTTTCTATTCCTATAAAAATCGTTATCTGTTTACAGCAAACTTCAGAAGAGACGGTTCGTCCAACTTTGGTGATGGTCAAAAATGGGGAAATTTCCCCTCGTTTTCGGCAGGCTGGGTTTTCTCGGATGAAGATTTTATGGAGAATCTGACTTGGCTGACCACTGGTAAGTTGCGCGCGAGTTGGGGTCAGATCGGAAATCAGGCTATTGGTGGTGGAGCTTATCGAAACACCTATTCAGGAAATCTCGGATATTATTTATTCGGTGTTCACGATCCCTATCTACGCGGCGGAAATAATTACCGCGGTAACCCGAATGTGCGCTGGGAAACAACAGAGCAGACGGATATCGGTGTAGAGCTTTCTTTATTTGATGGAAAGGTAGATGTGGTGGCAGATTGGTTTCAGAAAACGACCGATGGAATGTTATTGAATGTTCCTTTGCCGACTTATCTTGGTTTCCCTAACTATCCATGGACCAATGCCGGTATCGTAGAGAATAAGGGATTGGAACTGGATGTCGCCTACCATAATAATGACGGTGAATTTCAATACACTATCTCCGGTAACCTCTTCACATTTAAAAATGAAGTAATCAGTTTGGGCGGTGGTGAACCGATTTTGGGCGGTGGATGGATCAACTATACCACAACACGCACCGAAGAACGAATGCCTATTGGGTATTTCTACGGACTCAAAACAGATGGTATTTTCCAAAGCCAGGCCGAGGTCGATAATTATTTTCAGGAAGGTGCACGACCAGGTGATCTGCGCTTTGTCGATGTCAATAGCGATGGGAAAATCGATAACAATGACCGAACCAATATTGGAGATCCTTTCCCCGACTTTTCCTATGGCTTAAACTTCAGCTCTGCTTATAAGGATTTCGACTTCCTTGTGAGTATTCAGGGAACGGTAGGAAACGAAATTATGAATATCAAGAAAATAGATATGAACTCGGGCGTGGGCTGGTATAATGCACCTAAAGATCTGATGAAGAAAGCCTGGTCGCCGACAAACCCAAGTAATGAACAGTTTGCTATCAACGCAACGAATACAAATAACTTGCAGATTTCTGACTGGTTGGTTGAAGATGGAAGCTATATGAGGCTGAAAAATATTCAGGTAGGTTATTCGCTACCTCAGTCGGTTGTAACAAAAGCTGGTATTAACCGCGTACGTTTCTGGGCGGGTGCTTATAACTTGTTGACTATCACTAATTATACAGGTTTAGATCCAGAGATTGGAAGTTCCTCGCCGTTGAGTAGTGGTGTGGATCAGGGCTATTACCCATTAGCAAAATCATTTATGTTCGGCATCAATGCAACTTTTTAACCAATTAAAGACATAGACAATGAAAACACATCAATATATTTTAGGAGCAAGTATCGTGGCACTTTCATTGGGTGCTTGCAGTGAGTCATTTCTTGATAGGGATCCACTGGGAAGTTTGGCCGAAGAAGAATATTTCCAAACAGATAACGCGGCTATGAAGCTGATAACGGACTGTTATGGTCCTATGCTTGATGGATGGGGATATACAGTTAACAAGATCGCTTTGGGAGATGAATCTGTCGATAACGCCGACGGTGGAGGCTCCGATCCCGGCGATCGGCCGCAAACAATCGAAGTTGGTCGCGGTCGCCCTTTAGCTTCCAATGCGCTTTTGCAGGAAGCCTGGAGTAACCGATTTCTTGGAATCGGAAAAGCGAACCTGGCGATTCAGAATATCGAAGCGAATTGGGATAAGCTGATCGCCAACGGAACCAGCGTTTCAGAAGAGACGAAAGCCAGGTATATTGCAGAGGCGAAATTTCTCAGAGCCTGGTATTATTTTGATCTGGTTTGGGTGTTTAAAGAAGTTCCTTTAATTGTAGAACCTCAGGATCCAGAAGCCAGAGTACCCAAAAGTAGCACCGAAGATTTGAGGATACAGATCTATAAAGATTTGGATGAAGCAATTGCCGTTGCTTCTTTTCCGCGTAGTTCGGAGATGCCAAGAGAAGAGAAGGGGAGAGCAAACAAAGATGCTGCTTATGCCCTTAAAGCCAGAGCAGCTTTATTTTTCGCTGGCCTAATGGAAGCAGGTAAAATGAACGGGAATGCAGACGAAGAATATGTAGTCGCCAAAGCTGCCGCTGAACAGGTCGTTCTGCATGGTAACTTGAGTCTTCTGCCGGACTTTCAGGATCTGTTTAGAGGAGATTATCAAGTCGGCCCTTTTTCCGAAGAGTCGATCCTCCCTGTGATCAGAGCCTACCTGCCTGAAGTAAACTTTGGAGGCGATGCTTTTGCTATTATGAATGTTGGTCGAAACAATGTTGGCGGATGGGGTGGTAATACGCCAACTCGCGACCTCGCAAGTGAATATGAAGTTGAAGATCCACGTAAAATGTTCACCATCATCAGCCACGGTGATATTTTCAAGACAGCAAGTGGTGGCGAGGAAGTACACAATTACCGAGGTTACTATAATGATTTTAATTTGCAACACAGCCGAAAAGCCTTCGTGCCACAGCAATATCGCGTACAAGGCAATTTGCAGCGAAGCAATTGGGGGCCTTATTGGATTCGCTATTCCGAAGTGCTGCTAATCTATGCAGAGGCATTGTTAAAAACCAATGCCAGTCCCACAGAAGTTGTGAAATATATCAACGAAGTTCGTAGACGAGCATTTGTGACAAGTTCCAAAACCGATGAACCAGCGATATTTAGAAAGTTCCAAGAAGGACTGAAACCGATAAGCGAATCGGAATTTACCAGTAAATTTGCGGTAAAACCGACTGATAATTTGATGGAGGCCATTAAACATGAGCGTAGGGTTGAATTAGCCTTAGAAGGTTTCCGACTATATGACTTGGTGCGGTGGAACGAATACGCGCCGGTAATGAAAGCCTTCTATACAAAATATGGGTTTGCTGATAAAGGAATTAATGCAGGAGAAAACAGCTGGCCATTTCCAATCCCACAAACCGAAATCGATCGGTCAAACGGCATCTTAGAACAAAATTCCAATTATTAATGACAACATGAAACAAAGCCACGCCATCCTATTTTTACTACTTTCTCTAATCATCGTCAGTTGCAAGCCGAGCAGGAAGCAAGTGAATGTTCTTTATTTTTCGACTCAAACAGAAAGTGGGTCACTGAATGATATTCGTTCAGTGACCGAAGGCTGGAATATTATCAGCAGCTCGGATCCTGTAATTTTTTCTGAGGATTCTATCACAGATATTAGCGCCATTGTTCTGCGGGTGAGCGATCTGAATCAACTGGATCACCGTGCAATACCACGTTTAAAGCGCTACCTCGAAGCCGGTGGTGGCGGAATAATCGCTCTTCGTGATACTGCGCTGGTAGATAAAGGGTGGCCTTGGCTGAAAAATTGGATGGCGCAGGAGAATGGTGCGATGATCGATCAGGATCAAGGCCGCCTGGCTGTTCTAGACGCGAACTATACAGCAGAAGAGTTGACTGCTGCGTTGGACTTTGTCATTGGCAAAAACAAAATGCCTGACTTTGATGACTTGGCAACGTTGGCGGTTCCCGACAGCAGCCGCTATACCCGTGAGGTTCTGGTCGAGGGGCTTGATGAACCACTTCAAATGGCAATTCTGCCAAATAAAAATATTTTATTTGTTGAGAGAAAAGGTGGAATAAAACTTTATGAGGAAGCAAATGGCGAAACAAAAAGTATTGCCAATATCGATGTGTTCAGTGGTATTGAGGATGGTTTATTGGGTGTCGCGGCAGACCCAAATTTCGAAAAGAACCACTGGATCTATCTGTATTATGCCGTAGGTGGCGATGAATCGATCAACCGTCTGGCTCGTTATGAATTGCATGGAGATAGTCTTGCGCTAGGTACCGAAACCAAGGTATTGGAGATACCCACACAGCGTATCTATTGCTGTCACGCAGCAGGTTATGTCGCTTTTGATAACGACGGTTTGCTTTATTTAGCAGTAGGGGACAATACCAACGCAGAGGAAACCGAAGGTTTTACACCGGTAGATGAGCGATCGGGTCGCTCGCTTTCTGATGATCAGGCTACGGCTGCTAATACCGATGATCTCCGGGGGAAAATTCTGCGTATCCGACCTCTTGATGACGGTGGCTATGCCATCCCCGACGGGAATCTGTTTCCAAAGGATGGGTCGGGTGGCCGACCGGAAATCTATATGATGGGGGCACGAAACCCTTTCCGGTTTAGTGTAGATTCAAAAAATGGCTATCTCTATTTCGGCGAGGTAGGGCCTGATACAAAGGTAAAAGCCAGTACAGGCGAGCTTATGAGTTTCGATGAAATTAACCAAGTCCGGGAACCGGGCTTCTTTGGTTGGCCTTATTTTCTGGGAAATAATGAGGTGTTTCCGATGTACGATTATGAAACGAAGATACCAGGACCCGGAAAGGATCCTGCAAAGCCAATCAATGATTCACCCAACAATACGGGTGAGCGCGAGCTGCCACCTGCTCAACCAGCTATGATATGGTATGGGAAAGGTGATTCCAAAGAATTTCCCTTAGTGGGCAGTGGCGGGGCCAGCGCAATGGCCGGTCCTGTTTATTATCGGTCGGATTTTACCGACGCTCCTTATTCTTTATCTGAATATTACGACGGAAAACTGTTTATCTACGAATGGATACGCGGGTGGATCATGGCGGTGACTTTTGATGAAGATGATAATTATTTGCGAATGGAGCCTTTCCTGGATCACCTGAGCTTTGATGCGCCAGTCGACTTTCAGTTTGCAGACGACGGTTCGATTTACATATTGGAATACGGAACTAATTGGTTTTCAAAGAACACCAATGCCAGATTGCTTCGTATCCAGTATGTTGAAGGAAACCGGGCACCAAAAGCTGAAATTGAAATCGACAAACAGTATGGCGCTGCACCAATGAAGGTAAACCTCTCTGCTAGCGGGTCGAGCGACTATGATGCTGAAGATCAACTGAGCTACGAGTGGCGGATTGATGGAAAGACACTAGCAGGCGAGGAGCTAAGCTATACGTTTGACAAAAACGGAATCTATGAAGTCAGTTTAACTGTTACGGACGATCAGGGCGACAGCGGTAAGGCGACAAGTAAGGTTTTCGTCGGAAATACACCACCGGACGTGGCTATCCATACCAAAGCAAACCGTTCTTTTTATTGGGATGGGGTGGATCTGGATTATGATATCCAAGTGGCTGATAAGGAAGAGGATATCGATCCTTCGCGTATCAATATTTCCTTCGGATTCATCCCACATGGTCGCGACGCTGCTACTATTTTAACTGGCAGTCAGGATGTTTCCAGTCTCCAGTACATTCGAGGCAAGCAGATGATTGCTGCGCTTGATTGTAAATCTTGCCACTCACTAGAGCAGGAGTCGGTCGGGCCAACGTATTTAGCTATCGCTGCACGCTACAATGGTGAACCTAATGCAAAGAAGCAGCTGGCTGAAAAAATCATCAAAGGGGGCAGCGGTAATTGGGGTGAAAGAGCTATGACACCTCACCCAGCAATCTCCAACGAGGAAGCCGAAGAAATGGTGAACTACATTTTATCCTTAACCGATGAACAGTCCAGCTTGCCTCTGCAGGATGTGATTCCACTGAAAGAACATGAAAGCAAAGGAGATGAGGGGGCCTATTTGCTCAATGCGACCTATCGAGATCGTGGAGCGAATGGCATCGATGAACTACAGAGTCGCGATTATATCCTGCTGAAAAGCCCGCTTGTACAAGTCGAAGAGTTTGATGAGGGAAATTTGCGGATTGGAACTATTACTACGCAAGCTCTTTCTTACGCTCTAGGTATTGTCGATGGTAAATATATGAAATTCAACGCAATTGACCTGAGTCATGTAAAGAACCTAACTTATCGGATACAACCAAACGGTGCTGGAGGAACAATTGAGCTGCGAACTGGAAGCATGGATGGTGAAATTCTAAGCAGCCTGCAAATTCCCGCAGCTTCAGGCGACATCAGTAAGATTGGATGGAAAGAATTTTCAGCGCCACTGAAGGATAGCCAAGGACATCAGGACTTGTATTTTGTATTTAAAGGGGGCGATCAAGGCTTTTTCAATATAGATTGGATCAGGTTTGACCGATAGTTAATTTTTAAGAGTAAACCCGTATTTAACCTAAATTATGAAGGGCTCGATCCGCATAAGATTGTCATTTCTTATGTTTTTTGAATATTTTATTTGGGGAACTTGGTATGTAACCATGGGGACTTACCTCTTCTCCAATTTTGATGCTACTGCGGTGCAGGTTGGCTCTTCATACGCGAATCTGTCGATCGCTGCAATCATTTCCCCATTTTTTGTCGGGTTGATTGCTGATCGCTTTTTTGCAGCCCAAAAAGTATTGGGCGTGCTGCATCTCGCTGGTGCCGCAACGCTCTTCTATGTAAGTACAGTTACGGAATTTAACGGGTTTTGGTGGTTGATATTGCTTTACACATTATTGTACATGCCAACTATGTCACTTGCCAACTCTGTTTCCTTTCATCAAATTAAAGATGGTGGTAAGGAGTTTCCATTTATCCGTGCGTTCGGTACACTCGGGTGGATTGCATCCGGACTGTTAATAGGCTTTATGGGACTAGAGAGTTCGGTGTGGACCTTCCGGATAGCTGCTGTTGCTTCTCTATTGTTAGGTGTTTTCAGTTTCTGCTTACCTAGCACGCCAGTGAAAAAAAGAAAGAATGCAAGCCTATCTTCAATTTTAGGTTTAGATGCTTTAACCTTATTTAAGAGTCGCTCTTTTTCTGTTTTCTTTTTCTCTTCAATCGCTATCTGCATTCCGTTATCATTCTATTATAGCTTCACCAATTCCTTTTTGAATGATATAGGCATGGTCAATGCAGCAAGTAAAATGACTTTGGGTCAAGTCTCTGAATTTTTATTTATCCTATTGATCCCTTTGCTGTTCCGCCGCTTAGGTGTAAAAATGATGATCATTATTGGTATCGTCGCCTGGATTGTCCGTTATGTATTATTTGCCTTCGGTAACGTAGAAGCCGAGTTATGGATGCTTTATGGTGGAATTATTTTGCATGGTATCTGCTATGACTTCTTTTTTGTTACTGGTCAGATCTATACAGACAAGAAAGCCGGTGAATCGATCAAAAGTGCTGCGCAAGGTATTGTTACCTTTGCTACCTATGGCGTTGGTATGCTCATTGGTTCCTACTTGTCCGGAATGGTAACGGAACGATTTGCCGCTAATCCAGGAAGTGAATTCAATTATAACTGGAAAATGGTATGGCTTGCCCCATGTGCAATCTCCTTCATCGTTTTAATTATCTTTGCCTTGTTTTTTAATGATAGATCGTTTGAAAAGCAAGGCAACACTAGTAAATTAACTTAAATTTAAATCCGTAAGAAATATGAATCCTATTCGAGTTTTAGTTGTTGGTTGTGGTAATATGGGTGCTTCCCATGCCACTGCTTATCATCATTTGGAAGGTTTTGAAATATGTGGTTTGGTTGCCAGAGGCGAAAGTAAAGTCAGCCTAAACAATAAACTGGGTGGAGGCTACGAACTCTTTACCGATTACGAAGAGGCTTTGAAAAAAACCAAACCCGATGCTGTTTGCATTTCTACTTACCCTGATACCCATGAAGCTTATGCTATCCGGGCTTTTGAAAATGGTTGCCATGTATTTGTTGAGAAGCCTCTAGCAGATACAATTGAGGGCTCAATTCGCGTGGCAGAAGCAGCTAAAAGGTATAATAAGAAACTAGTTGTCGGTTATATTCTACGTTATCACCCGTCTTGGGAACGTTTTATCGAATTAAGTCAGGAACTCGGCAAACCCTTGGTTATGCGGATGAATCTGAACCAACAAAGTCACGGTGTCATGTGGGATGTGCATCGCAACCTGATGAAAAGCCTGAGCCCGATTGTCGACTGCGGCGTGCATTATATCGATGTGATGTGCCAGATGACGAATTCCAAACCGCTACAGGTGACGGCCATTGGTGCACGATTGACTGATGATATCCCAGCAGATAATTATAATTACGGACAGCTTCAAATCCGTTTTGAAGATGGATCGGTCGGTTGGTATGAAGCGGCTTGGGGACCGATGATCAGCGAAACTGCATTCTTTGTAAAGGATGTTATGGGGCCAAAAGGTTCGGTTTCCATCGTTGCTAAGGAAGCAAGCGGTTCGGGTAAGTCGGACTCTGTTGAATCACATACAAAAACCGAATCCTTGCGATACCATTATGCAGATATTGATGAGAAAAATGCATTTGTCAAAGAAGATCGGTGGATTGATCTGGAAGATGAACCCGACCATCAAGAGCTCTGCAACCGAGAACAACGGTTTTTCTTAAAAGCCATCCGAGAGAACATCGATTTATCCTCCTCCATCGAAGACGCTATCAATAGTCTCAGAATTGCTTTTGCATGTGATGAGTCGGTCAGGACGGGCCAAGTTGTGAAATTAACTTAATGGAAGATTAACTTGATAGAAAAAGGCGTTCTATTATCGGAACGCCTTTTTGTTTACGTCGGTTTTGTTTGCAATCTTAAAAGCTCTATCTTTGCATTTTTAATTTTTGATTGTCGCTTTGCAGTTCTTGGAAAGCACAATCGAGCTACTGGTTCGATCCGAACATTTTACACGACAATTCGTGACCAATTCCGAAGTCTCTCGCTTTACAGCGATGAGCTTGGAAATTCGTTTTGATTGATCTCGAAAAAACAAACATGTATGTCAGAAAGCAAGTCGAATACTTCCGTCTTTAACAAAATCCCTAAACTCGTTATCCACCAGCCTGTGTTTTATCCGGCATTGATCACTATTATCCTGAGTGTCGTGTTGGCGCTTATATTCACAGATCAAGCCCAGAGCAGTTTCGAAAATGTTCAAAATATCGTATCTGAAAAAGGGGGGTGGATTTACACACTATCCGTTAATGCCTTTATCGTTTTTTGTATTTATATGGCTTTCGGTAAGTATGGATCCATCCGGATTGGCGGACCCGAAGCACGGCCTGAGTTTAAGTCGACGGCCTGGTTTGCCATGTTGTTCAGTACAGGGATCGGAAACGGGCTGGTGCTTTTTAGTATCGCCGACCCGGTTCGCGATTTTATGAATCCACCACGATTATCTGCTGATGCAGATCCGACCGCTATTGCTCAAGAAGCTATCAATTTCTCGTTTCTTCATCATGGTATCCACGGGTGGGCTATTTATTCGGTTATCGGCTTGGCATTAGCTTATTTCACTTATAATAGAAAAATGCCTCTGACCATACGTTCTGCCTTTTACCCTTTGCTAGGCGAACGAATTCATGGGTGGATCGGTAACCTGATTGATGTTGTGGCGGTTGTGGCCACACTATTTGGCCTAGCAACCACGATGGGCTTTGGCGTTGGACAGATTAATGCGGGGTTTACGCATGTGTTTGGGATTCCCCACAGTTTGTTGGTTCAGTATCTGATTATTTTAGCGATTACCGCCATTGCCACTATTTCCGTAGTTTCTGGAGTTAACCGAGGGATAAAATTCCTGAGTGAGATGAATGTAGGCGTTGCTGTCATCATCTTTCTTATGGTCCTGGTTCTTGGCCCTACGGCTTTTATCCTAAAAGGCTTTGTGCAAAACGTCGGTAGTTACTTGATCAACTTTGTCGACCTGGCTACCTGGTCGGGCGCCTACGACGATAGCAGCTGGCATAATAACGTAACCCTAATGTATTGGGGTTGGTGGGCGTCCTGGTCGCCGTTCGTCGGGACATTCATTGCGCGGGTTTCGAAGGGTAGAACAATCAAGGAGTTCGTACTTGGCGTACTCTTTTTGCCAGCTATGGTCACCTTCCTATGGTTCTCAGCTTTTGGCGGTACAACCATGCTCGGCTTAATCGACGGGGATTTTTCCCTGGCGGCAGCAGTCGACGATAACATATCGACAGCGCTGTATGTGTTTTTCGAGAAGTTCCCACTTGCTATGCTGCTGAAGATATTGGGAATGGTATTGATTTGTAGTTTTATTATCACTTCGGCTGACTCCGGTGCGCTCGTTGTAGACGGAATTACCTCTGGAGGTAACAAGAAGACACCCGCTTTGCAACGGATTATCTGGGCATCATTAGCAGGTTGTATCGCCGCAGCTCTGCTGACCGGTGGTGGCCTTGGAACCTTACAGGCAGCGGTGACGATATCCGGATTACCTTTCGCAATCTTGCTGGTAGCGATGTGCGTTTCCTTGTATATCGGAGTCCGTGAAGATTTCAACCTGAATAGACGACGAACGAAATTGAAGGACGAGGAAACATACAAAGCGATGCTCAAGAAAATCCTGGAAGAAGAACAGAAGTTTGACCCAGAAGGTAGACTATTGAAAAATGAAATCGAACATACTGAAAGCAAATAATATGAACAATATACTCATTGCATTAGACCTTACGGATACGGATGAAAGCATCATCCGCTATGCATATTCTCTGAAGACACAGACCGAGCTTTCTCAAATCCACTTCGTACACAATATCAAACTGTATGAAGTAGATGAAGTAATCCAAGAAATGTTGGGGGGTAAGGATATCAAGACCATCATAGAAAAGAACCTGCGAGCAAAAATAGCAAAGGTGTTTACGGACGAAAGTAGTTACATGTTAACGGTGTTAGAAGGAACGAGTACGGAATATAGCCTGAACCTTTGGGCGGAAAAGCATCATATCGATACCATTGTTTTAGGCTTCAAAAAGGAGGAGTATGGCACAGCGGGGATGTCCCAAAAGCTGATTCGGATTTATAAAGGTAATCTGCTCCTGGTACCAGAAAACCCCTCCCTTACGTGGAACAGGGTTTTGGTGCCTACAGACTTTAGTGCTCCTTTCCAATTGGTTTCTAAAAAGCTAGCGAACATACGGATGGATCTTCCAGGTACTGAAATCAAGATGCTGAAAGCTTTTACCATCCCTTCTCTATTCTTTCCTTTTATCGACGACCAGAAGGCGATCAGCCAAACCCGGGAGCATATTGAAAAACAATATAAGGAAACAGTCAAGAAATATAAGCTTCCGGAAGATTATCAATTCAGTGCGAAATACCAGGATGGTCAGGGCGTCGTGGATATTATTAAAAAAGAAAGCAAACGCTTTGGAGCAGATGTAGTTCTGATGTCTGCCAAAGGATCGAGCAAAATTGCTTCTTTATTCATCGGCAGCACCATCAATGAAATACTTACCAGCAATCCCTTTAATACCATCTATATCTTAAAATAGCAAGAAAATAGCAAGCCGTATATGTCGACTTTCTTAAGGCTGTAAACTATTTCAGATACCTGTCAGCAAAACGAATGTAGCGCTCCCAGTCGTAGGCTAAAATATCATGTTTTCCTTCGCGGATATGGTAGCCTTGTTTTCCTTCCAACCTAGTTTCTCCAACTGCCGGCGGCTCATCCGAAGATAAGGTGGGCTCTCCGTAGAGTTGATAAACAGGGCTGGCATGGTACAAGCTAAGGTATTCACCTTTCGGATCTGCCCAGCGATCCTCGGATGCGCTTGCCACATAAACAGGTCGCGGCGCAATCAAAGCGATCAACTGGTGGAAGTCGACCGGCAACTCCGATTCTTTGCCATCGTATTGCTTAAAGTTATCTGCAAACCAATGCGGAAAGTTTTTGTTGAGATCGGCAATCCGTTCACCAAACTGCCTACGCGCCAATGCAGCTCCACCTTCTCCTGAATTATTGGAAATGGCTAGAGCGAAGCGTTGATCCTGAGCCGCTGCCCAGAGCGCTGTCTTCCCTAGTCGAGAATGACCCACTACAGCCACTCGTTCATGATTTACATCCGGATCTTCTTCTAAATAATCCATGATTTTACTTAATTCCCAAGCCCACACGCCTATCGACCCCCAACTATCGGCTTCCTTTTTTGTGCCCGTCTGCTGTTCAAACCAGTGATGAAAACTTTCATCTCCTTCATCAATATCCGCACGATCCAGCTGGACATCACCATAATAAGCAGTCGCCACCCCATAACCGTTTTCGATAATGAGTTCCAGTGGCCAGCGTCTTTCGCTAAATCCTCTGCTGCCCTCAGCAGCGTAACCATCCGGGAAACCAGGTTCTTTCCCGTAGCGTGTCCAAAGTTTCGTTAATTGTACATCCGGATCTTTGGAAACAGACTGGTTTCCCGCGTAATTCAACCCTACAAACAGTGGCGCCGGCCCTTTTCGCTTATTGGGAACATAGAGTAAAACCTGAATGCTTTTTGATTTATCTGCAGAAAGATATAAGCTGATTTCCTTTCGCGTGGCCTGACCGCCCAAAGCATTCTTATCGACCGAAGTGACTTCAAAAGAGGAGATTTCTTCAGCTAAGGTTTTGCCATGCACATGGGTTTCAAAAAGCGAAAGAATTTCCGGGCGACGGTATTTCTCCCAATCCCGAACCGATTTCACAGTTTGTCCATTGTTACGCACTAAAAGTTCGGGTAGGGTATAATCAGGTACTTGGGTCTCGTCATAATTGGTTTGCGCAATAGCCATATTCACAGAAACTAATGTCAATAATCCGATCATATAGGGTCTTTTTATCATAATTCTTGCATAGCGATTCAACGCGTGTTGGTCTTTCCTATTAAAGGTATAGAATTGTGGTAGAGGCTGCAAGTTATTTAAAATATAAAATTTGTAAGTTTGAATCTCAATTCTGAAGTTTATTAATCTTTTTTATGAAAACATCCCTGCTCAGAAACCCCAAGCATATAACTCTGCTGACTTTTATACTTGCTGTATTTTTAGTTCAATGTAATAAAGGACCTGAGCGAGCGGCAATCCACGTGAAGAAGGATATGCACATCGTGCTGATCGGGAATAATCTGGCTTCCAGAATGATGAACTTCGGTCATTTCGAAACGGAAATGCATATGCGCTATCCAGATTCGAACCTCTTTATACGCAACATGGGCGACGGGGGAAATACGCCTGGTTTTCGACCTCATGCAAGTCGCAATTCACCCTGGGCATTTCCAGGAGCAGAAAAATTTCAGACAGAACTTGCCAATCCATCCGATAGTGAGGGTTTCTTTGATACGGAAGACCAATGGCTGAGTCGATTGAAAGCGGATGTAATCCTGGCTTTTTTCGGTTTTAATGAGTCTTTCGAAGGTTCCGAAGGACTGGAAAACTATAAAAATGAACTAGATGCTTTTGTAAAACATACTTTGCAACAGCGTTACAATGGACAAAACCCGCCACAATTGGTATTGGTGTCGCCCATCGCTTTTGAGGATTTGTCGGATCAATATGATCTGCCCGACGGAGAAAAAGAGAATGAGAATCTGGCCATGTATACTGAAGTGATGCAAGCAGTAGCAGATAGTAATCAGGTTTTATTTGTGGATCTGTTTGAGCCAACGAAGAAGTGGTTTGCTAAAAAATCGCAGCTGACAATCGACGGTTCTCAGCTAAACGATGAAGGCTATGCCCGTTTGGCGCCTTTATTGGCCGATCTAAGTTTCGGGGAGCGTGCAATCGAGTCGGGTGCCGACCGGGAAGCAGTTCGTGCAGCAGTGCTGGAAAAAAATTGGATGTGGCATAATGACTTTAAAATTCCGAACGGTGTGCATGCCTACGGTCGGCGTTACGACCCTTTCGGTCCCGATAATTATCCCGCTGAAATTGAAAAAATCAGGCAGATGACCGCAATTCGAGATTCGGCCATCTGGCTGGCACTGAGAGGGGAGACGATCGATTTGGATGCCGCAGATGAGCGGACACGTGCGTTGCCTGAGGTGGAGACTAATTACAATGAAGAGGTGAGTGGAAAGGTTGAGTACTTGAGCGATGAGGAAGCATTAGAAACTTTGAAAACAGCACCCGGATTTGAAATCTCTCTTTTTGCATCGGAACAGGATTTTCCTGAGTTGGCCAAGCCTTTTCAGCTGACTTTTGATAACCAGGGAAGGTTGTGGGTTGCTGCGATGCCCAGCTATCCGCATTATAAACCGGGCGATCCAAAGCCGAATGATAAGTTATTGATTCTGGAAGATACAGATGGTGATGGAAAAGCTGATAAACGAACTGTTTTTGCTGATGGGCTCCACCTCCCACTGGGTTTTGAAGTGACCGAAGAGGGGGTGTATGTTTCCCAAGGGACAAACTTTGTCTTGCTAAAAGATACGGATGGCGACAATAGGGCTGATGAAAAAGAAATCCTACTCAGCGGTTTTGATGATCACGATACGCACCATAATATCCACGCGTATACATCTGATCCATCCGGCGCCATCTACATGGGCGAAGGAATTTTCCTGCATACCAATGTGGAAACTTCCTATGGACCGGTCAGGGCTACGCAGGGCGGATTTTATCGTTATAACCCGAAGCGCAGAAAACTCGAACGTACTTCTCAACCTTACTCGTTTAATCCTTGGGGAATTGCCTTTGACGAATGGGGACAAAATTTTTACTCTGAAACTTCCAGCCCGGATGTCCGTTGGATGATGCCTGCCTCCGTAAAACCGCGCTACGGTGTAAACACAGAGGCTTCAAGAAGTCTGATCGATCCGGATCATCGGGTGCGACCGACTTCAGGGTTGGAGTTTGTTTCCAGTCGCCATTTCCCGGATGAGATGCAAGGCGATTTTCTGATTAATAATACCATTGGCTTTCTAGGTACGAAACAACATACGCTAGAAGATGATGACATCGGATATCAGAGCAGGCACCGACAAGATTTGCTGGTCTCATCCGATAATAACTTTCGACCGGTTGATCTCGAGTTCGCTCCAGACGGTTCTCTCTATATCGCTGACTGGCATAATGTGCTGATCGGACATATGCAACACAATGCACGTGACCCACTTCGGGATCATACGCATGGGCGGATTTATCGGATTACCTATCCGTCGCGCCCATTGGTGGAGCCGGCAAAAATTGATGGCGCCAGCATTCCTGAGCTGCTTAATAATTTAAAGCTTCCCGAATACCGCAGTCGCTATCGGACTAGAAATGAACTTCGCGGCAGAAATACTGCCGATGTGGTGGCAGCGGTGAAAAGGTGGGTCGGACAACTCGATAAGAATGACCCGCATTATGAACATCATCTGACGGAAGCGCTATGGGTTACCTGGGGTGCCAATCAAGTCGATCAGGAACTTTTAGCGCGTATGCTAAAATCAGACGACTATCATGCGCGGGCAGCTGCCGTGCGCGTGCTCCGTTATACAGGTCATCAAGTTAAAAATCAGCAAGATCTGCTGTTACAGGCTGCAAAAGATCCACACGGTAGGGTGCGACTCGAAGCGATCGCAACGGCATCTTGGTTACCAAAAGCGCAGGGGCTGGCTATTTTGAAAGCTGCCGCAGAGAAGCCGATCGATGATTGGATGGAAGTAGCCTATAATACTGCAGAAGCGCATTTAAATGGGCAGTCGGTGGCTGAAAGAAATTCTTCGTCTGAAAAAGAAGAAGCCGAGCCTCTGCCAGCTAACTTAAGTAAAACTGAACAAAAGCTATATACAGCCGGAAAGGTTATCTACATGAAAGAAGGTTATTGTGTAACCTGCCATCAGAGCGATGGTAAAGGGCTGCCCGAATCTGGATTTCCACCTCTTGCTGAAACTAGGTGGGTTACGGGTAATGAAGATCGCTTTATCCGAATTATCTTAAACGGTCTGCATGGCCCGATTTCAGTAAATGGAAAGGACTTTCCGGGTCAGGTACCGATGACGCCTTTTGGTGGACTACTAAGTGATGAGGAGGTGGCAGCTGTCAGCACCTATGTACGAAACTCCTTTGGCAACACAGCATCTGCTATCACTGCCGACAAAGTAAGCGAGGTGCGTGAAGCGACAAAAGATAAAGAAGGTTTCTATTCTCCGGAAGAACTGCTGAAATCCTATCCGTTGGAGTAATGTTTTGAGTTGAACAGATTGGAGTAGAGTGTTTGCAGAAAGTTAGCGGGTTGGCGTAGAGATTATAGTCATGAGGCCTGCATTGAGATCCTTTATTTCAGCGCGTCCAGTACTTTTTCTACGGCGATTTTGCACATCTGGCTAAAGGTACTTGCTGTTAAACTTCCCGAATGGGGCGTGATCAGTACATTGGGTAACTGGATAATCGGCCAGTCGCCCGTCGGCGGCTCCTGAGGCAAAACATCTGCAGCAAAGCCGGCTAATCGATCGTTTTTAAGTGCATCAAACAGTGCCTTATGGTCAATCAAAGCACCGCGGGCGGTATTAATAAATATAGCCGAGGGCTTTAGCAGAGCGAGTTCCGCAGCACCAATCAGCCCATCCGTTTGCTTTGACGATGGCAAATGAAGGCTCAGGACATCCGCCTGTTGCAGAACTTCCTCTAAGGAGAGATAGGAGTAGGGTAGGTCTTTCTTAGTTCTGCTCCAATAGATTACTTTCATCCCAAATACCTCAGCCAGTCGCGCCGTTCGTTCTCCAATATCGCCCATACCCAAGATCCCAAGCGTCTTTCCATGTAGCTCGTCACCACTGTATTGGTTACGCCAAGTCCAGTTCGAATCCTTTACTTCACGTACCGAATGGTACATATTTCGCATCAACATCAACATCAAAGAAAGCGTATGCTCAGCCATGGTCGCCGCATTGGCACCTGGTGTATTAATCACCTGAATCCCCCTTGCCTTCGCCTCTTCCACATCCACATTATCGAGTCCTACGCCGCAGCGTGCTACTGCTTGCAAATCCGGACAGGAGTCGATCAATTCGCGGTCTATCTGACCCTTACCGCGTGTAATGATGGCGTGTATTGGCTCACCATTCCTTTCCGTCAGTACCTTCACGTGTTCAGCTAAGAGTTGATGCGCTTCATCAGTTATCGGCTCCAGCAGGAGCACATTTTTCTTCATGGTTGTATCCGCTTGTCGACCCTTTATTTTTGATCAGTTCGTTTATGATAAAGTGTGGCATCGTCAGAGCGATAACCCCTGAAATCGTTTCGGTTCGAAACATAGAGACCCTCTTCATAGAGTTCATCTTCCAGAATACGCGGATCGACGTCACTTCCCGGCTGTGAAGAAACCTCCACCAAGTTGCCTGCCGGATCGCGGATAAACATCTGCATCGCTCCGTCAGGCAGCTTTCTTACCTTTCCCCAAGGCTGAATATCGATCATGTCCAATTCCTTCATGCGAAAGAACAGGCTGTTGAAATCATCAACCTGCATGCAGATATGTCCCCGAAAAGAAGGGGTATCCTCCCATTCTGATATATGCAATTGCTGTTCCTCGTTGAATTTGAAGAACATCACCGGGTAGTCAAACCGAAAGGCGGGTATCGGTTCCAGACCTAGTTCCTTTTGATAGAATTCAGCAGCTTTTTCCAAATTGTCTACAATCAGTGTTACATGGTTGATCTTCAGTGCTCTTGTCATAATTGTTTTTAGTTTTTTTGTTTGAATTCATGCACAAAATCCCAGTTGGGCGTTACGCCCAGTCCCGGTCGTTTAGGTACTTCCACAATCCCGTCTTTCACCTCAATTTCCTCTTTTACCAGCTCATACATCATCGGATTGCCGCCGAGCGAAAACTCAATAATTGTAGCCGCCGGTGATGCAAAGGCCACATGGAGGCCGGCCATAAAAGAAAACGCCGAACCCCAACAATGGGGAGCGAGCTCGAGTTGATGTACATTTGCCAGATGACCTACCCGCATGGCTTCGGAAATACCACCGATAATAGCTGCATCTGGCTGAACCACGTCTAACGCTCTTACTTCCAGTAGATCACGTATATCAAAACTGGTATATTCACTTTCGCCTGCGGCAATCGGGATCGCTGTCGAAGTTCTCACTTCTGCGGTTCCGTGACGGTTATCAGGATTGATCGGTTCTTCGAACCAATAGAGATTGCAGTCTTCCACGCCGCGACAGAACTGTTTCGCTTCAGGCACGCTGAATGTTCCGTGAGCATCCGCCATTAGTTTTACATCCGGACCCAACGCTTCTCTTGCTGCCTGCACCCGTTTAACGCTGTTCGATACCGTCTCATCCATGACGCCCACCCGCATCTTTACTCCTCCAAAGCCCTTGGCTACATAGCCGTTAAGTTGACTGCCAATTTGCTCTGCGTCCGCCCAGCCTCCGCTAGCATAAGCTGGCATTTGATCGCGACAAGCACCACCCAATAAATCCAGTACGGGTGTGTTTAAGGCCTTGCCCTTTAAATCCCACAAAGCCGTATCCACGCCACTCATGGCCGAAACCGTCAAGCCCCGTCGACCCAATATCGGAAACTTCCGTCCTCGCGACAGCGCATAATGATCACGCGACCCGTTATACATTTTTTCCCATAGTCGGTTGATATTCCTCGCATCTTCGCCGATTAAAATTGGTTTTAATTCCTTCTCTACGCAGTTGACGATGGAAGCGCAAGTTCCTGAAGACCCTACAGCCGCCTTCGCTTCCCCAAACCCCTGCAAACCATCGTCGGTTGTTATCACAACCAATGTCATGTCAAAGCTAGTTTGCAGACCATAGTCAGAAATGTGTTGTTTCTCTTCCGGAATCGGACAGCGTAACCAAAAAGCCTCTACATCTTTTATTTTCATTTGTGTTGCTTAAATAATGCTGTTGTCGCTTAAAACAATACGGTTGTTGCCTTAAATGAATTTTGATAAAGTTTCGTAAGATCGCTTCGTTAGCATGGTATAAAACTCATCGGTAACAGACGAACTGCCATGATCTTCCAGAAATTTCTTCTGCTCGGGGGACAGGCCTTCAGGGTGCTCATCAATCGAATTCGGATACGGGTTGGCCGGTGTGCGGTCCAGCGGAGAGCAGAACTCAACTGAAAGTACGTCATCATAGCCAATCTCACTCAACACCCCCATGATTTTAGTCCAGTCTAGCGTTCCCATTCCCGGTGCCATCCGATTATTGTCTGCCACATGGAAACCCACCAATTTGCCTTTCGCTCGTCGTATCGCGTCGAACATATTGTCTTCTTCAATATTCATATGAAAGGTATCCAGGCAGACACCACAGTTTGGGCCAACCGCCTCAGCCAGCGCCAAGGCCTGATCGCCACGGTTTACAAAATACGTTTCAAAGCGGTTGATTGGCTCAATCCCGATGAGCAGTCCCGCTGCCTCTGCATGTTCGTAAACCTCTTTTAAAGATTCTATTGCCCACTGCCATTCCTCTTCCGGTCGCCCATCAGGAACCACTTTTCCCACCGTTCCCGGAACAACAGACACCATATGGCCATCCAGTTCCTTTACCATCGTCACCACATCTTTTACATATTGCACGGATCGTGCACGTTGCGCTTCATCCTTCGCCAACAGATTACGTTCCTCCAACATCAGCGTAACTGATCCCCAGCAAGATAAACCGTTATCTTTTAATAATTTTCTAACTTCCTTTGTATCATAAAGCTCGGGTGTTCCCTGAATTTCTAATTTATGATAACCCAGAGAAGCTACCCTGCGGATGGTCGTTTCTATCGTTTCTGCTCGCATCCAGTTGTGTATTGACAATTTCATAATTAATAATTGCGTTTCGGCTTGTATATTCTTTGTGATCTGATCAATTTCTAGTGAGCTACTCGGTAGGGTACGTTTATTTCGATCTTCCCTGCCCATTGATCGGGAACCGGTTGGTCTGTTGCCCAGTGGACTGCATTGATAATCAGATGCTGCATATTTTCATTGTCGAAATCTTCCGGGTGCCCCAATGTAGTTGTAAACACTTTCCCGCCCGCAGCTGTTTGCCAGGTCCAGGCCACCGGATTGTCAACCGCGTCTTCAGCTTCTTTGTCAGTCGTTTTTCCCATTAACAGCGTCGTCGCATCCTTCAGCGGATAATCCGGCAACACATGGTACAGCCAGGAGCGTACGTGAAAATCAGGATCCAATCCCTTCAAAATCGGGTGTTCAGATTGCTCGGGTACCACATACACGTCCGTAGAAGAGGTGTTTCCGTAATGGCGATGGCCGCCCACACCCCAACCGCCCGGGGCGCCCAATGCAAATTCACCAAAGGCATTCCATTTTTCCAGCGGATGTCCTTCCGGGTAATTAAAGGCATGCGTACTTGTCCGAAAGCCCATCACCGGTCGCCCGGATTTCAAATAATCATCGATGTATTTGATCTGATCTTCTGGTAATCGGCGCCAACGCAGATAAAATACTGCTAGGTCAGCTTCCTCCAAGGCCTCCAGTCCGGGAATATTTTCTTCCGACGTATGATCCGGTTCTGATTTTAGGACAATCGTTCGAAAGCCATAATTCTTTTCCAATTCCGCGGCCATCAATGGCAGCGTCTCTTCACTGCTGTATTCATGATCGCCTACTACAAAAACTACCAGTGGTTTTTCTTCACTATTTTCTTCTTTTGCCACTGATTTCTGTCCACAAGAATAAAAAGATAACAGAGCAACCAGTGTCAGTACCAGGAAATTGAGAAAAGGCTTTCGATTTTGCATGTTTTTATTTCGTTAGTTATTATTAGGTTCTACCCAAAACTACGGAAATAATTAAAATCATGCATCACTCTTCCTGAATAATATCTTCTTCAGTTATCAAAGGCTTTTCATTAGCATTGACGCCCAATCGTGTCATTTCCGGAGTCAGGAAAGCGATGATTCCGATCACGATAATCACCAGCCCTAAGATAAGAAACGTATTGTTGATTCCAATGTTATCGGCAAGAAAACCCGTTCCCATCAGTCCTACGAGCGAGGGGAGGATAGACAAGCTGAAGAACATGGAGAATACCCTTCCCAGTGCAGCCGGGTCAATTTTACTTTGAATGATGGCTGTAAAACAGGCATTGTATACCGATGCGGCGATTCCCGAAAGTGCAGTCAGCACCACGAAAATCCAGAAAGCCCATGAAGGCAACAGTCCTGAAGCAGAAAAAGCCAAGCCCAAGATAATGTAGGTCCAGTTAATCATTGTCACATTATTGCTTTTCAGGTTCAGTGCCCCCAGCACTGCTCCGCCGAGCAACATTCCTACACCCCAAATGGCTTCCACGATGCTCATCTGAAAGGCATTGCCTTCAAAATGATTTAGCGTCAGGAGAGGGAATAGCACAGCCACCGGCATGATGCAGAAAGTCACCAAAATCGAAAAGAGAAAGAGCAGTGCCAGTCCCCGATGTGACGTAACTGTCTGCACGCCGGCTTTGATTTCTCTAATTACCTGCTTTAATCCTTTATCGCTTTGTTCTGATTTCTCCGGATTGGGGATTTTTACAAATAACAGTGAAACAATGGCAAACAAAGCACCTGCAATATCGATCAGCATCACATAGCCGATATCCATCAAACCGATAGCCAAAGCACCCAGCGCCGGTCCGGCGATATTGGAAGCCGACTGGATGACCTGGTTGATCCCAGCCACGCGCAGCAGTTCGGATTTCGGAGCCAGCATCGGTATAGACGCTTGCATAGCTGGCATATGAAAGGCCGATCCAACGGAACGAAGAGCCAATAGAATATAGATATACCAGAACTCAACCGTGCCATAATGAAAGAGTGCAGCAATCATCAATGTGCAAATTGCTATAAATGCATCGGCGAAAATCATGGTTTTTTTCCGGTCCCAGCGGTCGATGTATACACCGGCAAATAAACCGATAATGGATTGCGGCAGTAAGCCAGCAATAGCAGCATAGGCCAATACTTCGGCAGAACCGGTTTCAATGCTTAACCAGATGATGATAGCAAAGTTAACCAGTGAACTGCTCATGAGCGACATAAACTGTCCAGCCCAGATAATGCCAAAGGTTTTTTTCCAATTTTGTTCTTTAACGGACATAAAAAGTTTGGGATAGTTTAGAATTTAAAGAGTAGTCTTCTAATGAGCTCTGAAAATCCTAATAAATTAAAATAATTACTTAACGTATAAAAATGGGATTTAGCCACAGCTGGCTAAAAATAGAGATTACAGAAATATTCTGTAATTTAGGCACGATCCCGGTACTGCCGGGCTGAACTTTGGATGATTGCTATATCTATCATGATTCCTATGGAGTTTTATAGGGTTCGCTTGCAAAGGTAGAAAAATTACAATTTTTTTCAAAAGAACTATAAAACTTATCACAAAAAGATTTCCGATCTTCGCGGAAAAGGTTTTCCGATCGTCAAACGGCGTCTATATGATACAGAGTTTATGAAAGGCGATCAAGTTTAAATTGTTATCATCGATGGAAAAAGAATACACATTAATGGAATCTGACACTAGCCAATGGCATGCTATTGTACATGCCAAATGCCCTCGCTGTCGCAAAGGAAAAATGTTTGCTCCCGGCTTTTTTAAGCAGAAGATGCACAAGCGTTGTCCTTACTGTGATTTATATTTTGAGCGTCATCCTGGCTATTTTTATGTTTCCATGTTTGTTAGCTATGCGTTGAACGTGGCAGAGTTTGTTACTGTGGGTATTGCAACCTATGTGCTTTCGGGGGGCTCTGAAAACATGTGGTTGTACATCGGACTTATTTTATTAGCTACCGTCTTGCTCGCCGGTTTCAACTTCAAGTATTCCCGTGTTCTTCAGATGCACTACCTAGATCCCGGTCTTCGCTATGAGCCGGTGATAGCGGAAGAGGCACATCGCATGTTAGTAGAAAAAGAACAAAAACAAGAATATAACAAAGAAGTAGCTGGCACCTAGTCCGCTACTTCTTTGTTTTCAGTAATTACCCCCATATATAGACTGTGTGACTGCCTTTCGCGGTCGGCCGATAAAAATGCGATCCATACATGGTATTCATGGTCAGGAGAATAATCGATCTCGACCCGCTGCTTTCCGGCCTTTCTGAACGCATCATGCAACACTCCATACGCAGATCCATCCGTCAAATTATATACCAGCACCATCGCCTGATCGTGAAGGTCAAAGTCGTTCGTAGAAAGGTTTTTTGGTATCGTCCAACTAAGGGTCACCTCAGCTACATTTTCTTCCGTTTTTATCCATTCCATCTGGATGTTTTCTGGCAGGGGCAGGTCGCCATAGCTAATCTGCATGTTTGAGGGGTCGATCTTCGAATTCATCCCATCTTTGGTCAAGGCATATTTATACATAAATGACTTTGCCGCATTGACCCCATAATTCGTTTGCGAATAGTTTTTGAACCCCAGTTTTAGAAAATCCCGAATGGGTTGGAGCCAACCCTGCGTGAATGCGAAAATATGCCGGTTTTCAAGCTCTTTTTCGGTCGGCGGTTTCTTCCTGACCGGTTTTGTCTTGATATAGGGGATGCCCCGCCAACTACTACCAACTATGGGTCCGATTTTTCCTTTTAAAGGACCCAGGATGCCATCTTTATTTTCAGCCATACTACCTCCTTTTAATGAATAATATCAAACATACTAAATAAAAGCATATTTCGAGTAGACTTAGTCGGCTAGAATAGACATTTGACAGTGGTATTACAGTGATCAAACAGTCCTTTTACCACGGTTAGAGGACTGTCAGGGGACTGTTAGAGGACTGTTTGACCACTGTTCTTCTCGGATAAGTTAATAATATTTCTCGGAGAAGATTTGGGTCGTGTGCAGTTTCTAATGTTGAGAGATTGGTATCTGAAAATAGTTGAAAAAATAAACCATTTATTGATCGGGTACGTAATAAATGACTCCGTACCACGTTAGTCCTATATTAAAAACACGTTAATAGACGGTTATATAACATTGTTGTTATTTACAATAATTTAACATTAAAACTATGTTAACTTAGCCGTTGAAACCTAGATTTGCCACCAGTTTAAAAAGCTAAAACACATTTATCAAAATGAAGAAAAACTTACCTTTTATGCGACGTTCAAAGCAAGCTGCCACGGTTCTCTGTGGTGTTGCCTTGTCTTGGTCGCAGATGGCGAGCGCCAGCCCTTGGACCAAGGCTCGCTCAATGGAATATGTTCACGAGTTGTCTGTCAATCAACAGGCTGGAACGTTGATGGGTACGGTAACGGACACTCAAGGCTTGCCTTTAATTGGAGCAAGTGTCAAGGTCGTTGGTTCTAACCAGACGGTAGCCACCGACAATGATGGTCGGTATAGGCTTCAATTAGCGCCAGGAACTTACTCCATTGAAGTCAGCTATATTTCTTTCCAGACCAAGCAGGAGTCGGGCGTCGTTATTAAAGAGGGCGGGTCGACTACTACTGATTTTGTTCTTGAAGATGGGATTGGCGAGCTGAATGAAGTCGTTGTTGTGGGTTACGGACAGAACGTTCGTAGAAACCTGACTACGGCAGTTTCCAGTGTGAAACCAGCAGACATCCCTGATCGGAATGTTGCCAGTGCCAATCAGTTATTGCAAGGGCAGGTTGCGGGTGTGAACCTGACTACATCCAACGGTACACCGGGTGGTAACTCCCGCGTAAGTATTCGTGGTGTCAGCTCGATCAATGGAGATAACGAGCCTCTTTACGTAATTGACGGTATCCCTTTGTCAAAAGCAACAGCCAGTTACAACTTCTCTGGTGAATATCGCCAGGATCCCTTGTCAATGATCAATCCTTCGGATATTGAGACGATTGATGTATTGAAAGATGCGGCTGCTACGGCGATTTACGGTTCGCGCGGTACCAATGGGGTAATTATGATTACCACCAAACAAGGTAAGAAAGGTACTCCGAAAGTATCTTTCAACCAGCAGACGGGAATCAGCGTGATGCCGAAGACTCTCGACTTGCTAAACCCTTCGGAATACATTGAGATGCAGACTGAAGCAACCAATAATTTCAACAGCGATATGGGTTACACACCGGGATCAACCGGATATATCAATATCGATAAGGTATTGGGCGTTGTACCGGAAGACCCTTACAATGTGAATTGGCAGGATATGATCATCCGCGATCAGGCTACCACGACCCAAACGGATATTGCCGTTAGTGGGGGTAACGATCATGTAACTTACTATACTTCCGGTGGCTATCAATACCAGGAAGGGATGATCAAGCAAAGTTCCCTTCGCCGTTATTCAGTAAGAAATAACTTGGATTACAAACCAAACGAAGTGTTCAACTTTGGTATTAACTTAAACGGTAACTATACCAAGAGTACTTCAATTCCGAATGGTGATCAGGGGACAGCTCTTTTCCAACGTTCGCTGGAGCAGAGACCTTATGACCGTCCGCTTTTAGCTGATGGATCATACGCCGTAGGGGGTAAGGACATTTTGAGACACAATGCCTTGATCATTCTTGAGCAGGACCATACGGAAGATAAAAATTTCCAGGGTTTGGTGAATGTCTATGCGAATGTTCATTTCCTGAAATATTTAACGTTCCGCACCAGCTACAATACCGAGCTGCGCTTAGGGAACGGACATAGAAGACAAGGTTTTGAACACCCTTATAATCCAAAGGGTTATGTAAATGACATCCGTAACTATCGTTACTCAGGAACCTTTGATAATACCCTGACCTTCAAAAATACATGGAATGACCTGGATGTTGAAGTAATGGCGGGGCATTCTTACTATGAAGATACCTACAATTTTAATCAGGCAACCGGTACAGAATTCCCTTCTGACGATTTCAAGCATATTACTTCTGCAACCATTCAGGTGGGTGATGAAGATGCTTCGATGTATTCAATGGAATCGTACATCGGTCGTTTAAGCCTGGGTTATAAAAATCGCTATCTGGTAAGTGCTACTGCTCGCTATGACGGTTCATCGAAGTTTGCAAAAGACAATCGTTATTCAACCTTCCCGGCGGTATCTTTAGGCTGGGTATTCTCGGAAGAAGATTTTATCAACTATCCTGAATGGTTAAACTTTGGTAAGTTGAGATTAAGCTGGGGTAAAACCGGTAACCAGGATGGAATCGGAAATTACGCATATATGCCTTTAGCAGCCGGTGGTTATAACTACAATGCACTAACAGGTTTGAGCGTAACCAATATTGGTAATGAGAATTTAATGTGGGAGACATCTGAGCAAAAGAACATCGGTATCGATCTGTCATTCTTAGGCGGTAGGTTATCCTTCACATATGATTACTTCGATAAAGTATCTGATAACCTCCTTTATAATGTTCCTGTATTGGCGACAAGCGGTTTCACAACCCGCACATCCAATATCGGATCGATGCAGAACAGAGGGCATGAGTTCTCGATAAACAGCACGAATATCAGCCGTGATAACTTCAGCTGGAATACAAATTTCAATGTTTCAATTATTCGCAACAAAGTGACTAGCCTGATTGGTGATGATCCGATCACGGTAGGCAGCTGGAATGCGATTATCGTGGGGCAACCTTTGGGAGTGATGTACGGATATGTGCATCAAGGAATTTACCAAACATTGGATGAAATTCCGCAGTCGTTACAAGACCAAGGTGTGCGTCCGGGTGATGTTAACTTCGCTGATTTAGACAATAACGGAATCATCAACTCTGAAGATAGAAAAGTAATCGGGAGTGCATTGCCGAAATTCAGCGGAGGTTTAACCAACACCTTTAATATCGGTAATTTTGATATCGCTTTATTCACCACTTTCTCAGTAGGAAATGATATTGCTTCAGCTTGGAGGAATGGTTTGGATCATATGGGGGCGCGTGATTACAATGCATTGGCGGACACCTATTACAACCGTTGGACCGGTCCGGGTACAAGCAATACCGTTCCTCGTGTAACCAAAAGCGGATACAACCTGAAGAACAGCAGCTATTATGTTGAAGATGCTTCTTACTTCCGTGTGAAAAGTTTAACCTTAGGCTACCGCTTACCTAACACGTGGACACAGCAAATTGGGTTGAACAATGTACGTGTATTTGCAACCGGTGTAAACTTACTAACCTTTACAGACTATACAGGTTACGATCCGGAAGCTTCCATGAATACAGATGCAAGAAGCTATGGGGTTGACAACCTGGTAACTCCACAGCCAAGAAGCTTTATGGTTGGATTGAATGTTAACTTTTAAGACTAAGACAGATGTTACATAAATTTAAAATAAAACAAGTATTTGCGCTTATCCTGATCGTAAGTTTGTTTGGTTGCTCAAAAGAACTTGATCAGCAGCCAGAGAGCGCCGTATCACCCGATCAGATCAGTGCATCCAATATTGGGTTTTTCCTCAATGGTCTCTACCGAGAGTCTATGCCTGCACGGAACAACTATGTCTTAAATGATACCCGTGGTGGCAATTATACCTGGACAGCATTATCTGGAGTAAACGGCGTTTTCGGTGTAATGATTACCGGAAATAATGTGGATGACCGCTTAGGCTTTTCTTCCAGCATCTGGAGTCATGCCTATGCCAATATCTACAATGCCAACATCATTATTGAGGCGGCTGATCGTTTATCAGAAGAAGCCGATCTAAGCGTTGTGAAAGCTGAAGCCAGCTATTTAAGAGCTTTTCTTTATTATCAGCTTGTAACTAATTTCGGAGGGGTACCTTTGATCTTGAGCAATACCACTGATAATGTACCAAGAAACAGTGCTGCTGAAATCTGGACACAGATTAATGCGGATATCGATTTTGCTGTGGCTAATGCCCAACCATTTAGCAGTACAGGTACGAAGAAAGTGTCTCAGGAGGCTGCCAAGGCTTTTAAGGCTCGTGTACTTTTAGCCCAAGGGAAGAAAGAAGAAGCAGCTACCTTGGCAGAGTCGGTGATCGCTTCTGTGGGAGCTATCGACTCCGATTACGGTCGCATTTTCAGAGACACTGATGCTTCTTCAGAGATCATCTTTGCTTTTGCAAACCTGAAAACTGAAAGTAACCTGCGCATGTCGGCTTTATTTTGGCCATACGGTACAACCTGGGCCGGCTCATATTCAGTACAACCATCCGATTATGCAGCGGATGAACTTTATGATGACAAAGATGTTCGCGGCGACGTCAACATCCAAACGATTGTTAATGCTGACGGCTCTTCGAATACCATTGTGAGCAAGTACTGGGATGTACAGCCTTTGATTATCAGTCGGGTTTCAGAGCTTTACCTGATTGCCGCTGAAGGAAAAGGTCGCACAGAAGGTTTGACACACCTCAACGCTCTGCGCACCAAAAGAGGTCTGTCCGCCCTGACTGCAAGTGACGTTCCGAACGACGAAGTTTATCTGACCGAAGTGTTGGAAGAGCGCCGAAGAGAATTATTCAGCGAGGGTTTCTTATTCTACGATTTGGCCAGAACCGACCGTGCCATCAAGCTGCCGAATGTAAGCAGCAAGGATAAATATCTATTGCCGATACCAGGCGCGCAAGTGAGCCTTTCGGGTGGTGTCTTAGAACAAAATCCAAGTTATTAACGATAACGGAAGGTGGTGAATCAGGTCACCACCTTTTTTTGTCACTTTTTAGAAAGCTAACGTATGAAAAACACACATTTTGTTCCATTCCTGATTGTTGCTTTTGTTCTTAGTGCCTGTGGTGTTCAGCGAAATCTATCGTCACAACAGGCCTATCAGCAAGTTCTGAAAGACCCTGGCGGTTGGAAAAGCGAAATACTCAAAGATGGGTTGATCCATTACACCTATGAAGGCGAGTATGCACCTTTTAAGTCATCACAACGTGTAGATGTATTGCTTGTTGATCTGAGTAAAAATGCCCTGATCTTTGATGACAGTCGGCCGAACGACTCCCTGTCTTTGCGCGTGAATCGTTATGAAGGATCCCTGGCGGCAGTGAACGGCACCTATTATGAAATAGTAAAAACAGCAGAAGGTGATAGCTTATTTTCTTCCTTCTTTAAACAAAACGGAAAGATCAGTACCTCCGTTACCGTACCGGAAGATAACCGCTTGTTCTGGAAGCACGAAGGCGCGTTCTACTATGATCAGGAAAAAAATGAATGGAATATCATCTATGGTGATGCGGAAGCCTATGACAAGTTGCCCTATGCCAATGCAATGTCCGGTTCACCTATGCTCATTTATGACCACAAACCCGTAGGGGAGACATTTGCCAAAGAGCAGGGTGTACCGTTGGATAGTTTAGATTACGAACATCCTGACAGGCATCAAGGCGTTCGTCATCCGCGTACCGCCTTGGCCATTACAGATGAGAATTATTTGCTTATGATAACCGTTGACGGTCGTCGTACCCAAACAGCCGGTATGAGCGCGAAGGAGTTGACTCAGTTTATCAACCGCTATTTTAAGCCACGGCACGCACTGAACATTGATGGCGGCGGCTCAACGACCATGTGGATCAAGGATTCCGAGTCGCCCAACGGTGTAGTGAACTATCCGACCGACAATAAGCAATACGATCATTTTGGTCAACGCAGAATACGCAATGGCATTATTGTGATTGATAAATAACGGTTGGTTGACTGTTCGATGTTGAGATCGTCGACCGATCGATGCTGAAAGCTGTGTTTAATACGTTAGTTTGGCGATGCGGCCATCCGCACCAGCAAGCAGCGTCCAGGTTCCCTGACGAGCTTTGCGCGCTACATGGAAGCTTTTATCGGAAACTGACTTCCAGTTCAGGCCACCGTCGCCCGACCAGTCGACCCCCGATGTGCCAGTTGCCACTAAAGTTTGTGAATTAAGATATTCAACCGAAGAGCGGTACCCCAGGGTGCCGCTTTCTGGTTTCTGCCAGCTTTGTCCACCATCGTTGGTAATGAGTATAGCCTTCTCGGCTTGCTTGTCTTTTAGATAATCGCCACCAACGGCCACACCTTGCTTGTCATTGCGGAAAGCGAGCGAGAAAATCCCTGTACTGGAAGTCCCTTGAATAATAGGGCAGGGATAAGCCTTCCAATTCTTACCGAAATCTTTCGTCATCAGCAGTTGCGCCCTGCTGCCACCCGTCCCGATAGAAGCCACTCCATTTCCCAATGTCCGAATACCCGTTCCGCTAGCTGCAAAGCCCGCTTCACCTTCTTGCAGCAGACCTTTCGTGTTTTCGCTTAAATCCTGCCAGTTATGCCCACCATCGTTTGTGATCAGAATCTGCACAAAACCGTTGATGGGGTCACCATAAGCCATGCCATGTTTTTCATCCCAAAAGTCCATCCCATCGAAGAAAATGTCCGTATGCGTATTTTTATGTTTCTCTTGCCAGGTTCTACCACCATCTTCCGTCATCAGAATCACCAATGGTGAGCCCGCACTCATGACTATCGCCTTATCTTTCGAAAAGGCATAAATGCTACGAAAATCCGTGTTTTCCTGTCCCGGTACCTGTCGCCAGTGCCAATCCGTTCCACCATTTGATGAAACGGCCGTCCACCCATAACTAGCACTAACCCAAGCCGTTTGGTTGTCCACCACCGAAAGCCCACGGATACTAATACCTTCTTTCTGTGTCAGCATCTCGATCTCTGGTGTTTGCAGGGTTTTGGTTTCTGTCTGGCTGTCGGGATTTCCAGCAAAAGACTGTAGCACAAAGAGTAAGGGCAGAAGAATGTTGAGCATAGGTGATTGTTGCTTTTAAGTCGTTTAAAGCTATTTATTCAGCCAATTTACGTATTATTTCAGTAAAGCTATTTTTTCAAATTTTTAATTTGTGAATTCAAATATACTTCTTACATTTGCACACCCGCAAGGGAGTTCGGGGTGTAGCGTAGCCCGGTATCGCGCCACATTTGGGATGTGGAGGTCGTAGGTTCGAATCCTGCCACCCCGACGGAAACCAGTTCATCTGGATCCGAAAGCCTCTAAATCATATGATTTAGAGGCTTTTTTGCTTTTAAACAGTTCATATTAATTCGTTTCAATCCATACCTTCTGAGAACTATCAGGTGACCTCTTTTATTTTATTAAATTAGGTCACCAGAAAGGGTTTAACTTATTGATTCATAGCAACATAATCAATAATATTTAGACTCATATAGATCAGAAAGAATTACTTTTTTTGGCTTTTCTGGTGACCTGTCTGGACAAATAGTTCATATCAGTCTATGTTAAACTTTAAAAAATAGTGTATGAGATCAGCAAACACTTTCGGTGTTCATTTCATTCTTCGGATGAACAAAGAAAAAAACGGAATCGCTCCAATTTATGTAAGGATTGCAGTAAACGGGGCAAGAATTGAGATGTCCTTGAAGAAAAAAGTAAAAGTTTCCGATTGGAATTCTTCAAGAGGACTTCCAAAAGCAAAGAACACAGACCTCAAAATTCTAAATGGATTTCTTGAACAAGTAAGAGGCGTCCTGTCGGGGTATTACCAAGAAATGGTCATGGCCAAGAAGCTAATCACTCCTGAGGCAATCAAGAATATGTATTTGGGAGAAGTGGAACAGGAAAACACGCTTCAATCCTTGATAGAGTATCACAACTTGCATATGAAAGAGGTCCTCGCATATGGGACACTTAAGAACTATTTTACGACAGCTAAGTACCTCAAGAGATTTGTGTTACAGCAATTCAAGAAGCCAGACATCTACCTCTCCGAACTAGACTATAAATTCATTACACAATTCGAGTACTTTTTGCGAACCTATGAACCGACCGATCACCATAAAGGAATGGCAAACAATGGCGTGATGAAGCATCTGGAAAGGTTCCGTAAGATGGTACGCTTAGGCGTGAAACTCGGCTGGATGGAAAAGAACCCATTCGAACTTTACAAACTTAAGATGCAAAAGGTTGAACGCGACTTTCTGACCAGCGAGGAGCTGTCAAGAATTGAGAAAAAGGATTTTTCGGTACAACGGATCCAGTATGCCAAAGATCTTTTTGTTTTCAGCTGCTACACCGGCATTGCCTATATCGACGTGATGCAGTTAACCCCTGATAATATTCTCCTTGGAACCGATGGAAATCGTTGGATCAAAACTATGCGTGAAAAAACCGAAACGTCAGTGAATGTCCCTATCCTTCCAAAGGCCGCTGCCATCATAGAAAAATACAAAAATAATCCCCGGGCAATTGCACAGGGTACAATGTTCCCTGTAATTTCAAACCAAAAGCTGAATAGCTATCTAAAAGAAGTGGCCGATCTATGCGGCATAAAAAAGCATTTGACTTTTCATTTAGCGAGACACACCTTCGCTACGTCGGTGACCTTGTCTAACGGAGTTCCTATTGAGACGGTCAGTAAAATGCTTGGGCATACCACCATCCGAACGACCCAGATATATGCCAAGGTAGTTGAGCAGAAGGTTAGTCAGGATATGGCGAATCTTAGGAATCGTTTGGAGGAAAATGAACAGATAGCATTGAAAGTTTTGAAAGGGAGCGCATTATGAATCAGATAGATAATAACTTATTCAAATCCATTACGGATTTGATCGAGGAAGCGAGAAGTTTCGCTGCGAAGCAAGTCAATACGATCTTAGTGTTTATCTATTATGATATTTTTTGCAAGCTGCTGAAATGCCCACCCTAAAATATCTGCCTCGGGTTGCTTAAGGGAAATAATTTTTTTGCCTTCCATTGTTATTGTATTGATATAGCCGAAAGGAGCTTTGTTGGGATATCTGCCCATTAGTTTTGCTCGATGAATACCGGCTGCTGTATTCAATGCTCTTCTACTATTTTCTGCCTCCGGTACGGATAGATAAACAGCAAGCATGACCGTGCTTTCTGGTACTGAAAGATCTAAAGGCTGATCAATAGCCATTGCTGTTGTCTTGTATTTTCGAAGTATCCCAAGCATCTCATAGGCGTATTCAATATTTCGGCTAAATCGATCCCATTTAATGAACAGTATCTGTTTGCTTTCCTTTGATGACTTGCTTTTGATCACTGTCATTAACTTTTTCCATTCAGGTCGGTTGAAGGTCTTGGCTGAGAAATCTTCACGATAGATATCCTTAACTTCAATATTGTTATTCTCACAGTATTTCAATAATCGATCCTCCTGCTCTGGCAAGGAGTATCCTCTCCTCTTTTGCTCGTCCGTGCTTACACGGATGTATAAATAGGCTGTTTTCATAGGTATAATGTATTTGTTCGTTATGTTTCCTAATGAATAAATATAGTGAAGCCTAATCTTGTAGGTTTCTAGCAATAGAATGATTTATGTTTTTGATTGCGAAAAGGGAGAGAATTAGGGCATTAATGCAAATAGGAACTCTAAGAAATATGGATTTCTAAACGATGAAAATTAATTTTGTAGCAAAGTCTTTAGGACTAAAAAAATCAATATCTTTACACCATATGCAATTTTTATGAGTAAAAAGGCAATTAATAGGTTGAAAGTAGTACTGGCAGAGAAGAATGTAAGTAGCAAATGGCTCGCAGAACAATTAGGAAAAAATGAAGCTACTATTTCAAGATGGTGTACTAATGCTGTTCAGCCCAGTTTGAAAACATTGGTAGAAATAGCAAATATTTTAAAAGTTAAACCGGCTGACTTAATCAATAATATTGAATTATAATCATGGATAATGTAAACAAGTTATTGGAACTAAAACAAAAATTATCAGAAGAAATCAAAAAAGAAAATTCTGATAATAATATCATTATTACTTTATCAAATGAAATAGCCAAGTTGGACAACAATGAAGTTAGATTTTCTGTTGACGCCGGTATAATCAATAGACTTGGGAAAGAGTTAGTAGGAAGGCATGAAACTGCTGTCTCGGAATTAGTTAAAAATTCATACGATGCCGATGCTACAGAAGTTAATCTGATTTTTGAGAACGCATGGAGTTCAGGAGGAATTTTAATTATTGAAGATAATGGGCATGGAATGGATAAGGAACAACTTGTAAAAGGTTTCATGCGTTTGTCATCTTCTGATAAGATACATAATCCTATTTCAAATAAATATAAAAGACAAAGAGCAGGTAAAAAAGGTATTGGTAGGTTTGCAACTCAGCGGCTGGGTGATAAACTTACAATTATTACTCAAACCGAAAATTCTCAGGAAGCTCTGAAAGTTGTAATTAATTGGGACGAATTTCGAACAGATAAAGATTTACTCACTATATCTAGTAGGATTGAATTTATTCCCAAGGAAAAGGAAGAAGGTACAACTTTAGTTATAGAAGAGCTTAGAGAAGGATGGTCTGATGCAATGATAAAAAGAGTTTATAGATATACTTCTGAACTCCTGCAGCCTTTCCCTTTATCTAAAAAGAAGAAAAAGGAAAATAAATCCTCTGATGATCCAGGGTTTAAAAGTAATTACTTTCGGAAGGACGAAGATGAACTAATTCCAATCATAGACGAAGAAAAAGCAATTTTCCAACATGCTTTGGTAGAAATAGAGGGTTATGTATTAGATGATGGACAAGGTTGTTGGGCATTAAAGAGCGATAAGTTAAATTTTTCACAAGAAGTATATGCTATAGGTAACAATGAAAAGGATAAAGAAGACTCTAGCACTCCTTTTACCTTAATCAAGGGAGTTCATTTTAAAGCATATTATTTCGTATATGACCCATCACTTTTTG
This sequence comes from Pedobacter indicus, assembly GCF_003449035.1. Taxonomy (NCBI): domain Bacteria; kingdom Pseudomonadati; phylum Bacteroidota; class Sphingobacteriia; order Sphingobacteriales; family Sphingobacteriaceae; genus Albibacterium; species Albibacterium indicum. Next base: position 1,513,693 of record NZ_QRGB01000001.1, read on the forward strand.
CTCCAGGAACATTTACTTTTATTCGTGATTTAGGATATGAAAAGGGCGGTTTAAAGTTGTATAGAAATGGTTTCCGAGTGTTACCTTACGGGGAACAGGGAGATGATTGGTTAGGATTAGATAAGTCAAATAATAGAAATATTATTTTGGCTCAACATCCAAATAGAAACTTTTTTGGTTTTGTCGAACTTGAGGATGAAAGTGGAGATTTTGAAGAAACTTCAAGTAGAGAAGGTTTAATTGAAAATGAATATTTAAAAGAATTGGTAAACTTTGTCTATCGTTCATTGACAAGTGCTGTTATGAAGGTTTCAGAATTGAGAGGAAGAAAAGTGACAGCATCTCAAAAAGGATTTACCAAACGAGAAGAAGATCCTTCAGAAAAAGTAGACAGAGGCCTTGAACAAATTCAGGATTTTTTTGAATCAGAAGATTATTCCAATGAAAAAGACAGCAATCATTCCTCAAATTACGAAAAAAAGGAAAGGGCTAAGCAAATTTTTGAAGAATTAAAGCAAGCGAGAGATGAAGAAAAGCAGAAGACACAGTCTTTAATTGATGAAAACAATATGCTAAGAATATTAGCCGGTTTGGGATTGGTAATTGGAGAATTTGTGCATGAAGTTCAAAGATTTTTACCAGGCTTCGATGCTGACATAAGGTTTCTTAAAAATGCTGTTAAAGATTACAAAGAGATATATGAACGTACTGAATTGTTAGAAACAAATGTTAAATCATTTACTGCATATACTTCTTATTTTGATAAAGCCATTTCAAGAAATGTGCATAGAGAATTAGAGCCCATAGAATTAAGAGATGTTGTAAGGAGCTTTGAAACTGTAATAAAGAATGATCTAAAAAGAACAGGAACCCAATTTATTCCACCAGTATTTGACGGATATGATTTGTTTACAGTTCCCATGCATCCATCTGAATGGGCATCTATTTTGTTTAATTTGTATACAAATTCAAAAAAGGCAATAAAAAGAGCTAAATCCGATGGGGAAATTTTTATTAAATGTGGAAGGGATGAAAATATCGTTTTTTTAGAATTTTCCGATAATGGAGATGGTATAACTAAAGAAAATGAGGAAAATATTTTCAATGCATTTTATACTACTTCTACAGTAGCAAATCATACAGTGGATGATGCAACAGCACTTACCGGAACTGGTTTAGGTTTGAAAATCGTAAAAGATATCATTGAGTTTTATAATGGGGAGATATACGTGGCGACTCCATATGAAGATTATAAAACAACAATTAGAATTGAAATTCCTAAAAATTAAAATATTATAAACATGGATACTCCAAAGTACATATATATTGATGATGAGAATGATAGTTCAATTGAATCTTTAATAAATGGGTTTAATGATACTAGATTGATAGCAGTCGAAAGATTACCACTTTCAAAAGGTATGGATTTTTCTACTTTAAAAAACCTCATTATTCAAAAGATCGAAAAAGATAGTTATTCTGGTCTTTTGATTGATTTAAGATTAGATGGAGAAGGTCCCGACAGCCTAGATTATAGTGCAATATCTATAAGTTCTGAATTAAGGGCATTAAGTGCTAGAGAAGAAATTTCCTCTTTTCCAATAGTTTTATGTTCAACAATAGATAAAATAAAGGAAACTTACAAGTCGGATAAGACAAGTCATGATTTATTCGATTACACATTTAAGAAAGCAGAAGAACCTAATTATGAAAAATTTTCTAAAAAATTATGTTCATTAGCTAAAGGCTACAAAGATTTGCCATATAAAGATTTTAGCTTAGAAATAATTTTTAATCGCCCAGATTTAAATACTCTTGATCAACGAATATTTGAACGTTTTTTTAATCAAGATATAATAGTACCGTATGATTTTGCATACTTTGCTGTAAAAACACTTTTCCATTGTACCAATCCCCTAATTAAAGAAACCACTCTAGCCGCAAGACTAGGGGTTGATATTTCTAAAAGTGGTGATTCTTGGTTAACACTTTTAAGCAAGTTTGAAAACTGTAAATATTCTGGGTTATTTTCAGATGGTTGGAATAGATGGTGGGCGGATATTCTGAATATTCAATTAAAAGAAATTTCTGGTAAAAATTTCTCTTTTTTAAAAGCAGAGGAGCGAGTGGAAATCTTATCTCAAACTTTTGGTATAGATGATTTAATTCCGGCTGTTCCAATTACGAATAATGCAAGCAGTGAATTTTGGACTATATGTGAAGCATTAAAGCTGCCTCTTGATCCATTAGAAGGTATAAAAATAAGACTATCACATGAACTGAAACCATGGCAAGAACCAAAATACATCTCTCTGTATGCAGCAGCAGAAAGGATAGGTATTGATAAGGGTATAGAACCTCATTACACCGAATTGGAAAGAATTGAAGAATTCAAAAAAGGTTCGTGATATGGCGGTAAATTCTAAGTATATGAGCTTCAGAAATGCAAGAGCTCAAGAAATGAGGCAAATGGCTGATTTGTTAGAAAACCAAATTGGCAATATATCTACATTTCCAATTCATAATGCCATAGCAGACCTCATCAACCCTGAAAGAATACCTTTGTTGAAAAACGGAGATGCAAAGGAAAATGTTTGGGGATATGACATTGAAAATTTTGTTTTGCCACTAGACACTTTGAAACATGTTACACCTAACGATATAAAGAAGGGCGAGATTGTTTTAAATATGAAATTAAGAGGGAATATTGAAAACTGGGAATCCTTTGATGATCCATTTGTTGAGTTAGCTTTTAAAGTGTTAATAAAGGGTGTGGGTAACGATAGGACATATCACTTTGGATTTCATATTGATAAACATACTGGGGGTAATTCTGAAGAACCTCATCCAATATATCATTTACAATATGATTTCAATCCAACAGGTTCAGCCGAACCAAATTTAGGGGATTTATTTTATGTTGATACTCCAAGAATAATGCATAAACCAATGGATTTTATCCTAGGGATTGGTTTTCTTACTTCAAATTTCTTTCCAACAGGATTTCAGGTTCTTTGTGAGAAAAGAGAATTTATCAAGTTAAATACTACCTATCAACAATCTGTATGGCGACCTTATTTTCATACTTTAGCTAATAAGTGGAAACCTTTTGACGAAAAAAATATTATTTGGAATCCGATTAACGAAATTTGTCCAATATTTATATGAAAAATATATTCAGATATTTAGAGTCTTATTCACAGCTTTCGCTAGAAGTGGATAAACTCATTGTGTCTGCCTTTATTGAACTCAATGATTTGAAATTAACAAACAATCGATTTTTAAGAAGCTATTCAATCTCAAAACGAAAATCAATAAAAAGAGGAAAACTTTTAAAGTTTATTGAGATTGTACGGAGTGAAATTGAAATCTTTGATATTGAAAAACTCATTGAACTATTTGAATTTGTTATTTCTCCTTCAGATAGAATAGTAAATGGTGCAATATATACGCCTTCAGAAATTAGAGATTATATTGTTGCTCAATCTTTCCGTAGAGAGGGTAACGGAGTAGCCAATGCTAAAATAGCTGATATTGCGTGTGGTTGCTCAGGTTTTTTATATACTGCTGCAAAAGAGTTGAAAAGGAGAACAGGAAACGACTACCAACATATCTTTCAACATCAAATTTTCGGATTAGATATTCAAGAATATTCTGTTAACAGAAGTAAGCTATTGTTAAGTTTATTAGCACTATCCGAAGGTGAAGATGTAGAAGAGTTTCATTTTAATATCCATACAGGAGATGCTTTAATATTTAATTGGAATAATGTCTATGAGAATTTTCAAGGATTTGAAATCATTGTAGGAAATCCCCCATATGTTTCGGCAAGGAATCTGGATGTAGAAGCCAAAGAAAATATTAAAAATTGGTCAGTTAGTACATCGGGTAATCCTGATTTGTATATTCCTTTCTTTCAAATTGGTTATGAAAACCTTGCAGAAAATGGTATTCTTGGGTTTATCACAATGAATACTTTTTTCAAAAGTTTGAATGGTAGGGCATTAAGAAAGTATTTTGAGGACAATAATACAAGTATCAGAATCATTGATTTTGGTACACTTCAGATTTTTAAATCTAAAAGTACTTATACCTGTATTTGCTTTTTGGAGAAAGCAGAGCAACACTTTGTTGAATATTATAAATCGACTAAAAAAGAGTTACCAACCAATAGAGACCAATATAGCAGAATCAATTATCAAAATCTTGATGCAAAAAAAGGTTGGAATTTAAACGATAATGTGATTATCTCCCGAATTGAAGCAACAGGAACACCTTTCGGAGAAAAGTACAAAACAAGACACGGTATCGCTACATTGAAAAATGACATTTACATTTTTAAACCAGTAGCTGAAGATGATGATTATTTTTATCTTCAAAATGGAAGTCTATATCCAATTGAGAAAGGAATATGCAAAGATATTTTGAACTCAAATAAATTAAGTAGAGATATTAACTTTGATACAGTAATTGAAAAGGTTTTGTTTCCATATAATGACGAGGTAAAGCCGAAAGCACTCGATGAAGACTTTTTAAGAGAAAAGTTTCCAAGAGCTTTTGAGTATCTGCAGGTAAAAAAGAAAATTTTAGCAGGAAGAGATAAAGGTAAAGGTAAATATGAAAAATGGTTTGCCTTTGGAAGAACTCAGTCCTTGGAGAAAGTTGGGAACAAATTGTTTTTTCCGAAATTTTCAGATAAAATCCCAAGTTACTTAATCAGTAATGATGATGATTTGTTATTTTATAATGGACAAGCAATTATAGGTCATTCAGAAGAGGAAATGTTATTGGTAAAGAAGATTTTGGAATCGCGTTTGTTTTGGTATTATATAAAGACTACAAGTAAACCATATTCTTCGGATTATTATTCATTGAATGGTACATACATCAAGAATTTTGGTATTCCAGAATTTACTAATGATGATATTGATTTTCTAATCAATGAACCTAATCAGAATATAATTGATGCTTTCTTGGAGGATTATTATGATGTGCAATTAAACGAGGAATTGATTCCTGGATAATCTAAATGTGTACAATGGAGGAAGATATACATAACCACAACATACAAAAGTCTGAAAGTCCTAGTGAAGATAGTTTTTTTAATAGAACAGAATACTCTCTTTTGTTAGAATATGCTTTAACTGATGGATTTAAGGAATATTCAAAAGAAGATACAAAGAGTAAAAACGGCTTAATCACTACAGTAACTAGTGTTGTTCAAGGTTTTTTTATTGATGATAATAAAACAAGAGCTATTATTAGTGATGTTGCTAATCCGCAATTAATTCCTGAAAAGATTTCAAATCAAATACAAAATCTTATTTCAATAGACCATATTTATGAAGGTTATGAATATTTACTTGTAAAAACCAGAGACAAAATTTTTACTTTCAATATTCAACTTTATTATAGTATTAAAGAGTTAGTTCGGTTGATGGACTTGTATGTAAGTTGTAAAACTGAAAAATTCTTAACTAATAAAGACGGGACACTTTTAGTTTTGGACACTGGTCAGACAAAGTTCTTAATTTCGGGTATGATTACATCTGAAACACAAGAAATCGAACGAGCCATACTAACTTCAAAACTCGAGGAAGCTAAACCTTTCTTTGAGTTTAAAGCGGTTAAAAAAGTTGATTGGTCAAGATTAAAAAACAACAAAGGAGAATATTTTGAAAAACTGACGGAAACATTATTGCCCTTAGAGCCAAATCTTACTGATATTAAGCCAATCGGGAAAACTAACGCCTCAGATAGGGGGAGAGATTTTCTAGTTATAGAAAAAAGTTTTGACACTTTTGGCAATCCACTCGAAAAAAAATGGTTGATACAATGTAAATTTTCAGAAAAAAGTATTTCTCCAAAAACAATTCCTGATTGGGTTAACAGGATAGTTGAACACGAAGCAGATGGATACTGGTTAATTACAAATAATGACCTTACACCAGATTTGTTCGACCAATTAAATGATGTTCCTAAGAACAAGCATTATAAATTTGAGACAAGAGTATGGCAGAGAAATACATTTGACATAAAATTAGCTACAAGACCAGAAGCATTTGTTACTGGACTTTATTTTGATTAAAGTTAATATGGCCAATAGATCACCTCAAATGTAATTTTATTTTAATTTACGCCTCAAACATTAGAAGCATTGTAACACATTATAGTTATCTGATGAATATCTTCGTTCCAAAAGAAGAACATTCGAGAAATGTTGCCTTAATTAATCTCAAAGCTGCTTGTTTAGGACTAGGCACTGTAAGTAAGCAACATAGCGACTTTACAGGATTTGTCAGTAAAAGGTTGGCAACAGATTTTGTTTATACAAAGGAAGATGTTGTTGAGCAATTGTTTAAAACAGCATAAAAGTAGATAATAATATATTTTGTTCATGTGAAGATTGTGTGAAAGTTCGAACCATCACTATTTTTTTTGTGTTACTTGATTAATTGTTGTTTGTTTGAGATTTTAATTTCTTTATTTTCAAGTGTTTAACAGCTATTTCCTGAAACAAGTTTCTTCAAGTCTTCCAAAAAATGGTTCGAAAATTGTCCCGAGAGGACGACGAAAACCAGTCCATCTGGGTTCAAAAGCCTCTAAATCATACGATTTAGGGGCTTTTTTGCTTTTAAACAGTCCATAATAATCCATATCAATCCATACCTCCTGAGAACTATAAGGTGACCTCTTTTAATTTTTTAAATTAGGTCACCAGAAAGGGTTTAACTAGTTGATTTACAATATGATGAATCAATAAAATTTAGACTCGAATAGATCGATATGAATCACTTTTTTGCTCTTTCTGGTGACCTGTTTGGACGAGATAGTTCATATCAGTTCATGTTAAACTTTAAAAAATAGAGTATGAGATCAGCAAACACGTTCGGTGTTCATTTCATTTTGAGAATGAACAAAGCAAAAAATGATACCGCCCCGATTTACGTACGAATCGCGGTGAATGGAGAGAGGATCGAGATGTCCCTCAAGAAAAAAGTAAAAGTCTCTGACTGGAACCTTTCAAGAGGTATTGCGAAAACCAAAAATACAGACCTGAAAATCCTCAATGGGTTTCTGGAACAAGTGAGGGGAGCCTTATCGGGGTATTACCAAGAAATGGTCATGGCGAAAAAACTGATTACCCCTGAAGCGATCAAGAATATGTATCTCGGTATAACAGAACAAAAGAACACGCTCCAATCATTAATAGACTATCATAACCTTCATATGAAAGAAGTGTTGGCCTATGGTACGATGAAAAACTATTATACGACGGAAAGATATTTAAAAGAGTTTGTTGTCAAGCAATTCAAGAAACAGGACATCTATCTTTCTGAACTGGATTACCAGTTCATTACGAATTTAGAACATTTCCTCAGAACCTATGAACCGGCCGATCATCACAAAAGTATGTCCAACAATGGGGTGATGAAACATTTGGAGCGGTTCCGGAAAATGGTACGTCTTGCCGTTAAACTCGGATGGTTGGATAAAAACCCATTTGAACTGTACAAACTGAAGGTGCAAAAAGTCGAGCGTGGATTTCTGACGAGCGACGAACTTACCAAGATCGAAGAAAAGGACTTTACAGTTCAGCGTATCCAATATGCTAAAGATCTGTTTGTATTCAGCTGTTATACCGGTATCGCCTATATTGATGTCATGCAATTGACCCCAGAGAATATTGTACTGGGGATCGACGGCAACCGGTGGATCAAATCCCATAGAGAAAAAACCGATACATCCATCCATGTTCCCATTTTGCGCCAAGCAGCCGAAATCATCGGGAAATACCAAGACCATCCACGGGCAGTTGCCAAGGGTACACTGTTCCCGGTGATCTCAAACCAAAAACTGAACAGCTACCTGAAAGAGGTGGCCGATCTTTGCGGCATCAAGAAGCATCTGACCTTCCATTTGGCGAGGCATACCTTTGCCACCACGGTTACCCTTTCAAATGGTGTCCCCATTGAAACAGTAAGCAAGATGCTCGGCCATACCACCATACGCACCACGCAAATCTATGCCAAGGTAATTGAACGAAAGGTAAGTCAGGATATGACAAACCTTCAAAATCTACTGCAGAAAAATGAGAAGAGTAATTTAAAAGTTTTGAAAGCTTAAGCTATATAAGATGGAAAATAAGAAAGTGATTATTCCCGACGAAATTGTGATCAGTAAGATTTATTATATCAGGGGGCAGAAAGTTATGTTGGACAGTGATCTGGCCGAATTATATGGAGTTGAGACCAGGCGATTGAATGAGCAGGTCAACAGGAATAAAGACCGTTTCCCCGAGGATTTTATGTTCAGATTGAATGAGGAAGAGTTTCAAACTTTGATGTCGCAAATTGCGACATCAAAACGAGGAGGCAGAAGAAAGTTGCCTTATGTGTTCACAGAACATGGTGTTTTGATGCTTTCAAGCGTATTAAACAGCAAACAAGCTATCGAAGTAAACATTCAAATTATGCGCATTTTCACGAAGATCCGCCAGATGCTTGCCGATAACACAGAGATTCGTCTGGAAGTTGAAAGAATAAAGAACAAGTTGGAGAATCAGGATAAAAACATGGAGATCGTTTTTAAATATCTGGATGAATTATTGGAAAAATCTAATAAACCAAGCCCGCCAAGAAAACGGATTGGTTTTAAACCGGATGACTTGTAATTCCGAATTGCTCATTTTTTATTTGCCGCAAATTTACTTTCATTACGATTAACCATCAAGGGTATATGAACATTCGTGCCTCATGCCCTTGATGTTTTTTTCATTTCAGTTGATTGCTCAATAAAAATTATGGGCAATACAGGAGAAGTACAACAGATCAATAAAGTAGTTTACCATGGAACAAATGCGGAATTCGATCAATTTGACCTAACTAAGAGAGGTACTAATACCGGATACCCGAATACAATACACGGATTATTCTTTACGGAGAAGGTAGAGAATGCATCGTTATTTGGCAAGAGGATTATCAAGGCAATAATTGTTATAGAAAAAGCGATTGATTTAACCATACACGGGATTTTTTCAAAAAAAAATCAAGCACCAGTCATTTGGGAAATTCTTACCGGTGAGGTTCTTTCCGAGGAAGACGCCTTAACTCAACTAGACGAGAATATATCCCTTGGAGAAATAGCAGACTTATACGATGCCTTATATTCCGAAGAAAGCCATCAAATGTTAAGAGAGGCTGGTTATGACGGTATAATTTCTTCCTTGGGTAACGATGAGTTAGAGTACGTTGTTTTTGATATTTTTCAAATATGCCAGATATACTAAGATCTCATTAAGAAAAAAAGCATTTACATTCGATTGTAATTAGGTTATGCATTCTATTCAGTTAAAACAACGACAAATACAGGATTCCCATTTTCATCTTTCTTGGCAGGGGTATATGTTTGACCATTAAACTCTATATTTAGACATTTTTTTGAGACTGATTCATACTCCCAGTTAGAAATAATTTCGTGCTCATTTTCATCTTCGAAAACAGGAGAAAATGTAAGTCTGTGTTTTAATTGCGTGGGACGGTAATCTGGACGATCTGGAAGTGTAGAAGTAACTATGACTAATCGATTTGCTTCGGGGGGAGTTTGTTTGTAAGGGCGACAATAAAAGAGCTTCCTTTTCCTTGCCTGTTTGAACAACCTGCAACTTATAAAGAGAATTTTTTATTTCCCATCCGAAAAAAGTTAGCCGTCAGTGTGAAGGTTATAATGGAAGTCAGCTTCCGTGATGGATCAGTTTGAAATAAAGGATATTTTTATTTCTACTATTAATATTTCTTTGTATATTGCAAAACCTTTTTATCTAAACCTAATCTAATGTTTAATTTCTGTCTAATTATGGCTGCTGGTGAAGGCAAAAGACTACGTCCATTAACCAATAGAATACCTAAAGCTCTAATTAAGGTAAGAGGAAAGTCCTTGATATCTCAGAGTATTATTCAGTTGACAGAAAGCGTTGAAAACATAATAATAACTACTGGCTATAAAGGCGAAGATTTGGTAGAACATGTTTATAACCTTGGCGCAAATATCATTATCAAAACTTTAGGGAAGGGAAATGCTTGGTGGATATTTAACAGCTTAATGAAATCTGTTGATGAACCTGTTCTTGTTTTACCGTGCGATAATATAACTAAATTAAATTTGGATTTTATTTTCAATTGTTATATAAAAAGCGGGGCACCTCCGTGCATGTTAGTCCCTGTTCGTCCCTTAGACAATATTGAAGGTGATTATATAAAAGGTGAAATTGGAACAGTGAGGAAGCTCTCCAGGGCTGAAGTTACTTCGATATATTGTTCGGGAATACAAGTATTAAACCCTTCTTCTATAAATAATCTTATTGAGCCTTGCGAAGATTTCAACGATTTATGGAAAGCCTTGATAGCGATACAGAAACTTAAGTATTCTGATGTCTATCCAGAGGCTTGGTATTCAATTAATAACGAAGTCCAATTACAAGGTTATCTAGATAGTAGATTTTTGAGTTATGATAATATTTAACCTACAATTACCTGAAAAAGTATTATTTGATAAGAAAAATTCAAATATTTCCTCTGTGGTTGAATCTAATATTGAAAACATACAAAGTAAGCATAAAAACGGTGAATTAAAAGTCGACAATAATTGGCATAAAATACAATATGGTTTCGGCATATCTCAATCAGAAATTGACATCTTCCAAACTCATTACTATGCTTGGAAACAATTTTTAAAAAGTAATGAAAATATGTGCCTAATCATACAGGAAAATTTGGTCCTTTCTGAGATGTTTTATGAAGGATATAGCGAATGGGAGCAGCTTCCTACTGACTGGGATGTTTTCTTTCCGTATAATCCTTATCAAAAAAACAACTCAGAACCAGAAGACAATAATAGACCTTGTTTGCTAAATCCAAATATAAGGGAAATCGACGAACATGATAGTCATTTTATGGGTATTGATTGGGGAGGAGCTATTTATTTTTTGAATCGATCGGGAGCTGAGAAGCTAATAAAAACTGAATTGATTAAACAATGTGTTCAAGATGAAATCGTCATGCAAACCATGTATGGAACATTAAATTTATATTATGAGAATGTCGAGTGGTTTAGTTATAAAGAATGTGCGAAATTGCACATTATAGACAGAGAATCTAACATTCTTTCTGAGGTCCTGAACTACAATACATGGCAAGCAAAAGATGAAGTGTTGTTAAAAGATATTTTAAGCACGTTAAGTACAATTTCATCCAATAAAAATATAGACTTGGTACTTCAAGGGGGCACTCTTTTGGGACACATTCGTCACGGTCGAAAGATGCCTTGGGACGATGATATAGATCTTGGTATAGAAGAAAAAAATCTTGACTTGTTTTTAGAGGAGGTAAAGAAATCAGGACTATTTGTGGATATTTTCCTGGAAAATCACACGGAGACATTTTACTATAAAATCTGGAGTCAGAATGGTCGAAAAATCCAAGGTTATCCATATACATTTCCTTTTATAGATATATGGCTGTTCAACTATGACGGTAATAACATTAAATTTAAAAACGGAATAATATGCCCAAATTCTGCATTGAAGCCCTTGATAAAAGTGGAATTTGAAGGCTCAGGGTTTTCAATCCCGTATAATTCGATTGAATGTTTGGATGCCCGTTATAAAGATTGGAAGTCAAAAATAAGAATCTATCCTTGGAGCCATCAGGAAGAGAAACCTATAAATTATTGTTTGAATGCTAATATAGAAGTAGATGCACACGGAAGAATAAAGTAAGAATTACTCACACCAGCCAAATTCGCTTGATTGTTTCAAATATTTCATTCTTTATTCTGCGGTCGCCGCCTTGGAATAAGTCCGGTTGTTCCAAGGGAAAAGTGAAAGAAGATACAGGTAGATAAAGGATCTAAGTCTATATTCAAGGAAGTTGACGATTGACTTTTGAGCATCAGGTGGAATTAAAATCTCCAGACTGGGTAAACCAACGAGATAATCTGCATATTGAGTCCTTTAATTGGAGTAAGAGTGCCTGAACGAACACTGATTCCTTTCATTGGAAGATGCGAAGAAGACAACTGAAGTCTGGATGGAATACAACTCCTTCCAGCTCGGTAGCTCTCTGGTGAGTCTGACATCCGAAATGTAAATCAAAAACCAGAGTAAAAACGGCAAAATTTTCTTTTTTTGAAGATTCCTTAATGTGGTGGGATGTCTAATATTAAGAAAAGTCAAAGACAGTATAATAAGTCAATATTAAAATAACGGCAATTAAAACCTATCATAATTAGATCGTGTTTTTTCGTAATAACATTTAACTTTTTTTAACAAATCAAAACTTGAAGAGCTTTTCTCAAATATACTGCTTACATAGCCTATTCCATTGTTTGTATATGTTATATCAGAGTATCCAAATTCCTTTTGCAAAGAGATATAGGGGTGGATAACGAATTTTTTTTCACTGATCTCCGATAGTTTAAGATCAGGAACATCCCCTTTATCAAAATCTGCACTTATAATTGCCGAATAAAAACTATTGAAAACGACAGTGAATTGTAGGCCGTTAAACTGGTCAACCCAAAATAGATTTTTTCTGATTTCTATTCCTGTATTGAACCAGCTAACACCGCCCATCATCAAATCAGCGCCTAAGCGCTGTGCTAATGTTATTTGTTTAATCAATTGATTCTTAGAGTAATATTTAGTGAATGAGTGGTCATCTTCGCATAGTATAAAAAAGTCGTAGTTGTTTTTTTTTGCTTTGTTTACTATATATTGAATTGTTTTCCAAAGGCTAAATGCACCATTTTTTTTTTCTATAGCAGGGATAATTTCTAAATTAAACTCTTTACGTCCATTAAATTCATTCATTAAATTGGCTTTCCGGTCTGTCCTAGTCCGAAGATTTACCGCATATACTGGAATTGTCTTTTTCTTAATAAGGTCCATGTTATCGGAATAAAACTTAATTTAATATTTTCTAAGTGTCCTTTTTAATCCATTTATTAAATGAAAAATTCTATGCATTGGTCTTAAGTTCAATTATGTTTTTTCAATATATTTTTCATAAACTTTTTTGTAAATGGCTAAACGCTCTTCAGCATTTTTAAATTGCAGGATATTGGTTTTTTTTCGATTGTTTGGTTTAGCATCTGAAAAACCATAGTTATATTTAACTGATATAAAGGGATAAAGAAGTATTTTATTGCTAGTAAGTTCAGATAATAAACTTTCGGCAGTATAATGGTCTCTAAATGGTTCCTGAAGTATTGAGCTGAAAAGAGGTTTATAAATAACAATGAATTGTGAATCATAAAAAGTGTCAATCCAATATCTTCTATTCGTTATTGGTACTGCGTTGTTAAAATTTCCTATACCGCCTAATAGAATATTGGCTCCTTCTTTATACGCTGAAAGAATGTCCTTAATAAAAATTTCCTTATCATAACTTTCGGTAAAACAATGATCTTCTTTACAAATAATTATAATATCTTGCTCTTTATCAATCGCTAGCTTAATGCTTTTTTTAATACTTAACCAAATAGCGAGTGGTTCGAATTGTTGATTGTAATTATCAATAATATGTAATTCAAACTCCTTTTTATCATTAAATTCTTTTTTGATATGTGTAAAGAAATCTTTTTGAGCTTTTAAATTGATTACATAAGTAGGAAAAACGATTTCATCTAGGGTGTTTTCTTCCATATTACACCATTTATTTTAAAATTCTATCTGTCTCCGCCCGTTTCAATATTTAGATTCTAGAAAGACACGCATATTTTTTGCATTTCGAGTGGAAGGTTGTTAACTTAAGCAAACTAAAAAACAACATTCAGACTTCCCATGGCCAGTTTCTTTAATATAAAAAAAATTGATATGCTATAAATCCAAACAGCTTATTACCTATTTTCGTATTTGATTCCAACGTTTCACCATCCAAAAATTTTTTTCTATCAAAAGCGACCCAGGTATCAAGCTTTTCGGGAACAAGCAGATTTGCTTCTGATCTTCCAGAAACATCAAAACTTAGCAAAATAATGTTTTTTTCTTTGTTTTCAGTAAAACTAATATCCAAAACGAAGTCAGCTTCTCTCATGTTTCCGTCATCCACAATTGTCAGGAAATTCAATTTTTTACGGAGAAATTCAGTTTTCTTATTGTACCTGTTGTATCCGTTTTCTCTAGAAACCATGACATTGTTTACTAGGTTTGTTAAATAGTTCTTCTGTCGTTCTGAAAAAGATACTTTATCAAAATCAATGGAGCGAATAGCGAAAGTCAAGGTACTGTCATTTCTGAATTGGTTTGAATTGCTTAATAGGTTATTCGTTTCTGTGAGATTATTGATCAAACCTAGATTCATTAGCCGTACGTCTAATAATTTCTCACTATAATTAAAAAAAAAATCTGGGCTACTTTGAAAGGTTAACTCATCAAAAACCTCACCATTCACAGTATTTTCCAAGGTTACACTATATCGAACTTGAGTTTCTTGTATTTCTTGCTCATGTATATTGTCTTCGGATCGTATAATTGCTCGGTAAAGGTTCTTGGTGTGATTTCCTTCATTTAGAGTGTCTAAGATCAGTGTATGATTAAACGTTTGGACAGAATCCCATGAACTAATTAATAATTTAGTCAACTTTTTGGAATGATTTATTAAGCTGTCACTTCCTTTGTAGTCTTTCACAATTGCTGTGATCACGATCTCGTAGTTGGTAGTGTCGTTAACAGATGCTTTTGCGGTGTAGCAAATGGGGAAAATCCACAGGATCGAAATTAAAATGTTTTGATAGGTTTTCATATATAAGTATTTATAAAATAGTTTTGATTTTGCAGATCTCAGGTATTTACTTTATTAGCTAGCTCATTATTAAACGCTTTTTTTATTAAAACATCTCGAAATCTTTATTTGGTCATCCGAGATGTTTTAATCATTTTAACTAAAGTGGTGGAAATTCTGCACAGCCCCCGCAAATTAAACCTATACTTTCTGCTTCCATCACACAAGCGTCTACACAATCTATTACGTTAGAACCGTAGCAACGAGACTGAGCTCCTCCGATCACACACCAAATGTTACCTCCGCCACTACCGCCGCTGCCCATTCCTCCGATAACTTGTTTTAATTGATCTCGCGAAAGCATTTCCCCATTACCTGTAAAATTTAATTTTAACTTTTTCATCTTTTTTAATTTTAAATAGGACATATGTCCTC
Organism: Pedobacter indicus; assembly: GCF_003449035.1. Lineage (NCBI taxonomy): Bacteria > Pseudomonadati > Bacteroidota > Sphingobacteriia > Sphingobacteriales > Sphingobacteriaceae > Albibacterium > Albibacterium indicum. The sequence goes on from NZ_QRGB01000001.1 coordinate 1,528,908, forward strand.
ATCATAAATTTAAATTATATAAACGGCTGGTTGTAGTGAGCCACTCCTTATTATAACGCCCTCCTTGAGGGTATAATAATTGTTAGGTTCAAACTTACGTAATTGATGTTTTAAATATTTTTCATTTTAGTCAACTAGAGCTTATGATAACTTGTGTTAAAAACGTTTGAATTCTCACAAATAAACTTTATTCTACTATCAGTCGACACCAAAGATATCCGTTGTTTCGTTAGGCTTACTAGATAACGACTTCATCATTTTCATTCATTAAAAGAATTGATTAATCTGTTTTTATCGTAATAAAAGTTTTATAATTAGTACTTCTTTCATGTGTTGGTGAGTGTTTGTACTGTCATCGTAAACGATTAATTTGTTTCGAATCAGTTTCATGTTGTTCATTCCCTTTACTTACGCATGGTAACAATTAATTATTCAGTGCATTTTTGATTTGAATGACGAGCTCTTCCTTAATATCTTTATTATAACCAGTACTTCGATAAACTATCTTTCCATTTTTAATTATAATATTGGTAGGATAAATTGCAATATCATGAGCTTTGGGCCATACATTATTCTTAGCAATCAAATGATAGCCGAAGTCTTTTTTCTTTTTAAAGTAAATCAATTGTTCCGCTTCGTCTCGTGGAGTTATGGCTATAAAATACAGCTTTTCATTACCTTTAAACTCATTTGAGACAGCCTTTAGGTTGGGAATTTCTAAAATACAGGGTCCGCAGGCTAAAAACCAGTAGTTTATTACTAAAACTTTATCGTTGAGATCCTTTAGTGAAAATACCTTCCCATCCACAGTTGTTAGTTGAGTGGGTATATCATTCTTTTGAGCATAGGCCGCAACATTGCAGAAATACAGAGTAAGTACAAACAGGATTCTCATAATTTTCAGGTAAAGGATTAATACAAATTTGAATAATTTCCGACTTATTTGAATATTTGATTTTTTTTATTTTCGTTTAAATATGATATTAATTTAAATAGGATCTAATTTTAGTTTGTCATTACTCTTGTCATAGTGCTCTCATGAAAAGGTGTCATGATATTAGCTCCCATTATAATACTATGATTGTGACTTCTATATTTTAGGTGATTACATTTTTATTTTAAATGGATTTGTTTTATTCTGCAAATAAAATATTTAAGTCTTCTATGGTGTAATTTTCTGGCAGCTGAAAACCATTAACAAAAAATGTGGGTGTAAAACTTATACCAGTGTCATTGCACCATTTACTCATTAATTCCACTTTTGATGATTGTTGTTTCAGTTCTCCATTTATTACATATTTTGAAGCAAAAATTTCATAGTCTTTAGTAGGGGCGTTATACCAATCATCTAATGCTTTTTTGGTTTTTAATTCGTTTCCGTCTTCTGCAATTGCCAAGAGATGTTTTGAGGCTTTTGTTCGTAAGTTATCTTCTGCATTGCTGGTCGAGAAAATGATTTGAACAGATACGTTTTTATTTTTTTCAAGAAGTTGATCTATAATAGGGTGTGCTTTTGCACAAGGGCCACAATAAGGATTGCATACTTTAATAATCTTGTATTTGGCATCAGGGTTGCCTAACTTAATCCCTAAGTTTTCAGAGGGGAAAACAAGTTGTTTTTGGTTTTTTAATAATGAATCAAAAATATGTTTATTAAATTTAAATTTTAAAAAGTTTTTCTTATAGTGTTCATATTTTTTGTTCTGTTTAAGAATAGACATTAGTTGTCCAGTTAAAATAAAGGGAGCAAGTCCGCTTAAAAGAACAATAAATAATTCTTTAATAGGAAAACTATCAATTAATACAGCTTGAGTGAGCCAACCAGCTACAAAAACGTACACCAGTTGAATTGATAAAATAGCCTGCACGGCTAAACATAAAACACACCATTGACTAAGGATTTTCCATTGGTAAAAAATGGAAAAAGGAATATAAAAAGAGCCTAAAACAATAAAAGAAGCAACGATAATCTGTGATCCAGGATTAGCAATCCCACCTAGGAGATGACCAAACAATAGAGCAGAAAAAAAGCTGAAGCCGATATGGCTCCAAGTAAAACCAAAGACAGAAGCTCCATTCGATTTCAAAACACTACCACAATTCTTTTTTTTATTGCCTTTTCCCTCACAAACTTCCTGCAAAGAAGAATTACTACTATCAATATCATACCATAACAGTAGAGATGTTATTATCCAGCCTATTAAATTAAACCAGTTGAATAAAACGGGCACCAAGGTGATCTGAAAATTTTTAAAAATAATTTCATATAGACCATAAATTAAAATAAGCACTGGAATAAAAAGCAACGTTATGTCGAGACCATTTTTTTTCCTCTTTTCTTTTTTTAACGATTGTACATAATCCTTCTGACCAGATACCTCGTCCGACTCAGCTACGAATCCTACACCCTGATAAATCTTTTCAAAATCTTCCCAATTCAAACGAGTGCTTTTTTTACTTTTAGGCGAAATGAATGTCACGGTATCCGGTTTTACCTTTGTGATTAGAGAATAATAGTTTATATCTGAATCGGTGGGCCTAATCAAAGCAATGAACGGTGTAGGTAGCCCTTTTAAATCAATTAATGAAAATTTTGCAGCAAAATTTTGTATATTAAATTGTTTAAGAACATCACTTAGTGTTAACATACTGGGGTAATCTGGATGTCGCTCTAATGCTTCCTTCAAGCTAGTCTTGGTGACGGATATTTTCATTGCCGATACCAATGAACCACTTACATTTAAAATATTATCTTCTGAATTAACAAGATTTTTATAAAAACGATGCATGACTCAAAATACTTTAGGTTCTAATGTTATAGGAATCTCAACATTATCAATCAAATAGTTATTATTAACTGAAAAATATTTTTATCAGGTGAAGCTGGATTTCAAATTCGGTTTATTGGTTTTACTTTTTATTAATTGTCGATGTAAACCCTGTTACGGGATATTTTAGCTAAAAACAATCTTTAATACGTAAATATAGTAATACATTTGAATTAAAAAAATAATAACTGTGTTTTTTGTCGTTTTAATTGAATAAATAAGTTTAGAGGTCGGGTATATAAAGGCTTATAAAAACGAACCAAAATTATATTAATCGAATCATTGTATTCATTCTATGAGTAATATTTCATTGGTTGCTACCTTTGATTGAAGATCTTTTTAAACGAATTCACTAGTGTCCCATTAAAGTTGGGACACTAGTGGTATTATTCATGATATGAGTTATGTTACTTTTGAAAATTATTCTTAAAGTTGATTGTGAAGGTTGATCACATTTGCTTTTATGAGTTAGATTTATAGCGATAATCTGATAGTAACTGCACATCATAAACTCTAATAGTAATATTTTTATCAATTCTTCCTCGAATTATTTCTTAAAAGCTGAATATAATTTTCTCTTAAAATGGTTTTAAAATATATAAGTCAACATTCCCATCTTCGGATGTTGTTAGTAAATGAAATTACTGATATTTTTTCCTCCAAAACTGATCCTGCGTGATCACGAATTAGTTAGGAATCACCCCTTACCTCTTAAGATTTTAATAATATTCCGATTAAGTCTCGTAAATAATGAAGCATCTTCAGTCACAATTTCAGCAACTCCTCGCATACCCGTCTTCAGAGTGATATCCTTTTTTAGGGACTTCGTATTCAAGATCAGTTTTGAAAGAAAAATACTGTCATTCAGCGGCACACCGCTGACGTGCCCAACTTCACCTTCAATCACACCGTACTCTTCAAAAGGATAGCTGTTTAATTTAACAAGAACCCGCTGCCCTTTCTGTACTTTCCCCATATTGTATTGAGGGATAGCTGCTTCCCCAAAAAAGCCAGTGCTTCCAGGATTAATATAAAAAATCTCCTGTCCCGCCTCGATGTACTGATTTTCTTGAATAAAACCTGCATACGCAAGGGTGCCGTTTTCCCTTGCCGTTAAAATATACTGCCTCCGCCATTGCTCCATCTCACTGATCAGACTGTTCAACGACTGCATAAACCTTGACCGCTCATCGTCAATTTGACTTCCTAGATCCACCAATTCGGTTTTCTTGGCGAGGAGGTTGGTTTCATTTGCTATCAGTGACGAACTCGTCTGTTGCAAGGGGTAATGCTTGGCCAGAAACTCACTTTGCTGCTGTTGGTATTCCGCCTGAGATATTACTTTTTTATCAAAAAGCTTTTTGTACATCTCAAACTCTTTCTCGGCCAACACAAACTCCTCCTCTTGCAGTGCCTTCTGTTTTGCTAATTGTTCAGCCTGTTTGTTAATATTTTCAATTTCAGCCTGAAGGAAAACGGCTCTTTTTAAGAGTACCCCTCCTTCAACTGAAGATTTAAATGTTAGGTATGCTTGGTAGAAGGTTTGATAACCGCCTTGGAGCTCCCCCAAATTTAAATGAGACGGTGCACCGATGTGTGCAAGGGAATTGATGTTCCCGTCAGAAAAACCATTATTCAGCTCGGTCAGCTGGTTCAACAAGCCGATTACATCTTCGTGGTCAGCGGTACTTTCCAGCCATGCTATAGCTTGCCCACTTTTTATTTGGTTGCCGTTCTCAACCAAGAGCTTGACGATATTTCCGGACATCCTGCTTACCACTGCTTTTGGAGCATTGGCTGTATTGATTTTCACTTGAGTTTTTACAATATCGGGGTACTTGATGAGGGCACTCATAATGATCAACAACAGAACAACCATCAGTACCATTGTAATCCCCCAACGAATTAACCAAGAAGGGGGTGTTGCTATAATATCAGCAATATCTTCACTATGTTCTTCGAATGTAAGCTGTTCTTTCATCTAATTTCCAAGTTCAAGTTGATTCTTAACAAGTTCATAATAATTTCCCCGCGACCGGACCAGTTCCTGATGCGTCCCTTGCTCGATCACCTTCCCTTTTTCCAGAACTACTATATTATCAGCGTTCTTTACGGTACTTAATCGATGTGCAACAATAATCACGGTACGTTTATTAAAAAACTCTTGCAGATTCTCGATGATGATGCGTTCGTTGTTTGCATCTAAAGCATTAGTGGCTTCATCAAAAAGAATATAGTGTGGGTCTTTATAAACGGAACGGGCTATCAACAACCGCTGTTTCTGGCCTTGACTGATCCCTTTCCCCGCCGTACCGATCTTTGTTTTCAGCCCAAAAGGCTGCTCATCAACAAATTCCTCCAAGTTCGCGATCCGGATCGCCTCCTGGATTTTTAACTGATTAGGGAATTCATCCCCCACAGCAATATTATTCTCGATCGTATCAGCAAAAATAAAACCCTCCTGCATCACAATTCCACAACTGTTCCGCCATGTTTTAAAGCTGATTCGGTTTATGTCCATACTGCCAATCCGTATCTCTCCGCGATCCAGTTCATAGAACCGCATGATCAACTTAAGAAGCGTTGTTTTTCCGCTCCCACTCGTTCCAACGATTGCGGTTACCTTTCCTTCCGGAAAAACCAAACTCAAACTATCTAACACCGGTTCATTGCCTGCACCGGGATAGGTAAACGTGATATTGTTCATAACAACCGATTTGTTGTCCGGCAACCTGTTCACCCATTCCTGGTCAACGGGCTCTTCGTCTTCTTCCTGATAAATTTCATTGATCCTTTCCAAACTTATTTTTGCATCCTGATAGGATTGGATGAAACCCAAAAGCTGTTCGATCGGACTGCTCACCATCCCGACAATGTACTGGATGGCCATCATCCCACCAAGGGTGATATCACCGTCAATAACCGCCTTCGCACTCAGAAAAGTTATAAATATGCTCTTTAGCTGATTAATGGCCATTGAACCGGCCTGTTGATATTGCATCAAAGCCAGGCTTTTGACTTTAAATTTAAAGAGACGGGCCTGGATCGCCTCCCATAACCAGCGCTTTTGTTTTTCACTGTTGTTAAGCTTGATTTCTTGCATCCCGCCCACCAACTCGACAATATTGGTTTGATTGTCTGAAGAAATATCAAACCGGCGGTAGTCCAACTCGCGCCGCTTCCGAAGAAACAGTAGAATCCACCCTGTGTAGAGGATTGTACTTACCACAAAAACGAAGAAGATACCCGCATGATAATAGGCCAGTACTGCGCCGAAGGCAAAAAGGTTGACAAATGAAAACAGGGTATTGAGCGTGGACCCTGTCAAAAATGCTTCTATCCGGCTCTGGTCGTTCATACGCTGCATAATATCCCCGGTTGTTTTCGTCTCGAAAAAGGACATGGGCAGCTTCATCAGTTTAATCAACAAATCAGTCAATATAGAGATATTTACCCGCGTACTGATATGAAGAAGGATCCACGAGCGGATGAACGTTACTGCTGTCTGCCCGACAAACAACATAATCTGTGCAATAAGGATCAGGTAAACAAAGTTGATGTTGCGGGTATTGATACCGATGTCTACCACTGACTGTGTCAGAAAGGGCGTAATCAATTGAAGTACTGTGCCTACAAACAGCCCGACAACCAGTTGAAAAAACAATTTCCGATAAACGTAAAAATATTTCAAGATTACGCCCCAACCCAATTTAGTCGATTTATCGTCGATTTCGTCTTCATAGAACTGGGGCGTTGGTTCCAAATGCAATGTAATCCCATTTGTAAGACCTGAATAGGCAAACCAATTTTTTGAAAACTCTTCCTTAGTTAATACCTGAAGTCCCGAGGCAGGGTCGGCGATATAGTATTTTGATTTTTTTATCTCGTATAATACCACAAAATGGTTTTGCCGCCAATGAATGATACACGGCAATTTGATCTCTTTTAGCTGGGCCAGTGGCAAGCGCAGCCCCTGTGTACGAAATCCCAGCTTTTCAGCAGCTTCGCTAATCCCAAGCATATTGACCCCCGCTTTTGTAACCCGGCAAAGCTTTCGTAGTTTGTGGATATTGATATTGCGACCGTAGTATTTAGTGACGATACGGAGGCAGGTAGCTCCACAGTCCATCTGATCTTGCTGTTTATAATGAGGAAACGTTATCATTTATTAAGATATGAAATACAAGTTAGACATAATTGATAAACAAATACAAGCAAGACTTTATTTAGTCCAAATTCTGAATGGTAGACCCATATCATCAAGTTTATTATATATGTATTCTTTTGGATTGTTATAATTGACGGAAATTTAGAGAGAGTTATATTCAAATATAAAAAACAAATCATTATATGGAAAATATACTGTTATGTTATTGACGAATTGAAATTGATTGTATTGTTGATTCATATTCGTAAACATCGTAACTTCTATTTTTGCAATCTATTTTTACAGGTCTAATGATCTATTTATGTAAACCTTCGAGTGAAGAGAATATCTGTTACGTAAAAATAATAATACATTTGAATTAAAAATAGATTAGCCGAATTATCCGTATAAGAGATTCTTGTCATGATTCTTCTCTTTTCTTTAAATATAGCGCCTTTGTATAGTTAACGGATGAAAGTCTTAAAAAGATCTTAGCAAAAAATCTCTTCTTCCAATGAAAGAAGAGTGTGGACTTCTTTCATTGGAAGAAGAGTGTGGACTTCTTTAGATCTGAATTCAGACCTGCTATTGACCTACGTATTTTTAGTTTTGTTCCGGAAACAGCCAGAGCCCTTTCAACACAGTGGCCACATCAACCCCTTGAGTCCCTTTTCAACCTGAATAGTATGCATTATCGATTGTAATTATCCCGAGTCTTCTATTTTTTATGATTCAATTTTTCAGGGAGAGATCAAATAGACGACAGCAAGAACTTTTTTGTTGTTAGACTATCATTGAGACTTAGTTCATTAAATCAATAAAAACACACAACTCATGGGGTAATGGTGAAGTTCCAGTGATCCTTCTATCTTCATTTGTAGTTCAAAATCATGAATTATGACACAAATAATGCAACAAAAGAAAAGGGCACGCCAACTGCTTCCAACCAAAGATCAATTACTGACCATTGGCGATCTTGAAAGTTTCAAAGAAGAAATGCTTTATGAAATCAAATTGATCGTAAAAGAGGGCAATGGTAAGCCGGCAAAAAAATGGCTGAAATCCACCGAGGTAAAAAAACTCCTCGGGATCTCCCATGGTTTTCTGCAAACACTTCGTGATACTGGCACATTGCCCTTCACAAAGATCGGGGGTTCCATCTATTACGATTATGAGGATATCCTTTCCATGATGGAAGCAAAGAAGTGTAATCATAGGGATATGTTGGATGGCTAGTATATGACGGAGAACCGGACCGGGGATATTCCTAAGCTCTTGGAAATTAAAATTTTCTTTGATCAAAAAGGGTTCGAAACCCACGATGCCATCGCTTTTTTTGATGAATATTCTGAAAGAAACTGGAAAGGAAGAAGGGGAGTCTGGGTGAAAAACTGGCGAGCCAAAGCGCTCGATTGGATGTGGCAAAGACAACGGACGCGACCATACCTGCGCAGTAAATCTAAGTTAATGATTCTTTAAAATTGAGAGGGCGGTTAATTACCGTCTGAGGTAATAGCAAGATGTACGTTTGTCAGACAAACGGAAATTTACAGCTGCCTCCAGAGTCAGATTATTTGCTGGAAAATACCTCCGAAGTCGGATTTTTTTGCTCTGGAAAAATGAAACAATGGAAAACAGAATTAGACGGGTAACCTTACGGTTTAACTCGGATGAGTACAAGATTATAGAGAAAGGGTTTCGCAAATCGACGTCGCAGAATATGAGCGAATATATGCGTGAGATATTGTTCGACAAAACGCTAACCTTCACCTATCGGAACAGATCGATCGATGATTCACAGGAGGAACTGATACGGATCCGAAGGGAGATCAATTATATCGGTAATAACTTTAACCAGGCGGTGCATAAACTAAACAGTGTTATGGGGATGCCGGATGCCGAAATATGGGAGGGTGTGATGGTTGTCTTACGGGATCAAGTGGAGCCGATGATAAGAGAGACCAAGGAGAGGATGGATATTTTATCGGAGATATGGTCGCAAAAATAATAAGTGGCAAAAGTATTCGGGCAGCGCTCAGTTACAACGAAAACAAAGTGGATCAGGGAAAGGCGGAATTGATCTGGCAAAGTGGGTTTAAGAAGGAGGTTCAACGGTTGAACTTCCATGATAAGCTAGGGCGTTTTCAGAATTTGACAAATAGGAACAAACGAGCAAAGACCAACGCCGTACATATTTCATTGAACTTTGCGGTAAACGAGCGTGTGGATGAAACGCAGTTGAATGCAATCGCCCGTGACTACATGGAAGGGATCGGTTTCGGAGATCAACCTTTTCTGGTCTACCGACATAAAGATGCCGGTCACCCACATATCCATATCGTGACGACGAACATCAGGCATTCTGGTGAGCGTATTAGCTTGCACAATCTTGGGAAAACAAAATCCGAAGAAGCACGGAAACTGATTGAAAAGCGATGCGGGTTGGTTCCGGCCCAACAGCATAGGGAATTGTATAAATCCAAAGCTCTTGCATTGTCAAAAGTCTTTTATGGGAAGGACGATACCAAGCGGGCGATCTCAAATGTTGTGCATGGAGTGATACAATCGTATCGGTTTACCAGTCTCCCGGAGTTTAACGCCGTGCTTTCCTGTTATAATGTATTTGCTGACCGTGGTTCTAGAGATTCAGTGATGTATGCTAAAAAAGGACTTCGGTATTGGGCACTGGACGAGTATGGCAAAAAGGTTGGAATTCCGATAAAAGCAAGTAGCATCCACAGGTCGCCAACCTTACAGAAATTGGAACTAAAGTTTGCCTCAAACAAAATTGCCAGGAAACCCTATGCGGATCAGGTAAAGGCTGCAATTGATCGGGTTATGAAAAATAAAATAACCTCAGAAAGGTTTGAACGAGCATTGCCCACATATGGTATTGATGTCCTGTTTCGAAGAAATAGCGAAGGTCGTTTGTATGGGGTAACTTTTATTGACCACAATACAAAATGTCTTTTCAATGGTAGTGATCTCGGGAAGGCATATAGTGCAAATGCATTAAGCCAATGGTTCCTGTCATCAAAAACGGCTGGTAAGGCTTACAGGCTGAGTGGATCGAACGAAAGTTCTCAATACCTTTCACCGATTACATATGGAACAGTAGGGCGATTTTACTTAGGAAAAGGGAGTCTATTAGAAGAATTGCTGAAACCTGAGTTTGATGATAACCTTGAGAACAACGAGCTGAAACGGAAAAGAAAGAAAAGAAGAAGACGAATTCAAAATTAGCGAACTATGAGAACTGGTGAAAATGAACAAGGATTACGGAAAGTAGCGGATTTTACAAGGCTTCTTTCTATTGCGATTCTGGTGCTCCACTTTTATGTATCCTGTTATCAGGTCTTTCATCAGACTGGATTTTACTCAGAGGTAACGGATCATATCATCGGGAAAATATCCATGATCAAGATTTTTGAGTCAATTCTTTTGGTTAAAACCTGGGCCTTGGGATTGCTTCTGGTTTCTCTTTTAGGTGTTAGAGGTCGGAAAGATGAAAAGGCAAACGTGAGACCGTTGATTCTATATGCTTTTCTAGGATTTGGATTATATTATGGCAGTGTTTTGGCTTTTCAGTTGGATCTGGATTTACTGGTACTGGTCGCTTTGTATATAGGCTTTTGTGTTATCGGGTATCTTTTGGTTTTAAGCAAAGGTACACGGCTGACGAGGTTGTTGAAAATGAATTTGATGAATGACATCTTCAACAACGAGAATGAGACGTTCCCGCAGGAGGAAAGGAAAATCAGCAATGAATACTCCATAAACTTACCTGCCAAATACTTCTATGAAGGAATGTCCCGCGATAGTTGGATCAATATTATCAACCCATTTCGCGGGCTCTTGGTTTTGGGGACTCCCGGCTCTGGAAAATCTTACTTTGCGATCCGGCATATCATTACCCAACATATTCAAAAGGGCTTTTCGATGTTCATCTATGATTTTAAATACGATGATCTCAGTCGGATAGCTTACAACACGCTGTTAAAGGATAAAAACCGTTCAAAGTTTTATGTAATCAATTTTGATGATCTGAATCGCACGCACCGTTGTAACCCTCTTGACCCACAGGGTATGAATGATATTACAGATGCAACGGAAGCAGCGAGAACAATTATGTTGGGGTTGAACCGAGAATGGATAAAAAAGCAGGGTGATTTCTTTGTTGAATCACCTATCAATTTTCTAACAGCGATTATCTGGTATCTTAAAAAGTACCACGACGGGGTTTATTGCACTTTGCCCCATGTAATCGAGTTGATGCAGCTTGACTATCAATATTTGTTTCCCGTACTGGATAGAGAACCGGAAATAGAAGTCTTGATCAATCCATTTGTATCCGCATGGAAAAATGAAGCATTTGATCAACTGGAAGGTCAGGTAGCGAGTGCCAAGATAAGTATGGCTAAGCTATCGTCACCGGCGTTATATTACGTTCTATCGGGCAATGACTTTACGCTCGACCTAAATAACCCAGATGATCCGAAGGTTATTTGTGTTGGGAACAATCCGCAGAAACAACAGGTTTATGGAGCTGTTCTAAGCCTGTATATTTCTCGGATGATAAAACTGGTAAATCAAAAAGGTAAATGTAAATCCAGTTTGATCTTCGATGAATTTCCCACGATCTATTTTAATAATATGGATAGTTTGATTGCCACGGCACGATCGAATCAGGTGGCGACGACCCTCGCGGTGCAGGATTATAGTCAGCTGAAAAAGGACTACGGTAGGGAACAGGCAGAAGTGATCCTAAACATCATCGGGAATGTCATATCCGGACAAGTTACGGGTGACACAGCGAAGCATCTCTCGGAGCGCTTTGGGAAAATCCAGCAGCAGCGAAAAAGTATTTCGATTAATAGTTCCGATACATCGGTCAGTAAATCTACCCAGTTGGACTCTGCGATACCTGCATCGAAAATATCGTCCCTCTCTTCCGGTGAATTTGTGGGGATGGTTGCTGACAACCCTGACGAGCAGATAAAACTCAAGATGTTCCACAACCATATTCAAAATGATCATGGTGCATTACAAAAAGAGGAATCCGCTTATCAACCTATCCCAAAGGTGCGGAGCGTCGATTCAGGGATCGTTAAGATGAATTACTATCGGATCAAACAAGATATCCAAGAACTTGTTGCCGCGGAGTTGGGAATGAAACAAGATAGGCCTAAGAATGGGGAGGTATTAAAAAATGAACCTAAGACGCCGAAAATGAGAAATATGAAGTTGTGAGTGACAATATTTCAAATTGCTGTTCGTTTACAATATAAGTGCCTGAATTTAATCAATAATAATTTTGTTTAATTTTTAGCTTGTTTCCTGTCGTTAAAAGAAATTTACCATGAAGAAAGCAGATTATGATGATAAAGCTCTGATTCTTGATATCCTTACTGAATCCTTTAAAAACAATCGAAGTGTAAATTATATCGCCAGTTCGTCTGGCAATAACGAAGACAAAGTCCGTGCGTTGATGGATTATTCCTTTGAAGTCTGTCGGCGGTTTGGTGATGTTTATCTTTCGGACGATAGGGAGGCTGTTGCCCTCGTTTTATATCCCGATCGGAAAAAAACGAATCTTTCAATGATTATGCTCGATGTTAAATTGGTTTTGAACTGCATTGGTATTGCTAATATCGGGAAAGCGTTAAAAAGGGAATCAAGCATAAAAAAGTTGCAGCCGCAAGTACCTATGTATTACCTATGGTTTATTGGAGTACACCCAGACAAGCAAGGGCGGGGAATTGGGTCGCAATTAATGAATGAGCTTATCTTGGAAAGCCAGAAGATGAAGCGGCCTGTCTATCTCGAGACGTCTACGCTTACGAATATCCCATGGTATAAAAAGTTCGGATTTGATATTTATAACGAGTTGAACCTCTCGTATAATCTTTACTTTTTGAATAGGGGATACGTTAGTTAGGGCGATATGGAAGTATTTGGTACCGAGATGCTCCTGATAACATTCATTTTTGTTGTTCTGGAGTCCGTTATGTTCTTTTATCAACTGATTTACTATCTGTCACGTCCTGAGGAGAAACAACGACTTTATTATCTTATTTTACTGTTGATCCTTATCGTGTACAACATTACGGGCGGATTGTTCCCTGATCCTGAAATCGCTCTGCCGATCGTAGCACAGAACAGTATTGCCTATGGTTGTGGATTCCTCATGGCCTCGTATTTTCCATTTTATTTTTACAAAGCCTTTGAGTTGAACTCGTTGAGGTTTCATGCCATCTACGGGGTTTTGCTATTCTTCCTTTTACCTTTTTTTATCTTTTTCGTAATCGTTTACTCTGTGGACAATAATCTGGATTTTGCGATCAAGAATGGGGTTGTCATCCCGTTCTTTTATTCGTTTGTCATTCTATGGCAAATCCTGAAAGCCATACGTATTAAGTTCAAAGATCGGAATGAGGAAAGTTTCATGGAGGTGTTGGCAATGTATGCTGCCGTGATTCCCTGGGCAGCCATGCCGCTTATCGCTTATTTCGATTGGGGGCAGCGTGTCGAAGTACTTTGTACCAACGGCGGGCTTATTGTTATCACGTTTATGTTTTTGTCCAAGTCCGTAAAGACCGCTCGTTTGGAGTATCAACAATTATTGGAACTGAGTTTGAATGAAGATAAATCTTCGGTGTTTGACGAGAATAGTCAGAATTATAATCTTACCAATCGGGAGATAGAAATTGTTCAATTACTACGTGAAGGAAACAAGTACCAAACGATCGCTGAAAAGCTATATATTTCCGAATCTACTGTTAAGACACACGTGCGGAATGTATATGATAAAACCGGTGTGTGTAATCGTGTCGAATTGGTCCATAAAATGGAACAAAGGGCTTAAACAGTGTTTTATGCGTCTTTTAACTACAAATACTACTTTTTAGGTATGTGAATACTCCTTAAAAAGTATTTACAACCGATTGCATTTTCGCCAGTTTTGGTTTCATATTCTATAACACTGGCTTCATCAAATTTTCCTGAAGCTTTAATTTATGATGTCCCTATGAAACAATTTTCTGACCGTTTGTATTATGCGCTTGAAACAGAATTATATGCCGTTTCACTAAAAGCAACCTCCGAGTGTCAACGATTAAAAGAAGCGATTGCCCTTAGTAAAAAAGCGATGGCGATTTTAAAGAAATACTTGAATGGGTATTTCTTTGGAACGATGGAAGAGGAGATCGAGTTCTTTAAATGCATTAAACCAAGGTTTTATAGTAAATACATTTATTACATCAATATCTACAATTATGAAATCAAAAAACCAGTGGGTACGGATGCGGTTCTTAACGAATTTATAAGAACGCAACTGGCGGATTTGAATAACTTTTTCGAACAAAACCAAGCTTTTTATCAATACTATAGATCTGGCTCTACCCATCTAGACCGTTGCTATTTCACTCGGGAGAATTTTGATGCCTTTGCAGAACTGGATGATTTTCATGGTGATGAAAGTTTTTCAACAAGCCATGATTATAAGATATCCAAGCTGATAGCGAATGAGCAATTTCAGGAGTTTCTGGTTTTAAAAAGTAAAGTCATTAACCAGGATTCAACGCTGAAGACCGATGTGCCGATCAAGTGGACAGGTAACCAGTCTGACCTTGTGGAGCTTTTGTATGCATTGGTAGAGAGCGGATCATTCAACAATGGCGACATTCAGATCAAGAGCGTTATATCCTATTTTCAGAATATCCTCCAGGTTGATCTGAAATACTATTATCACAAATTCACTGACATCTCGAACCGGAAAAAGGAGCGAACTGTTTTCTTGGATAAGTTGAAGACATCTCTGATCAGAAAGATGGATAGTAAGAATGAACTGAAGAAGCCGGAGTTGAAGAGGATAAGGTTTTAGTGAGTAACTGAAAGCAGCAAGCCAATTGATTCTTCCAAGGTTATTATTCGTCTTTCAAGACGTCTTTGCCGAACTCCATAAAAATATCTGGGGTTCGTGCTCTAATTTTATCCTTGACAAAAGCACTGAAAGGAATTAAAGCATTCATTATGGATTTTTCAAGTTCAACTTTATTCCGGTGGCCTGAGTTGGGACGAACTTTACGTTTATCAATGAATTTTATATAAGCATGGATCAGGGATTCAAATAACCCTCGTTGTTGGAGCTTCTCAGAATACAAGATCAAAAAGTCGATCTCAATGATTAAAAGATCTTTTATTCGATGCTTATTAGATCGAAGAATCTCGTGTTTTTCGATCTCAGACCAAAACCATTGATTCATCAAGTAATTAATTCCTGGCGTTGTCAACGCTAATTCGGAGACGATTAGGATCGGAAATACTCTTATGTTTTTTGACGAGCAATGCTTATCATATTCAGCTCCATCAGAAAAGAGTATCTGGATTCTTTCTGCAAGTTGCGCTATCGCTTTTTTCTCATTGTCGTCTTCATTAAATAGATATTTCGATTTAAGTTCCCTCTCAATTATTTCGTAAGAAAAGGATTGTTTGGAATTGCCGGTAAGCATACTCCCTTTTACTTCAAATATAAAAGCCTTATTGCCATTTCTGACATAGAAATCGGGTTCAGTATCAATATGATATTTAGCAATAATGTCTTCTCCTGATATTCTGAAATAAGACGTTTTCTCAAAAATTTTGTTAAGTATTTTGTAACTTAGATACTTTTCAATGTAATCATAGGTATATAATGAAAAGAAATCTCGATATCTCGGATTGAGATTGATATTTTTTTCTGCCAACCTTAATAACTCGAAGAACATGGAATTATGAACCCTGTTCACTGCTAAAACCTTGTCTAAAATCAAATAATTGTCCTCTTCAACTCTGAAAAGTGGCCTAGATCTGGCGTGCAGAAAATCTGTAGTTGTTCGGTATGTGTATTCATCGACCAAAGACAAGTAATCCAAGAATTTTCTTGACTTTTCCTTGTCTTCTGATCCATTAAGATTTAAATAATTTAATCCAGAATGGTTGCCAGTTGCAATAGCATGACTTGTAATAGGAAGAATACCCTTAAGATAATCGCGCCAAGTATCTACTCCATATTGTTGTAAAAAAAGTGCTAACAAGTCTGGATGAGATTCTACTAAGAAAGTTAGGCAATAATATGATTTAATAAAATTCACAACTAAAAGCTCTACCGCTTCAAAGTGATTAAGATCGTGATAGGAGATCAAAAGAGTTAGGGTGACTCTTCCTAAGTAATCAACGATATCAGGAGATTCATCTCTACTCACTGTTGCAAAAATTCCATCTGATTTCTCACCGTAAATTTCATTAATTGCAAGATAAATGTCAAAGAGCTCCTTCTCAGAATGAAAATTATCTAACGTTTTATCACCTTGATTATTGGATTTTAAGATCAATTCTAGAAGGGTAAGATTACTCCAGATATTAATTGTTACTAATCCTCTAGGATCTATGCCTTGATCGGCATAGGCTGTAGCAATTTTCTGAAAAACCTTATTTGCATATTCAGCATTCTCGATTGAAAACCAATCTCCGATAACCTTTTCGATGGAATATTCAGTTTCAGTTCTTGCTAAATGATTGAGTCGAGTTAGAACCTTTGCCCATGTATTCTTATCTAATACAGAAAGGTCCACATCATTGATGTCCTTCTTAGCTCCATAAACCTGAGAATAAGTAGTAACTAATGACCTGTTGACATTTAACATTTGAATTCGTTTGGATATGCTAAGATAACAGAAAGTCTGTATTGCTTAGAGCTTTTCAAGTGCTATGATGATCTGAAATAACACATCTCACCCTAAAGGTGTGGATTACTAACCAATACGATTTCCACTTTTGCCTTCAGTTCAGCAATGGAGCTGTTCTGTAAACTGAAGGTTATGTTAACAACAATTTCCTGGCTGCAGTACCTGCAAGCCTTGGCGATTCTCATCGCCGGTTACTACTCTGTCGTCATCCTGCTTTATTACCGCATTGAAATGTTCTCACTTTTCCAGCGGTTTAAAAACGGAAAGCAAAAAGGTAATCCGTTTCCCAAAAATAACAAAGTAATGGGAGCGGCAGTGTATGACGAAGACGCAGAAAGCATTGATTCCGATGCTCTCGAGTTCCCTTCACTAGAAACCTCCGAAGAAAACCATTAATCAACATCAACATGAAATTAAATTCAAATCCAATGAAAATGTCCAACAAAAAAATATTCACCATTATCACAACCGTTCTTTTGGTATTCACAGCAGGAAGCCTTTTCGCACAAGACGGAAATGCGGGGATCAGCGAAGCTGCTAATAAAGTAAAAGGTTATTTCTCGACAGGTACAGACCTTATGTATGCTATAGGCGCGGTATCGGGATTGATCGGGGCTGTCAAGGTATTCCAGAAATGGAATGCCGGAGATCATGATACCGGAAAGGTTGCTGCCGCTTGGTTTGGCAGCTGCGTATTCCTGGTTGTAGTGGCAACAGTTTTACAATCATTCTTTGGGGTATAAATATGGCGAGTATCTATAAAATCAATAAAGGGATCAATAAACCGATCGAATTCAAAGGGTTCAAGGCGCAGTACATTACCTATTTGGGTATTGGACTGGTAATCCTCCTCTTGCTTTTTGCGATTCTGTACATTATGGGAATCAATTTATACATCTGTATTCTTGTTGTTGGAGGCTTGGGCGTTGGATTGTTTCTAACGGTATTTCGTTTAAGTCTCCAATATGGTGAACATGGACTGTTGAAAAGATTGGCGAGAAAATACATTCCCGAATATATTAGGTTCCGATCACGTCGTCTTTTTTTTAATCTGGATTCTCATCTAAAAAATGATAAAGGAAGGAGGGGTGATGGCGAAGCCGATTGACATCGAGAAAATAATGCCGATTTATAAGGTTGAAAATGATGTACTGGTTTCAACAACCGGGGATATCACGATCGGGTTTGAAATCGAGCTCCCGGAGATATTCTCACTTTCGAATAGCGAGTATGAGGCATTGCACCAGACATGGATAAAAGCGATACGGGTATTACCCCAGCATAGCTGCTTTCATAAGCAGGATTGGTTTGTGAAAGATGCTTATAAACCCGCTTTCGATAAGCAACCGACCAAGGATTCTATGAGTTTTCTGTCAAGAAGCAGTGAACGGTTCTTCAATGAACGTCCGTTTTTGAACCATGCATGCTATGTTTTTCTCACTAAAAAGGCAAAGGGTAGGCGCCAGTCGACTTCAGCTGTTTCCAGTTTATTCCGCAGGTCAGTAGTTCCTTCCGAGATGTTAGAGACGGAAACTGTTAACGATTTCGTAGACAAAGCGAATCAATTTCAAAGGATATTGTTAGATAGCGGCTTAGTAAAAGTTGCACAGCTAAATACGGATCAGTTGATTGGAACGAAGAAGGAAAGCGGAATATTAGAACGTTATCACTTTTTGCAAGATGGTAGTCAGTCACGATCGATCACGGACATCCATTTAAAAGATGGGATCCGGGTTGGAGATAAACGGTGCCAACTGTTCAGTCTGGTTGATGTTGAAAACCTGCCGTCTCTTTGTGGAGCTCGAATCACCTATGATCGATATAGCACTGACCGAACAAAGTGCAGTGTAGGCTTCGTTTCACCATTGGGGCAACTGCTCAACTGCAACCACATTTTTAACCAATACATTTTTATTGATGATCAGTCTAAAACCTTAAAAAGGTTGGAATCGAAACGGTTGAGGTTACAGTCCCTATCCGCCTATTCAAGAGAGAACGCAGTTGGCCGAGACGCCACTCAGGATTTTCTGAACGAAGCGGTCAGTCAGCAACGCTTACCGGTCAAGTCGCATTTAAATCTTTTAGCCTGGAGTGACAACCCTGCGGATAGAAAGCCATTAAAGACGATGATTTCATCCGCTCTGGCACAGATGGACGCGACTCCGAAACAGGAAACGGATGGTGCCCCTCAGATTTGGTGGGCAGGTATACCGGGCAATGCAGCGGAGTTTCCAATGAACGATACATTTGATACCTTTCTCGAACAAGCATGCTGTTTTCTGAATATGGAGACAGGCTATAGGACATCGATCAGTCCGATAGGTATCAGATTGGGCGATCGGTTGACCGGTAGACCAGTGCACGTCGATATTTCAGATGAACCCATGGAACGAGGGGTTTGCACGAACCGCAACAAGTTCATTTTGGGTCCCTCTGGGTCAGGAAAGTCTTTCTTTACCAACCACATGTTACGAAGCTATTATGAGCAGGGTGCGCACGTTTTATTGGTGGACGTGGGACACAGCTATAAAGGCTTATGCGATCTTGTTGGAGGTTATTACTTTACCTATGATGAAAGGAGCCCCATCCGTTTCAACCCCTTTTACATCAGTCCCGGCGATACGTTGGATACAGAAAAGAAGGAAAGTCTGAAGAGCTTGATCCTTGCATTGTGGAAAAAAGAGGATGAGGTGCTGGAAAGGCCAGAATATGTGGCCCTATCCAATGCGCTGCAAGGCTACTATGAAAAGTTGGATAGGGAACTCGATCTGTATCCTTGCTTTAATACTTTCTACGATTATCTCAGGTCAGATTTTGCCGAGCAGCTTAAAACCGATAATGTAAAGGAAAGACATTTTGATCTGGACAATCTGCTCTATGTTTTGAGACCATTCTATAAGGATGGTGAGTTTGGCTATCTGCTCAATGCAACAGAGAATCTTGAATTATTGAATGAGCGGTTTATCGTATTCGAATTGGATAACATCAAAGATCACCCGATACTTTTCCCCGTTGTGACGCTGATTATTATGGAAACCTTTATCAGCAAGATGCGGAAACTGAAAGGGGTTCGTAAGATGATCCTGATTGAGGAAGCATGGAAGGCGATCGCCAAAGAGGGGATGGCCGAATATATCAAATACCTTTTTAAAACGGTTCGTAAATTCTTTGGAGAGGCAATTATCGTTACCCAAGAGGTAGAGGATGTAATCAGTTCTCCGATAGTCAAAGAGACCATCATCAATAACTCCGATTGTAAAATTCTGTTGGATCAGAGCAAATACCAAAACAAATTCGACATGATACAGGAGTTGTTGGGCTTAACCGAAAAGGAAAAAGTACAGGTTCTTTCTGTCAATAAATCGAACGATCCAAAACGTCGGTATAAAGAGGTGTTTATCAGTCTCGGAGGACAATTGAGCAAGGTCTACAGAACGGAAGTCAGCCTTGAGGAATACTTAGCCTATACAACGGAAGAAAGCGAGAAGATGAAGGTGCAACAGTATGCCGAAAAATACGGGAGTATGGAAAAGGGGATAGCTATCCTAGCAAATGAACTGAAAAACGAATAGTAAATAAATATTCAATATGAAGAAATTAATGATTTATATGCCTGCAAGTATGATCGTGCTTATGGTTTCCTTGCCATCACAAAAAGCAAATGCACAACTGGCGATCATGGAGGTAATCAAAGCAGGGGTTAAAAAAGTGATCAAAGCCGTGGATCTAAAAATTCAGCGAATGCAGAATGAGACCATCTGGTTGCAGAACGCACAGAAAGTAATGGAAAACCAATTATCTAAGGTCAAACTGGGTGAGATAGCAAAGTGGACGGAAAAGCAAAAGGAGCTTTATAGTAAATACTATACGGATTTGTGGAAGGTGAAGGCTGCAATCACTTACTATCAACGGATTAAGGACATCACGAGAAAGCAGGTGATGCTTGTTGAAGAATATAAGAAAGCTTGGGACTTGGCCAGTCAAGACAAAAATTTCACCAGCAGCGACTTGGACTATATGAAAAGTGTCTACACCGGTATTTTAAAAGATAGTGCTAAGAACCTAGATCAAATATTGCTGGTTGTAAACTCCTTCAAGACACAAATGAGCGACGCCAAACGATTGGAGCTTATTAACGCTGCTGCAGATCGGATCGAAACGAACTTTACGGATCTCCGTCAGTTCAATTCGAATAATATTCTGATGAGTCTGCAGCGGTCAAAAACCTTGACAGAAGTAAAGCAAGTTCAGGAACTGTATGGTATTGAAGTGGATTGATATGAGATGGATTGCAAGTATCGCTTTGGTGATTTTGTCTTACCAAGGCCAAGCACAGACATGGAACGAATTCTTTAAGCAGAAATCAACGCAGAAGGAATACCTCCTTGAGCAGTTGGCAGCCATGAAGTTATATGCAGAATACGCAAAGGACGGTTACGATATTGCTAGCACCGGTGTCAATTTGATTAAAGATTTCAGGAATGGCGAGTTCCATCTTCATAACGTTTTCTTTACTTCTTTATCATTGATTAACCCTAAAATTTCAAATATGTCTGAAATCAAAAACATCGTTCATTGGGAAATTGCGATTCAGGATGGCTTCAAGTCGCTGACATCCGAAATGATGAGGGAGAAAGACCGGGCTTATGTCAAAGAGGTCCGTGACCAAGTTTTGGAGAGTTGCAGGTCTGATCTAGATCAGTTGCTTCTGGTTATTTCCGAAGGGACGTTGGAGATGCGGGATGCAGAGCGTTTGGAAAGAATCCTGGAGATCCATCAGAGAATGGAAGGGAGGTTTCAGTTTTCCCGATCTTTTATTCGCAAGGTCAAGACGCTGAAAATGAATGAAGATCAGGAAAAGCGGGATATCCACGTTCTGAGGAATGTTTATGAAAATTTAAAGAATCGAAGATGAAAGGAATCTATATTATGTTGATACTGACCGGGCTTACTGCCACTGCGAATGCACAAACGGCAGAAGTCCAACAATTACTGCTGAATTATGAAAAACTCAGGCAGTTGAAGAACATCCTCTCTGATATGAAAAAAGGATATGAAGTTGTCAGTAAAGGCTATACGGCTATCAAAAACATATCAGAAGGAAACTTTAATATTCACGATGCATTTATAAATGGTTTATCGTCTGTAAGCCCCGTTGTTAAAAATTACCGACGGGTAGCAGATATCATACGTTATCAAAAAAGTATCGTAGAAGAATATCGAAGTGCATTTCGACGGTTCAGGTCGAGTGGATCATTTTCTGTCGAAGAGCTCGATTATATGGGGAAGGTTTATTCCGGCTTGTTCAAAAGAAGCCTGAAAAGTTTAGATGCATTGGCGACTGTTATTACTTCTTCCAAATTAAGCATGACGGATGATGAACGTTTGAAGGCGATCGACCGGATATTTGCAGAAACCCAGGATAAGCTCCAGTTTCTTCGATCCTTCAACCGCAATACCATGATTCTTGCTATGCAGCGAAGCAGAGAATCTGGTAACGTAGAATCTTCACGATGGCTGTTTGAATTGAACCCAAAACAATAAATTATGAATAATTCAAAGATTATGATCATCAGTCTGATGGTCATTGGATTGCTATTGCCTTTTAATCTGTTCGCACAAGGTTTGGCAAGTGATATATCTGGACTGCAAGGTGTTCTGAATCAGGTATACAATGACATGTTGCCACTTGCCAGTAAGTTGATTGGCGTGGCTAGAGGGATCGCAGGTTTTGCCGCGTTGTGGTACATCGCTTCGAGGGTCTGGCGACAGATAGCATCTGCTGAACCCTTAGATTTCTACCCTTTGTTACGCCCGTTTGCTTTGGGGTTGGCAATCTTGCTTTTCCCTTCGGTGATATCTGTAATGAACGGTGTGCTCCAGCCGGTCGTGGATGCGACCTCGGGGATGGTGAGCGATTCGAATAAAGCCATATCGGTCTTGTTGGAACGGAAAGAGGAAGCTGTTAAAAACACAAGATCCTGGGATATGTATGTCGGCGAAACGGGGTCGGGCGACCGGGAGAAGTGGTATAAATACACCCATCCGGAAGAAGCACTTGGTGAGGGAGAAAATTTCTTTGAGAGCATCAGCAATGACATGAAGTTCTGGATGGATAAGCAATCTTACAACTTTCGAAACTCGATCAAACAATGGATGAGCGAAGTGCTACAGGTTTTGTACCAAGCTGCTGCTCTCTGTATCAATACCATACGGACTTTTTGCCTGATTGTTCTGGCGATCTTGGGTCCGTTGGTTTTCGGCTTTGCAGTCTTTGACGGATTTCAACATACATTGACCGTGTGGTTGGCTAGGTACATCAATGTGTTTCTTTGGCTACCCATAGCCAATATTTTCAGTTCAATCTTGGGTAAGATTCAGGAGAACATGTTGAAATTGGACATCTCACAGGTAGAGGGGGCTGGTGACACATTTTTCAGCTCGACCGATACTGCCTATCTGATTTTTATGGTTATCGGTATTGCTGGATATTTCACCGTGCCGAATATTGCCAATTATGTCGTTCACGCAGGTGGTGGGAATGGACTGCTTCATAAAGTAAACTCGGTTATCATAAGTTCATCGAATACGATCATGTCCACGGGGAGTGCAGCTGGTGGCATGATGGCCGATGCTCTCGGAAACCAAAAAGGAAGCATGCAACAGGGAATGGCGTCCTTCGGTCAGTCATCAGGCTATTTCGATAATAACGAATCTTCGCAGTCAAAATTCCAAGAGGATCGTATTTCAGGGAAAAACAATTAAACATTAAACCTATGTTTCAACAACTTAAGAATATAGACACAGCTTTCAAACATGTGAAAGCATTCACCATTGTGGTCATTATTGTCTGTCTATGTATTTCAGTTTTCGCTTTGACAAAGAGCTATGAAGCGATACAGACAGCACAGGATCGGATTTACATACTTGCAAACGGGAAGGTGATGGAAGCCTTCGCTGCGAATAGGAATGACAACATACAGGTAGAAGCCCGCGACCATGTAGAGACTTTTCACCAGTACTTCTTTTCGCTCGACCCTGATGATCAGGTCATCGAAACCAATATTCGAAATGCGCTTTATCTCGCAGATGGATCAGCAAAATCACAATACGACAATCTAAAAGAGAAAGGATATTATGCGGATTTGATTGCGGCCAATATCAGTCAAAGTATAAAGATTGATAGTATCGTGCTTGATATCGATCAATACCCATACATGTTTCGATGCTATGCTACACAAGAATTGACGAGATCAACATCGCAAAAAAACCGGGTTCTGGTAACGGAAGGTTTCTTGAGAAGCGTGAGCAGGTCAGATAATAACCCACATGGTTTTTTAATCGAACAGTGGCGAATAATCGATAACAGTGATCACTCTCTAGAACCGAATTAACATGCTTTTCAGGAAAAAACACAGCAGTGGTGAGACAAGCGCAGAGCACGATCAGACAGCAAAACGGATAGCGACGCGAATCATAAACATACAGATACGAGTTGCTTCTTACTTGAACAAAAAGACCGCTCATTATTCGAAGTTCCAGAAGCAACTGTTGCTTCTGTTGGTGAGTCTTTTTTTTAGTGCGGTTAGCTTGATGCTCATTTTTCAATCAATTTTTTAATCCTTTAAAATTTATTTTATGAAAACACAACAATCAGAAGAAACCAAACGTAGACGCAGGTTTCTGTTAATACTCCCTTTGCTCGTATTTCCTTTTGTCACGATGGGTTTTTGGGCAATGGGAGGAGGGACAGGTACGGGAGATTTTTCGAATCATAAAGACCGTTCATCATTGAGTACCGAATTGCCAGAAGCGAAATTCAACGAACAGGAGGACAAAGACAAGTTCAGTCTATACGAGGCATTAGAAAGGAAGAAAGAAGAACAGTTGAAAGCAAAGAAGGAGGATGTATTTAATTCTCTAGCTTTTCGAGACTCTGGACAAGAAGAAGACTCCAACGAAATACTGATCAATGAGAAGCTTCAGGCGATCAACGAAGAATTGGATCGACAGGCTGTAGATGAAGCGGATGTTTCTTCCTTTGGTGCATCAAATACTAAAAATGCGTCGGCTGCGGATATGGGTGCTGATGTTGAACGCCTTGAGAACCTGATGATGAGCTTTCAGGATACGGAGGGCGAGGATAAAGAAATGGCACAATTGAACGTGATCTTGGACAAAATCTTGAAAATACAAAATCCAGGCGTCTCAGCTGAGCAGACAGAGCAGCAGGCGTTTCACAATGCCGATGCTAAACAAATGCCTCAGGTTCGTGTTGCCGATTCCACGGATATCCATGCGTATCAGTCTAACATGAATAAGCACGGAGCTGGGAATACAATTCATGCCGTAATTCATGAAACTGCTGATATTGTCTCAGGTTCTGTGATTAAGCTCAGGTTACTTGATACGATCGTTGTCAACGATGTGTTGATCCCGAAGAATGATTTCATTTACGGGGTTGCTTCAATTCGTGATGAACGGTTGAATATCGATATTCCTTCACTCCGCTATAAAAATTCAATTCTGACGGTATCCTTATCTGCCTATGATCTCGACGGTTTGGAGGGTCTGTACATTCCAGGTGCGATTACCCGCGACGCTACGAAAACGGGAGTAAACGATGCAGTGCAAAGCGTTCAGCTTTTAACCATGGATAATTCGCTATCTGACCAAGCGGCAAATGCCGGTGTTCAGGCTGCGAAAGGGCTTTTTGGCAAAAAGGTAAAGCAGATACGGATAAAAGTAAAAGCCGGGTATGAACTCTTATTGCGGGACAATAATCTTTAAAACTAATCCACCACAATATGAAAATTATAATCTATTTAATTCCAGTGTTTTTGGGATTGTTTGGTGACGTGTTTGCACGGACGCCCGCTCACTTTAACCCTTGGTCATTAGGACTCAGCCATGCTTCGGATTCAGCTTTTATCTCAAAAGGGATTACGGACAAGAGTATAGACGAGGTCACTAAGAAAGTTTTCCGTCGTCCAGTATTTCATCGAATCAGTAAAGACAAGAACGGAAAGGTCAAGGCGAAAGTCGGTGATATTGCTGTTTCCGATAATACACTTTTTTATAAAGTAAGGTTGATGAATCAATCGAACATCAATTTTGATATTGACTTCATCCGTTTTTCTATCCGCGATCTGAACGTCGCAAAACGAACGGTGACCCAAGAAAGAAAATTAACCACAGTGTCTTCTTACGGAGTATTCGACAGAACGATTGAGGGGAATACAAGAGGACAGATTGTCTTCGCACTGGAAAAGTTTGCCATTGCAAAAGACCAAGCGCTTTTCATTGAAATCTACGAAAAGAAAGGAGGGAGGCATCTGTATCTAAAAATCAAAAGGTCCGATATCGAAAATGCAAGATCAGTCAAATGAGCTAATAGACAGTTTACCCAGGGATTATGGTCTGAAAGAGCGAAATATCCTGAAGATTAATGTACATGAAGTATATCAGAAACTATTAATAATCAAATATATGAACACACAAAACCTAGAATTTTTAGAAACCAATTTAAAGTATTTCGGTTTCGGTGACAAATTAAGTGAGGAGTTGAAAAAGAATATCGCAGATCAACAAAAAGAATTTCAATTAGAAATTGAAATCCCTCATTATAATAACAAAATGGACTACCAGCTTCATTTCAAAAAATCAGATACGACCGGTATGTATTTTTTTAACCGTTATGACGCAAAGCTACTGAACTCGGAAGCAGGATTCAGTCGCGATCATACTTTCTTCGTGAATAAGGGAAATGGTGTCACGGCCAAGGAAGCGTTCAATTTATTGGAAGGTCGATCCGTATATAAAAATTTGGTGAACAGGGACGGCGAGAAATACAATGCATGGCTGAAACTGGATTTTGAGAATACCGATCAGTTTGGCAATTTTAAGATTAAGCAGTTCAGCGATCAATATGGGTATGACTTGAACAGAACCCTGGGGATGTATCCAATCAAAGAACTCGGCAGCGATGATCAAAAGAAAGCACTCATCAATTCACTTCAAAAAGGGAATGCGCAACAGGTCGCTATTAGTCAAAATGGTAAAGAATCCAAATATTTCATTGAGGCCGTTCCACAGTACAAAAATCTGAATATTTATGATCAGAAACGTCGAGTAGTCAAACGTGAAAGCTTACAGAAGCAGGATAGTCATCAAGGAAAGGATGCGGGTCAAACGACTAAAAATAAAAAGACCCAAAAAGCTGAAGCGGATGAAGGAAAAGCTAAGCCCAAGAAATCTCGCGGTAAAAAAGTATGAGTTTAATTTGAGGAGAGCTTTCGGGCTCTCCTTTTTTATGCCGTTTGTTATATCACTTTCTGGAAAAGCACGTTATGTATAAAGGAGAATCCATAAACCATAATTATGAAAGTTATTTTTGCCCTTTGTCTATTATCCCTATTTTTTGTTTCTTGTGACTCTTCAGAGAAGCTTAGCAAAGAAACCGCCATGACGTTGCTTCAGGAGCAGGATTCATACCCCAAGCCATTAGTAGAAGATATTTATATTGGCGACCCCGAGGATGCGAAAAGGATGTTGGATCTCGATTTGGAAGAGGAAGGTTTGGTGTCGATTCAATCTTCCCAAAAGCTTTCCGAGGTGGGGGAACCATTGATAACGTTTACTGAAAAGGCACAGCCGTACCTTGTAGAGTCTGGGGGAAATGATCCGAAAATACAACGGGTTAGGATAGCTGATGAAGAAATAGTGGAAATAGTGAACATCCAAACTGCTGACGATGGGCAAAGTGCCACCGTGGAATATCGGACATCATTCGAAAATGAAACACCATTCGCTGAACTGTCTCGTGTGGATCTGGAAGAAGAAAATGTGCGGACAGCGAATTTTGTGTCGAGTGATGAGGGGTGGGGGATGGAGTAAAAATAATGCAAAGTTCGTTAAATATCAATTTGTCCTTTTTGATGATGAATTATTAAAAGAACAGACCCTTTTGAAGATAAATTAACACGCCAATTTTATTCATTTTTATCAGATTTCAATTAAAAAGAGGCTGTTATAAATTTAAAAATATTTGAATCTGTTGTAAAATTTGACCAATTTTAGGATAACTATATTATAACCCTTTATAATGTCGTTTTTTTAGTTTTATTTGAATTCTTTAATCGACAATATTATATTCTAAAATTTGACCATGAGCGTAAAGAAACCATGCTTATCGTCTATTTAACTTTTAATCATGGAAAAAAACTAATAACGACTAATAATGCTCAAATAAGTCAAATAACTACTTCTTCAATTGTTGATTTCCTTGATAAACTTGGATTACCATCTGATAATATTATTGCTGACGACGCCGAGAGGCGGATTATAAATCAAAATCTGCAAAGCTATTTAGAGACTTTGCCTGAAGAAGTTAAACGTGACGCTAGGTAGTTATCTAAATATGCTGTAGACGCAGGGTTGGGATTATTCGATTATGCATTAAATTCGATATGGAACGAGGTTACGATAGCATTGCGTGGTAAGGCTATAACTTACGGTTTGGACATTCTTTATGACGCAGCAGTGGATGGTAAAATAAGAGATGCTTATTCAACCGAAGACGATTTAGTTGGTTTAAAGGATATCACTTTATTAGATGCTTGTAAGAAACTAGAATTAATCTCTACAGGAAAGCTCCAACCGAAAAGCGACAGAGAGTAAGCGCAGACTAAAAAAGATTCTGATGGAAGCTCTGATGGAGACCAATTGGCGAACATACTCTAAAATCAGCTACCGAATGGTTATCTACAAGGCAAATTAAAAGGCCTTGAAATACAAGCTTATCTTCGAGAGAATGCCGAAGGTAATCCCTTTTTGGGAGAATACATGACCTTTAGATATTTTCTTAAAACCTCTTGCAGCTTAAAATTATATCTTTCTCACTGGATACTAAAAATCGAGCAAAAAACTGTAAATATTTTGATGGTAGGTTTGAAATTACTACCTAAAATCAACCAATCTCAAATTGATCAACCGGTAGGTCATCGCCGAAGAGCTGACTCCAAAATCCTCAGCCATCCTTTTAATGTCTGAATCCTCATAAAAGTCTATCTCGTTTTTCGCTAAATAACCTTTAATAAGATCGGCTGGCATTAAAAGATTGGCAGCAAAATGATTTGCTTCGCGTTCTAGCTTTTCATCTTTCACGGTATAACCTTCGGAGCTTTTCCGAAACAACACCTTGTCCATAAACATATTCCCTTGATCTTTATGAAGAATATAATGCCCCAGTTCATGAGCAATAGTGAATCTTTTGCGGACTTTAGAATGAGCTTGATTCACTCCAATTGTTGGTTGAGGGTCATTTAAGACTAGGACACCTGAAATATCATCATCAAATGTGTAATTGACTAAATCAATTCCTAAACTTTTAACAACACTTTCAATGTTTATAGGCAAGTCAAGATTGCTTTTGTTGCTAAAAACTTCGTTGATAAATGACTTAGTAATACTATCTGCCTTCTGTGAAATAGCCATATGTTTTTTTAAACGTTTAAAGTTTATTAGTAATTATTTGTCTCTCCTTAATGCTTGTAAAAAGTTGTTTAAGGATTCTTTTTGAGCATGATCTTCTTCTTGTATATCTGCGCCTCGAAGGCGTAGGTCGCTAATGTCTATTTTGTTGATCCCCGGTATTAAATCAGATACGCCCACCTTTAAAAAATTTGCTATTAAGGCGAGTGTTATTATACCGGGTCTTTGACGTCCCTTTTCGATATTTGCAACTGACGATCTAGACAACTTTAGGAATTCAGCCAAAACCTCCTGATTGATGTTTTTATCATTCCTAATCGAGGCAATCTTAGCTCCTAATTCAATATAAAATTGTTCTTCGCTATTCATAAACCCCTCCTTTCTTCGGGAGTGCAAAAGTAATAATATATTTTAAATATAAACAATGTATATATAAAAACAAACATATGTTAAAAAAGTTTTAAACACAATATCTTTTTGTAAAATAAAATATGAAATATTTTATACCCTGATAATAAGGTGTTTAAGTAGTAAATGTTTGTGTTATAAACAATTTTTACTACTTAAAGTTAGTGTGAATACAAAATGGGAAGTTGATTATTTGGTTTTTTAGACTATCTTTGTATGGTTTAGATAATAAACCATATTAAAAAACTTAGGATGAATATAAACAGAGAAAAAAAATAATAAAAAAAACCAGGCTTATAATAAATCAACCTGGCTTTAATCATTTAAAGGGCTAGGCCGTTGCAAGGCCTAGATTTTTACTGTGGAAACCAAAAATACTCCCTTTAATTGAATTTTCCAAAGCCCTTCTTGATTTATTTAGAATTGTTACAGTTAAAGTAACACTCGTGCCTGAATGTTGAACACTATAAAACATAATGGTCGCAGAGTAAGATTCTATACAGTCAGCATAGCTGACGGCTGTTGAAATGATATACACAGCAATCGATTAATTAACAAAAACTAGTTTATGTTTTTTTAAAAAAATAAGGAAATGAAAAATTTGAAATTAATTATAGAAGACCAGCAATTCGAATGGTCACAGCAATATATTACAGGCTTAGAGGTGAAAGAAAAAGTAGGGGCTCCACCCGAATCCGACTTGTTTCTTGCCATCAAAGAACCGTGGGAAGACGAACCTATCTCAAATGAGACAGACGTAAACCTCGCACGCCCTGGAATAGAGAAATTCTTCTTCAAGAATGCATATTACTTTACCTTGAACGAAGAGAAATACCGTTCATTCAGGACGAAAGTAACAGGAACCGAACTCCTTAATATTGTAGGGATAGTCGATACAAGGTGCTATTCCCTGTACCAAAAATTGAAGGGGTGT
The DNA here is from genome assembly GCF_003449035.1 of Pedobacter indicus. Lineage (NCBI taxonomy): Bacteria > Pseudomonadati > Bacteroidota > Sphingobacteriia > Sphingobacteriales > Sphingobacteriaceae > Albibacterium > Albibacterium indicum. The sequence goes on from NZ_QRGB01000001.1 coordinate 1,559,442, forward strand.
GACTTCGAGAAAGTTAGCCCAGATGATACCATAAACCTAAGCAATCCCGGTATCGAGCGGTTCATCACAAAAGATGCTGACACTTTTGTCTACACCGTCGACGGAGAGCATGAAATGACGGACAAAAAACAACTGTCCGCAAATGATATTCTACTAAAGGCAGATATTGACCCGAACTCACATTACCTTGTCCTTAGAACGACAAATGATGAAATCGATTATGCTTGGAATCCTGACGAATCCATCAAAATGGATTGCAAAGGAATGGAGTTCGAATCCAGAGTATGGGAAAAATTGATCAATATCGAGGAGTATGGTAAGGTGTGTAGATCCGTACCTCCTGCTCGAAGCTACCAAATCAAAATCGACAAGCAATATCACATCATACATGGTCGGTACATCTCCCAAGAAAAACTTATCGAGTTGGGCGGTAAACCAAACGTAAAGTATGATGTGTACAAGTTCCTAAGCAAAAATCCAAAACCAGTGAAAATAGCTATAGGGGAAAAGGTCGATTTATTAGAGCTGTGCCTAGTCAGGTTCGTGCTACAACCGAAGGAGCAAACCGAAGGCATGGGTGTGCGTAAACAGTTCCTCCTGCCGGCTGAAGATGTGGAAACATTGAAAAAAATGGGCCTTGAATGGGAGACAATCACCTTGGGAGCTCATTGGGTAATCATTTACGATTACCCAATCCCTGAGGGGTACAACATCCGTAAAGCTGATGTAGCATTGATGATCCCTCCGACCTATCCCGCTACACAGATTGACATGGCTTATTTCTACCCTGCATTATCCAAATCGAACAACAGGCGGATAGGAGCTATAACAAATCAGGGGATAGATGGTAGGACGTTCCAAAGGTGGTCCCGGCACAGACAAGCAGGTCAATGGACTCCTGGTGTCGATTGTATTGCAACGCACCTTTGCCTAGTCGATAACTGGTTAATCAACGATTTAAAAAAGTAGACTTCGTTATGAATAGAATAAAAATATCCGGCAGTCACTATGAACAGCTCAAATCCCACTTGTTCCCGGGAGATGGTTTAGAAGCGGTGGCTATTGCAATCTGTGGCAGGTCTATCCACGGCAATAACCATACGCTATTGGTACAAGACATTGTTCCTGTACCGTACGATGTATGTTTCGAAAGACGTGGGGATATCGTGCATTGGCCTACAGATTTTATAAATCCGCTTATTGAAAAAGCCGCGGATCAATCTCTCGCTATCATCAAAATGCACTGCCATCCGGTGCATTTTGAACAGTTTTCCGTACTGGATGACGAATCAGATCACACATTGTTTACGAGCATCCACGCTTGGCTTGATGACGATATGCCACATGCAAGCTGTATTATGTTGCCCGATGGGCGACTCTTTGGAAGATTCTTCTTCAACGACATGTCCACAGACGTTGCACATGAGATAACCGTTGCCGGAAGCGATATTATCAAATGGAATTATGACATAGGTAATTCCTTTATTGAGCATGGTGCTCAAACGCGTAACTTACAGGCCTTTGGTAAAGGCACTACAGCATTACTCAACAACCTTAAAATAGGTGTAGTAGGATGCTCTGGAACAGGGAGCCCGACCATCGAGATGCTTACTAGGCTAGGGGTCGGAACATTAGTCTTAGTAGATCCTGACCATATCGACACCGTGAACCTCAATAGAATCACCGGCTCTACCAAACAAGACGCTGTCCAAAAAATGGCAAAAGTGCAAGTAATGCAACGTACAATTGATAGCATTGGAATAGGCACACGTACCATTGTTTTCCAAAGCAACATTGTCAATGTTGATGTAGTAAAAGAACTTGCCGATTGCGATATTCTTTTTGGATGTGTGGACAGTATCGAAGGAAGACATTTCCTTAACTTAATCTCGTCATACTACCTTGTTCCACTATTTGATTTAGGGGTAAGGTTTGACGCTGACGGCAAGGGGGGGATCGACTCCATCAATGGCACGGTACATTATGTGCAGCCTCATGGCTCTAGCTTATTGAGTCGAGAAGTATATGATCCGGAGCGCTTACGGGCTGAAAGTATCCTAAGGGTTGATCCTGAGGAATACGAGAGGAACGGGTATCTAGCTAAGGCCGGAGAATCCAACCCTGCTGTTATCAGTGTCAACACACAGATAGCAGCAACGGCTATTAATGAGTTGTTAGCAAGGATACATCCCTATAGAAACGACCCCAACTCAGAGTCTGAAACGGTACGAATCGGTATCTCAAATGGAGTGTCTTACATGGAGGAAACGACTGATACATGCGGCTATTTCTGTAAACAAACAGGCAAAGGGGACACCGTGCCCTTGTTGGGATCAATATCATTGTAATGTTAAAGAAGCTGTTTAACTGGTTTATAAGGCTTTTCAATACCGAGAAGCCCTATAAATATAAGTTTGTCGAGGACACACCGATCACACTTGCCACAAAGGCAGTATACATAATAGGGCAAGAAGGCTTTTATTGGCAATTGGTCATGCTGTGCCCTTGCGGATGCAAGAATATATTGCACATGAACTTGATGGAAGAAGAATCCCCCTGCTGGTCATATTCAATCAACAAAAAAAATATCATAACTATCCGCCCATCTGTAAATCGCATAGTGGGATGTAAAAGTCACTTTTTTGTTCGAGAGGGTAAGGTTGTATGGGCATAAATTAAAAAAGGAAAGGAGGTATATATAATGGCAAAAGATGCAGAAGGGCGTAAGTTCAACAGAATCCCGGAGCACACCAAAGTTGTGAACGGAAAGAAAATCACTGTTGCTCCTCATATTCGGAGCAATCGTTCTGATTCTAAAGGAAGCAAAAAGTAGTAATAAAATTCTATTTTTTAGGCAATGGAGGAGATGGCAAACAATTGTCGTCTCCTTTTTTTATAATAGTGAATTTTTCTATTGTCCAGCCGATTCAAATCTTTTATAAAAAAAATAAAAATATTCCTTTTTCGACTACAGGAAAGACTATCATACTCAACCATTTAAGTGCCTTATTATCAGAAAGAGCCGTAACTCCAGTTTTTTGCTTTTCCCTAAGCTAATTATGTAACGCGAGGGAATAGATGAATTTTCGAACTCGATCGGTTAATAAGCAATAAAAAAAGAGGCACATTAGATATTGAGTTGGATTTTGCCTTTTTTTCATTTTGATAGAACGCATTCTCAGAAAATCTAATCTTATTGATGAAGATCTTTAGCTAGTTGTTAGTATGTTAAAAACAGATTTATCCTCCCTTCGAGGAAAGCCTCAAATTAGCATTCCGTAGAAGTTTCACCCTTATCAACACAATTATAGAATCCGGTTGTGATTTTATAATTACTACAACTACATAGTTTCTCATCAATTATTTCCACAAAGTTAGCCTTCAATTCTGCATTCGGATTCGCTGTCGCCAATATCGTATTTGAAAAATGGGTTTCCCTTTCAGGGAGCCTCCGCATTTTTAAAATCTCCATATTGCCCTTGGTGCAGAGTTGAGGCTGTGGAAATGTCATAATTAATTTTTTAACTTTTAGATTCCAAGATTATGGCTATTTCAAAAAATCAAATTTCATTGTATCAGGTTTCAGAAATCAACCTAAGTTATCAACCAAAATTTAGAGCAAATGAAAGACCGCAGATATCAAGTTCAAAGGACGCATTTGATGTTCTTTATAACAATTGGGACTTGGGAAAAATTCAGATGCTTGAACAGTTCAAAATTATTTTACTGAATAGAGCTAATAAAGTGATCGGAATATTTCAGGTATCATCAGGTGGAATTTCAGGAACAGTAGCAGATCCCAAACTCATTTTTGCCGTTGCTTTGAAAGCATGTGCTAGCTCAATCGTGCTCAGTCACAATCACCCCTCTGGAAATCTAAAACCCAGTCCACAGGATATTGAGCTAACGAAGAAAATAACAACAGCTGGAAATTATTTGGATATACGAGTGTTAGATCATATTATCATTACTAATGACAGTTATTTCTCATTTGCAGATGAAGGGATGATCTAAAGCATACTTTTTGTCGTCAAGACAATAGAGTCATGAATTGTAGGCAAAACGTAAATTTTATAAACCCCGATCCTATTCTAGTTATATTTTTTTTGTATAAAAAACCAAGGTACATAATGTCTGAGATATTGACTAATTCATTAACTAAATTTACTTTTTTCTGGCCATGACACTAGGGAACAATAAATAACCTTGTTCGACTACTGCTGGGTAATAGAAGGATTTAGTCAACACAGTATTTTGCTCAGGATGTCAAGTAATATAATTTACATGATTCTTAAATGTAAGTGCTCATAAAAAATTAAGATCTTGGCTTTTTCCTCCCGATATTCAACGTCTGATCCTTTCTTGACGCAATCACCAAGGGAATTATGAAACCACAAGACATAAGCTAAAGCTATGTGCTCCTCAATTTCCAATTTATGAGGACGGAGATTTTATATTACTTGGAGATAAGGATCTTCTAAATAAAGAGAGGGATAGTTATTTTAGAGATGCTACAAATAAAGGCTTTGTCCGTTCCTTTGAAGTGTATTCAAAAAGAGAATGGCTGATAAAATGGTGTGAGAGAAAGATAGAAAATGGTTTTGGCTGGTATCTTTTAGAGGATGTAGCACCATTATTATTATTAAGAGAACTTAAAAATGGCAATAGTTATATCCATTTTTTTGATTTGGTCAAAGAATATGGGCTTCAATTGTTGAAAGAGCAAATGGATCAATATAAAACATCGATGACTGAGTATGTGTATAATGGGAAGACTATAAAACATTTATTGATGCTGAGACTGTAAAACTTCAAGAGTATACTGGAGGGGGAAATTTGTGTGAGAGTGTATTGATTAAGAATAGTATAAATTTAAGAAAAGCCATTTTTTGTCATCTATTAAGAAAAGGGGAAGTTCTTGCTGCATCATTCAAACGATCGTTTGGAACTTAGAAGAGATTGAGTATTATGGAAGCGGCTTTCAAGACAAAAAAACTATTTCATGGAGGATACATGATATGAAAACCAAAGGGAACATTTCACATGTCTCCAGAGGATTATATTCCTTAAAATCGAAGACAGAGTTTAAACCAGAAATATCTAATATAGTAAATCAGATAAATAATAAGCTTATTCAAGAGTTCCCTTTTATCCAGTTCTGCTTATGGGAAAGCAAATGGTTTAATGAATTTATGGTGCACCAGCTATTTAAAAATTATATTGTTGTTGAAACAGAAAAAGAGGTGATGGAATCAGTATTCAATTCCTTCTCAGATTTGGATAGCATGACTTATTTGAATCCAGACCGTGATATTTTTGAATTATACATTTCAAGTTATGACGAAGTCATTATTGTCAAGCAGCTCGTTTCTGAAGCCCCAATTAACGTTAACGATCAAGGAATGCATATCGCTTCCCTAGAAAAATTACTGGTAGATATCCTGATTGAAAGAGATCTTTTGCTTCCCAACAGAATGAGCTGGATCATGTTTTTAAATCGGCTTTCGAAAAGTATAACATAAACCGTAGTAAATTGAAACGATATGCAAGACGAAGGAATAGATTAGTTGAATTAGAAAATTACACTTCCAAAATTTTGGCATAAAACATGAGATTGTGCCGATATATTGAAATATTAGTAACTTTCCAATATTTAAGTTAAGGAGGGTAACTAATGTCATTTGTACTCAATTTAATGTGTGAGAGAAGTAAAAAAGAATCTAAATATGGCAACAACAAGTCAAATAGAAATTTATGAAGCGACTGATGGTTCTACTCAAATTGAAGTACAGTTAGAGCAAGGTACTGTTTGGCTTACACAGGCACAAATGGCAGAATTGTTTCATAAAGATGTTCGTACCATAAGTGAACACATACAAAATATCTATTCGTCAGGGGAGCTTTTGTCGGATTCAACTATCCGGAATTTCCGGATAGTTCGCCAAGAAGGTAAAAGGCTTGTTAATAGAAATATTGATCATTATAATTTAGATGTTATCATATCTGTAGGTTACCGAGTTAACTCAAAGCGAGGTACTCAATTCCGTATTTGGGCAAATGACGTTTTAAAAGAATACTTGGTCAAAGGCTATGCCATTAACGAAAAACGTTTAGCCCAGAAAGAACAAGAAGTACAGATTTTAAAAAATGGCATTCAAATATTAGGTAGAGCTATTGAGGAAAAAGCGGGAGAAAACTCATGGCTTAGTATTTTTGCCAAAGGATTAAGTTTACTGGATGATTACGACCATGAACAATTAGATGTGGAAGGATTAACCCAAAAAGAAGCAGTATATCCAAGTTTAGAAGAGTATCAGAACCTCATCTATGAAATGGTAGTTGAGTTTGATTCAGCAGTGTTTGGAAAAGAAAAAGATGATAGTTTTCAAGGTTCTTTAAATCAAATAAAAAAAGGCTTTGGAGAGGACGACTTTTATCCATCTTTGGAAGAAAAAGCAACTATGCTTTTATATTTAATCGTCAAAAACCATTCTTTTGTAGATGGTAATAAACGAATAGCAGCAGCTTGTTTTCTGAAGTTTTTGCAGCAAAATAATATGCTTTTTAATGCTCAGCAAAAACTTATAATCAATAACGACACGTTAGCTAGTTTAACGCTTTTTATCGCTTCAAGTAAACCGGAAGAGATGGAAATCGTAAAACGATTAGTGATTAGCGTGTTAAATAGAAATAAGTAGAAATAGTCGATAGATCATTTGTAAAGTAGGAAAAACCTATGCTAATATCATTAAGGATATTAGCATAGGTTAGGATTAAAATGTCTAATTTTTGTTTTAAAAAGGTCTAGCCTTTTCGAGCTTTACGAAATTTGAAAACAGTCAACTAACGATGGGGAGATAAGGTGGAAATGATTTTCAAGTATCAACAAGATGCGTTATCTTTAACTTTCCAAACGGTTGAGAACTAAAAGGTGACCTTGGTTTGGATTGATCTTGTAATTAATTGATGATAAGTGATTTAGAGTATGGCAGCGGCGTCCTGCCACCCCGACGGAAAAGCCTCCAAAGGCAGTCAAAACCCCTTAAATCGTATGATTTAAGGGGTTTTTCTTTTTTAGTTACCCCAATTTGTTCAAGTAAAGCCAAAGAAAATGGGACCTATTCGGTTACCCATTGTCGTTACCTATCTTTGGGTCCCAGAAAGTGGGTTAAAAATCTGTAAGTCAGTTAATTGTTATCGTTTGTTTTGGTGCTCTTTGTAGCCATTTGGTACCCTGTTCTGGTTTTTTTCTGGGACCCATTGGTCCCAAATGTTCATAAATGAACCCAAATCATGGACATGCAACCTTTAAAATAGTTGATATGAAAACACAGAATTGCACATTTGGAGTAATCTTTTACCTCAAAAAACAAAAGACATCGGCACAGGGTAAGGCACCTATTTGCGCCAGGATAACCGTAAACGGAAAACGTACGGAGATTTCGGTGAAACGCTCCGTTTCCGCCTCCCAATGGGATGTTAAAAAAGGAATGGCAAAAGGTAGCCGGCAGGAAGCAGCGGAACTCAACAGGTTTCTCGACCGTTTCAAGGCCAAGATCATCGACACCTATCAGCAGATGGTATTGGCCGATTCGCCGATCGATGGTCCGGGGATCCGAGATCGTGTCATGGGTACAGCCCAATCGGGACCGACGCTCGTGGGACTGATCGAATACCATAATAAGGAACAGGGGAACAGACTTGCTTTCGGCACGATGAAGAACTACTATACCACGCAAAACTATATCAAAAATTTCCTGAAAGAAAAGTGCAGCCGGACTGATATAGCCCTATCTGAACTGAATTATACATTTATTGCTGATTTCGAAAGCTACCTGCGCACCTATAAACCTAAAGATTACCATAGACCGTTGAATAATAATGGTGTCATGAAGCATATTGAACGGTTGCGAAAGATGGTGAACATGGCTGTTATGGTGGACTGGCTGCCAAAAGACCCTTTTGCCAAGTTCCGGAAACGTTTCGACAAGGTAGAACGGGAATGCCTTACTAAAGGGGAGCTTGATTCGCTTGAAAAGAAGCAGTTCAGGATCGAGCGTCTGCAACACGTACTGGACATGTTCCTTTTCAGCTGCTATACCGGATTGGCGTATATCGATCTTTCCGAACTTACACCTGATCACATTGTTACCGGAATTGACGGAAACCTCTGGATTTCCATGAGCCGGGCAAAAACAGAAACCCGTGTGCGGGTTCCGTTATTGCCAAAAGCGAGAGCCTTGATGGAAAAATACAGCGATGACCCGAGAGCGGTCAGCAACGGTACGGTATTTCCTGTTATTACCAATCAACGGATGAACGGTTACCTAAAAGAGATTGCAGAGATCTGCGGTATCAGCAAGGATCTGACGTTTCACATCGCCCGTCATACCTTTGCCACCACGGTTACCTTGAGTAACGGTGTGCCGATCGAAAGCGTCTCAAAAATGTTGGGACATACCAGCATCCGTACTACGCAGATCTATGCCAAAGTGGTGGAGACGAAATTGAGCGAGGACATGAGCAGATTGCAGGAACGATTGGCGGACACGTTGTAGATAAGCCACTAAAAAATGTATTTTTGTTAACGATACGATAGAAAGATATGCCGGAACAACAAAATATAGAATACAAAGAGTCATGGCGTGACGAATACCTGAAATGGATATGTGGTTTTGCCAATGCGCAAGGAGGTCGTATCTACATTGGTATTGATGATAAAGGAACGGTCACTGGGGTAGGTGACTACAAAAAACTCATGGATGACTTACCAAATAAGATCGTTCAGCAATTGGGGTTGGTGGTGGACATCAACCTTCATAGGGAGGAAGATAAGCATTATGTGGAGATCATCGTGCCGCAGAGCACGGTACCCATTTCCTATCACGGTGTACACCATTACCGTAGTGGGAGTACTAAACAGGAGCTGAAAGGAACGGCATTGCATAATTGGTTATTGAAAAAAAGTGGAAAAAGTTGGGAAGATATTCCCGTCGCTGGTGCTACAGTCGATGATCTGGATAAGGAAACCATACAGTCATTCCTAAAGAAGGCCATCAGTAAAGATCGTATCCCTCCATCAGCTGGTGAAGAAGATATTCTGTTGCTTATGAAACGTTTGAACCTGCTCACAAAGGACGGCGAGTTGACCCATGCTGCCATATTGCTTTTTGGGAAACGGCCTTATGCTCTTTCCCCGACGACCAGTTTTAAGATCGGGAGATTTGGCAAAAGTTCCAGCGACCTGCTGTTTCAGGATGTCATCGAGACCAATCTGCTGACCATGATCGAAAAGGTTATGGAGAAATTAAAAGACCGTTACCTTATCCGACCGATTTCCTATAAAGGTTTAGAACGGATGGAACCATTGGAATACCCCGAGTCTGCTTTGCGTGAGGCTGTATTGAACGCGATCATCCATAAAGATTATTCGAGTACATGGGTCTTTCTTCGTGTTTACGATGACCGCCTTCATTTATGGAACCCAGGCACTTTACCGGAAGAACTGACCGTTGAAGAATTGAAACAAGAGCATTCCTCTTATCCTCGGAACAGGAATATTGCCGGTGTATTTTTCAAGGCTGGATATGTTGAAGCTTGGGGACGTGGAACCAATGATATCATTGAGGCCTGTAAACAAGCTGGACTACCTGAGCCTACTATTGAGGAAAATCAAGGAGGCCTTAGCGTTGTGTTCTTAAAGGATATCTATACAGAGGAGTATTTGCGCAAACTGGATATAAAAGATAGGCAGGTTAAGGCGATCTTGTACATTAAGGAGCATGGTAGTATTACCAATCGTTTGTATCAGGAAATTACGAATATAAGCAAACCGGGAGCAACACTCGACTTGCAAGATCTTGTAGGCAAAGGGCTAATAAATAAGACAGGCACTACAGGAAGAGGCACTCACTACACCCTTGATAGGAATATAAAGGGCTAATAAAGGGCGGAAAGGGCTAATAATCGGCTAATAAAGGGCTCAATGGGCTCAAGCGATATCTAATTAATTATATGTTGTTACATAAGTCAGCTTAAAAGCCGCTGGATTAAGTAAGTTTGTAAGAGACAGTCGCATTTTGACTGTCTCTTTTTTATTTACATGTTCAAAAAGAGATGTACCATGAGAGATACCTATTTCAAGACACGCAGACCTTTCAGACGAAGAGAACACCGATATGATATAGGCAGCCCCGTGGGTTTTTGGAACCACTATGATGATAATCATTTCCTGGCCCAATTATATGAAATCGGCAATAAGGAACAAGGGGCTTATTATGAGTACCATAAAGAACATGCAATCCGTACAGGGAAATGCACGGAGGAAGAGTTTTATGGACACGTGAGGGAGATCGTAGCAGATCACATTGAAGCCATCCGAAAAGAATCATCATTTTCAAAAAAACATGCACAGAATCGGATCAACCTAAAATGCCTGCGAATATTCCGTGACTACCTCATTTCCATCAGCCCTTCTGGATACCGGGACCCTGTGGACATCACCATTACGAGGTATGATTCGGAGATAGCTTCTTTGAAAAAGAAACTTGCTGAAAAGGAAGAAGAGCTCGACAAGCTGAAAAAATACGAGACCGAATATAAGGTCAGAATAACAAAAGGACATTTGAATGCTTTCATCGATATTGTTCATCAATTGCCTGAACTCAGATTGCCGCAGAAGGATGGTATCCGACTTTTGAGTGCATCTACTGAAAGCGTATGGGTGAAAATTATATGCAAATATTTCCAGCACGGCGATGAGGAAATCAACATGGAAACGATAAGAAGTAGGTTCACCTCAAACAAAGAAAGTCCCAGTTCAAAGTATCGTCCAATACGAGAAAAGGAAAAGATTTTTAAGATTTTACCCGTAGAAGATTAGACCTTGTTAAAAAAGGCATTAAGGATCGGTCATCCTTATTGTCATTGATTGTAAAAGCCCAAACGCATTCATTCAAAACTGACCAAACGCCCACAATGGTCATCCTCTGAATAGCTTTAGACTGTTCCTTTGTACCTAAAGCGACCGGATATGTATGCAATGTTTCCAAGTCGTGGATAACATATTATTTAACTAAACAAAGGAGGACAAAATGAATGTTGAGCTTATTACAAGAGCAGATCTTGACCAATTCAAAAAAGATCTGTTGGAGGAAATCAGGAAACACAATCCACATCCAAGAAAGCATGGCGATGAACCAAGGACATGGCTGAAAAGTTATGAAGTGCGGAAAATGCTTGGTATCTCTGCCGGTACGTTGCAGAACCTACGGATAAATGAGACCCTGCCCTTTACCAAGATCGGCGGTCTGATGTATTACCGGTATGAGGATATCCAAAAATTGATGGAAGGGGGAAGCGATGAATCTTGAGAACAAAGCCACCGACCGGAGACATCTTTCCCAAAGCACTTTTCCTATGCCATCTGTAAGGAGCAAGTTTATTTTTTTGCGATGCAAAAAATCGTTCTTCCACGCTCTGTGGAGCGGGGAACGGCAGATACTCCCGTTGGTCGCAATTAGTAAACAAGCGGAGGGGGGACAATGAAAGAACCGTTAAAGGAAAAAGAGATCTTTACCCAAAAGCGTAAACCTGGACGACCGAGAAAAGCCATTACCCGAAGCGGATCGCTGGTCGTTCGGATGACCCCGACCGAGCGATTGGCAATTGTAAGCAAAGCTAATGATGCTGGAATGCCGATGAGCGAATGGTTTCGCTGTGCCGCCAAAGTTGCTGTGATAAGACAGAGGCTTTCAAAAGAGGAAACTAAACACCTACGGACTCTGTCCGGTATGGCCAATAACCTCAACCAATTGACCAAACTGGCACACACGAACGGACTTGTATCGCTGATGGCGGATCTGCGCAGGTTATTGACGACGGTGGAAGAACTTATGGAAAGGATCGGAAGGGATGATCGCTAAGGTAATCACAGGGAAAAGCTTTGGTGGTTGTGTCCGTTACCTCTTAGAACGGGAGCAGTCCATCGTACTGGATTCATCCGGCGTAAGGGATTATGACATCAAAGCCATCATTGCTGATCTGAATGCTCAGCGAAAACTCCGCCCACAGCTTAGCAATGCCGTCGGACATACTGCACTCAGTTGGAGTAATGAGGACCGAGATAAATTGACCGTCGAAAAGATGGTTGAGCACGCAAAGGAGTATATGAATAAAATGGGCATCAAGGATACGCAATACCTGACGGTGCTGCACACGGACAAACAACACCCCCACCTGCATATTGTATACAACCGTGTTGACAACAACGGCAAAACCCTTGACAACTTCAACCATTGGCACAAGAGCAGAAAGATATGCCGGGAAATGACCGAGCGGTACGGCTACCATTTCGGTAAAGGCAAGGCACAGGTAAACCGGCAGGCTTTACGCGGTAATGCTCGAATACGCTATGCCATACACGATGCATTGAAATCCACGTTGGCAAAGGCCAAATCCTGGAAACAGGTGGAAACTTCGCTAAGGGAAAAAGACATCAACATCCACTACAAATATCGTAGCGGAACAAAGGATGTGCAGGGTGTTTCCTTTGAAAAGGATGGGGTGAAATTCAAAGGTTCGGCAATTGACCGCAAATTCAGCTACAACGGAATCGACCGGCAGTTAAAAGAAAACAATCGCTTGGAAATGCAGTTGGCTCCAACACCTAAAAGAGATTTTCTTGCCAAACAGATCAGGGAGGTACTGGGTGTGAACACGGGACAGCAGCACCACCACGATGCATCACATGGTTCCGGTCTCCTCGATATTCTGCTCCAACCAGAATATACCGCACCGGAACCTGATTCTTTGGATGATGCAGAAAAGCGTCGACGGAAAAGGAAAAAACGGAAAAACACACAGTCACGGGGTATCAGTAGATAAATAGAAAAAAATGAAAGAACAGGAAATACAGACCATCTTGAAAGACCAGCAGGATATATTGGTGCATATGAACGAACAATTGCACCGGATCGAACAGCAGAAGCCGGAAACGGGTGAAGATAAAGACTACTCAGCGGAACTTGAGCATATCAGCAGACAATTGGGGCATCTTCTAAAGGATGATACCCTTATAGAATTCAAAGAGTCTATGCATAATAACATTTCCTTCAATCGCAATCTAGTTGCCACTCTGATCGAACGACAGGGGATACAGGAAACGCTCATAAAAGAGATGCCGCAGAAGATGAAAATCGATGTAGAGCATCGGATTACCGGAAATCAGCGACCCTATATTATCGCTGGTGTTACTCTGTTTCTTGTTGTGGTTTTCTCTCTTTTTGCCAGCATTCAGCTTTGGCGGAATAATTCGTCTTTGCACAACAGTGACGTTAAAATACGAGCGGTCAAATTGCTCTATCCAAACGTGTTTTTGGATGTGGATTCGGTATACCATGATAACCCCAAGAAACTGGAGGCCTGGATAGAGCAAGAGGAGGACCGGTTGATTGCTCTCACCAAAGCCGAGGAGGCAGCAAGGCAATCCAAAGAGCAGGCAGAGGTGGCAAGCGAAAGATTGCAACGGTTGAAAGTGAAAAAGAATAGAGATTCAGAATGAACTACAAAATGGTTAGCGCTTAGTACCTTTTAGCATTGACTAGGTTTGCTTATAGTCTTCACAAGTTTTGCGGTACCGGTTTTAACTTATAACCCATAATTTTGTTCATGATTACACTGACCGTTGCATCGCCGGAAACATTCATCTCACCCTCAAGGTCACCCGAGGTCGCATTTGCCGGTGCCAAGGGCGGGCATAGGCGTCATTGAACCGCGGATCACGCCGCCCTTTCGATAGAAGCGACGGATCCATATCCAACTCATCCGCTGCAGCCCTGATGCTGCCTTTCGCATAGGATAACGCGGTCGCCATCCGCTTAAATTGCTCATCAAATACTTTTGGTGTTTTTTCCATAATAACTACTGACTTTTAAAGTTAAAAATTCTACCCGAAAAGTCTCCAGTCAAATGTAGAAACTCCATTATTTTTCTGATCAGCTTTCTGCAAAGCGCATCGTATCCTATGCTGCGAGTATGGGTCCCGACAATTATGATAGGCAACATCCAAGAATTATCATGCAGTTAATGAAAAATTTTCATCGTTTAGGCGTTAGAGATATGAATACCTTTAAATTTGCTGAATCCTTGAACCACAATACACCAACGCTTGTTTTAGATCCAACACTTATTTACAATTTTGATACAGAAGTTAAGGAATTAGAAATTATATTCTTTTTTATTCTGACGGTCTTCTACCTGATGATCGGACTTTGGAAAATATGAAGGTGTTGAGCAGGAATAAGGGATTGAAAACAGTATCTATTGGTAAGAAATTCGATTGGGCGGACCTAAATATTATTTCTCCTTCACCATTCAGTTGGATGGGCTATGTGAAGAATGCTGATTTCATTTTTACCTGTATGTATCACGGTTTGCTGTTTTCAATTAAGTTCAATAAGCAATTTGCTATGTTTTTAATTCCTGAACGAGAAAACAAGTGTCTTGACTTTCTCAAACGTATTGATTTGACTTCTAGGGTAGTTCGAAAAGTTGAAGACATGAACATAGTATTTGGTTCCCAAATAGATTATTCACCGATAAATGATTTTCTTAAAAGAGAGAGGAAGATTTCCGTCTCCTTTTTACTGAGCAGCCTTGATTCGGGTCAGAATATCCACTAAGTGAATCTTTTGAGCGATCTTCTTTATTTGTACACAATGCTCTACGATATGCCTTCTCTATTGACCACCTATGGTTGTTCTTTATCGTGACGTTGCATTTTTTTGTTTTTGGGCAATTGTTATTTTATTAAGGATTAATAGTACTTGATTTGCAATCGATTTGAAAATCGCTGAGTTTAATTTTTAAAGTATATTTTTTCGTGTTTGTGCTTGTTTTTGCGGGTTTAGTAAATATATTATGCGTTTTCTTGTCTATTTTATTTTTTATTCCTAGTTTAATGCCGTGATTTAATGAGCTGTTTATCAGACTTCTTTGGAATATATGTGGTTGCAATGCATTGAATAGAAGTAATTTCACCGGAATTTTGAGATAAAACGATCAGTGATACTAATTATAATAAATTATGAAAAAAAATAAATTTGCTTTCTTTCTTTTTGCGTTCCTGCTACTTTCTAATGCTGCTATTTCACAAATACGCACAGGCGCTGATCGGACCTCTGAATATTTAAGCTATCTTAAAGGTAAAAGTATTGGTATGGTGGTTAATCCTACTTCAAGGATAGGAGACAGGTCAAGTGTGGATAGTCTTGTTTCACTTGGTGTTAACATTGTGAAGGTATTTGGACCTGAGCATGGATTCCGTGGAGATGTTGGTGCCGGCGTGAAAGTTGCTGATGCTATCGACCCGTCCACTGGTGTTAAAATCGTTTCATTGTATGGAAAGACAAATAAGCCTACAAAAGAGATGTTGGCTGATGTCGATTTAATGATTTTTGATATACAGGATATCGGAGTACGGTACTTCACTTATATCGCAACGATGCATCGGGTTATGGAAGCTTGTGCTGAGAACGATGTAGAGCTTTTAATTCTTGACAGGCCAAACCCGAATGGTTATTTTGTGGATGGACCTATATTAGATATGGCTTTTAAATCAGGTATCGGAATGCATCCTGTTCCAATTGTGCATGGGATGACAGTTGGGGAATATGCTCAAATGATCAATGGAGAAGGTTGGTTGGCGAATGGCATTAAGTGCAAAATAAAAATTATTCCAGTTTTGAACTACAGTCATGATATGGAATACGTTCCACCAGTGGACATGTCCCCGAATATAAATACCTATCAGGCCGTTCTGCTGTATCCGTCAACTTGCTTATTTGAAGGAACGGTGCTTAGTGAAGGGCGCGGCACCAAATTTCCTTTTACCGTCATCGGTAGTCCGGCATTGAAGGGAATCTATGACTTTTCATTTACGCCGGTAAGTATTAAAGAAATGAGTGCAACTCCAATTTTTATGGGACAGGAGTGCTTTGGTCTAGATCTGAGACAGGTGGATTTGAAAAAGTTAAGAGAAGCTAAGAAAATAGACCTTTCCTGGTTGATAGAAATGTATAACAATTATCCTGATAAGAAGATTTTTTTTGATTCCAAGCAGAGTAAAGAAATCGTTGTATTTGAGAAGTTGGCAGGTGGAGACGTATTGAGGGAACAGATTGTTGCTGGACTTACTGAGGATGAAATTCGTAAAAGTTGGGAACCCGGTCTGGAAGAGTATAAGAAAATGAGAAGTAAGTATCTGATTTATCCTTAG
This sequence comes from Pedobacter indicus, assembly GCF_003449035.1. Taxonomy (NCBI): domain Bacteria; kingdom Pseudomonadati; phylum Bacteroidota; class Sphingobacteriia; order Sphingobacteriales; family Sphingobacteriaceae; genus Albibacterium; species Albibacterium indicum. Next base: position 1,575,718 of record NZ_QRGB01000001.1, read on the forward strand.
GATTTTGGATGCAGTAATCAAGCCAACATGAAGTGTACTAACAACAACTATAGACTCAAATCGAGTTTAAGCAATCGAATACTCTGGCTTTATCTTAAACTCGTAAGTGGTATATGGTCAGTCAGTTGTTAGTTTGGAGGATTGTTTCGATAGTTCGATTTAACTGTTCAATTATCACATGTTTATTGAATTTAATGCGTTAATTCTGTCTAATACTAAAATTTTCCGGAACCTCAATTGTTTTTTATATCTTCATTATAAGCGAGCCTATGGCGTCATCTATTACGTTTCGATTTTTATTATTTGGGGCAGTTTTCTTTATGTTCTCAAGTCTTTTTGCTCAGAACATTGTCAAAAATATTTCTGGGAAAGTTGTGGATGATGAAATGGAACCTATCCCTTTGGCGACGGTCATGCTGCATGATATTGATCAAAAGGTGGTTCTCAGCGCTGTCACAGATAGTGTCGGCAAATTCAGTTTTCGGTATGAGGCACCAGGTAGATATTCAATAAAAGTAAAATACCTAGGATACGAAGATTATCAATCTCCTTTTTTTGTATTAGATGATGTCAATTTTAACACCATCAGTCTTTCAATTTTAGAAAATAGTCTCAAAGAGGTAGAGATCAAAGCAAAAGCAAAAATTCTAGAAATTAACGGAGGAACCATTACCTATAATGTTGCCAACACAATTGGAGGACAGGATGTGTCAGCTTTGGAGGCTTTGAAGCGAGCACCGGGGGTATACGTTGAAAATGAAAATAGCATTACCCTAAATGGCAAAAGTGGCGTACAGATTTTATTGGATGGAAGGCAAACTTTTCTCTCCGGCACAGAGCTCACCGATCTCCTGAAGTCACTTTCTTCCAACAATCTCCAGTCAATAGAGATAATTAATAGCCCAACGGCTAAATTTGATGCAACCGGTTCTGCTGGTATAATAAATATCAAAACAAAAAAGAATCAGACAAAGGGCGTCAGTGGAACCATTACCAGCGGGGTCGCTTATGGTGTCAGTCCAAAGCAGAATCAGAATTTTACTT